>JAQGMZ010000141.1 GCA_028292045.1 Polaromonas sp. | reverse complement strand
TGCTGGGGTGACCTCAAGGTGGTGACCGCTGATCGTCAAGTTCATACAGAGACTCCTATTCCAAAAGTTGGAACTGGTTGAAAAATGCCGCCAGATGCGTCAGGCCTGGCAACAGACGGAACATGCTCTTGACTTCACTATGCCTTTATGACAAATCAAATGCAAGCCAGCCAAGCGATTAAAATAGGTAGTACTCAACCATGCCGCAGCAGCAATTGCCATTAAAGAGGTTTAACAATTTGCAATTGCTCATAACTGCCTCTTAAATAAATTTAGCAAAATTACTGGCAGTCAAATATTAAGTTACAAATTTAGGCTTTATGTGAATACTTGTTTCTTCAAGCATTTCTTAGACGCTTTTAAACCCCCCCCAAGCCTGCGGAGTGGTTGCAGATTCAATTTCACCAAGGCACCCTGGCGCTGTTCTGAAGCAGGCAAGGCAGCCTGCCCACCCAGTGTATAAATCGCAGGTGCAATGCCATAATCGCCGTTTATTTATCACGGAGCCATCCTTGGAAAGCAGTCCCAGTCGGCCGCTTTCAACACCGCAGACTGACGCCGGATAAGGCTTGGAGCGGGTTGAAAGCGATGCCTTCATCCACACAATCCGCTCGCTCCTGCGCCAAGGCTTGACCCCCGCCTTGGGCAGGTACATGCCTATCGAAAAAGCTGTCTGTCATGCTCAATATTTTTACGCTCGCCAATGGACGGCTTTTCCAGGAAGAAATTGAATCCCTGGAGGAACTGTCGAAGTTCCAGCCCATCTGGGTGGACCTGGAGTCCCCGACCCTTGAAGAAAAGCGCTGGATCAAGCAATACTACGGCTTGTCAATTCCCGAAGACGCCATGGACGAGGACATTGAAGAATCCGCGCGTTTTTATGAGGAAGACAACGGCGAACTGCATATTCGCTCCGACTTCTTGATTGCTGACGAGGACGAGCCGCGTACCGTGCGGGTGGCTTTCATCCTGAACCTGGTGAACGACGACCTGAAAAGCAAAGGTGTGCTGTTTTCCATCCATGATGAAGACGTTCCCGTGTTCCGGCTGTTGCGCATGCGCGCACGCCGCGCTCCGGGACTGATCGAAGACGCCAAGGAAGTGCTGCTCAAGCTGTTCGACGCGGACGCGGAATATTCGGCGGACACGCTGGAAGGCATTTATGTGGACCTGGAAAAAGTCAGCACCAAGGTACTGTCGGGCGACGTCACCGACGTCATGGCCGGCGAGGTGCTGGGCGCCATTGCCCGGCACGAAGACCTGAGCGGCCGCATTCGGCGCAATGTCATGGACACGCGGCGCGCCGTGAGCTTCATGATGCGCAGCAAGATGCTCAACGCCGAGCAGTTCGAGGAAGCGCGGCAGATTTTGCGCGACATCGACTCGCTGGACTCGCACACCGCGTTTTTGTTCGACAAGATCAACTTCTTGATGGATGCGACAGTAGGCTTCATCAACATCAACCAGAACAAGATCATCAAGATATTTTCGGTTGCCAGTGTCGCCTTGCTGCCGCCGACCTTGATTGCCAGCGTGTACGGCATGAACTTCAAGCTCATGCCGGAACTCGACTGGACCCTGGGCTATCCTTACGCGCTCGCCCTGATGTTTGCAAGCGCCGTGGTGCCCATGTGGTATTTCAGAAAGCGCGGCTGGCTGCAATAAAGGACTTTCGACCTGTCGCCAAAACATCTTTGCGGGCAGCAGTCACAAGCATTCGAAGCTATCTACTTGATAGCAATTCCAGGAATTCCCGCATGATCAGCCGCGCATAGGGGCTGGCGGTCGTTTCGACAAAATTTGGAAAATCGGCATGCGCGCTGTCATCGGCGCGGTCTGAAATGGTGCGCATGGCGGCAAAAGGCACGCCGTAGTCCAGGCAGACCTGAGCGACGGCGGCGCCTTCCATCTCTACCGCCTGCACCTCATGGCCTGCTTGCGCCATCAGGTCCCGCAGGCGATGCGATTCTTCAACACCGCAAACAAACCGGTCACCACTGGCCACCAGGCCCCGGTGAACGCGGGAATGGCAAAACCCGTGCGCCACCAGGAAACCGCCGGCCAGCGCTGTGCAACTGGCTTGGTAAAGCAGACCGCTCAAATAAGCATCACAGTCAATCCGGGTTCTGCCATACAAAGGCAGCTCGTAACGCGGGTACAGCGGCGAAGCATCCAGGTCATGCTGTACAAAATCGGTCGCCACCACCACATCGCCCACTTCCACGCCAGCGCCCAGGCCGCCGGCGACACCGGTGAACACAATGCCGCGAGCGCCAAAGCGCTCGATCAATGCCGTGGCGGTGGTGGCGGCAGCGACCTTGCCGATTTTTGAGACTGCCAGCACCACCTGCTGACCGTGCAGGCCACCCACCCAGAAATCGCGGTTTGCATGCCTGAACCTGCACGGGGAATGCAGCAGTTCGATGAGGCCGCGCTGCTCCTGCGGCAGGGCGCTGAGGATGGCAATCGGGGTTGGGGCAGATTCCGGAGTCAACAGCGACCGGGTCAGCGCTTGTCGCGCAGTTCGCGGCGCAGGATCTTGCCCACGGGCGTTTTGGGCAGTTCGGTGCGGAACTCCACCACCTTGGGCTGCTTGTAAGCCGTCAGGTTTTGCTTGCAGAAAGCACGCACGTCGGCTTCAGTGAGCTCGGGATTCTTTTTGACGATCACCAGCTTGACGGCTTCACCGGTGCGGTCATCCACCATGCCCACGCAGGCGCATTCCATCACCCCATCGAGCTGGGCCACCACTTCTTCGATTTCATTGGGGTAGACATTGAAGCCGCTGACCAGGACCATGTCTTTCTTGCGGTCAATGATCTTGTAAAAACCGTTGTCGTCAACGATGCCCACGTCGCCCGATTTGAAATACCCGTCGGGCGTCATGACCTTGTCGGTTTCATCGGGACGCTGCCAGTAGCCAGCCATCACCTGCGGTCCCTTGATGGCGATTTCGCCAGGCTGGCCCGGGGGGACTTCCCGGCCGTCGTCGTCCAGCAGCTTGAACCAGGTACCGGGGATCGGCACGCCGATGGTGCCGGTGAAGGTTTTGCTGTTGGTCGGGTTGCAACTGGCCGAAGGCGATGTTTCAGACAGGCCATAGCCTTCGCAGATCGGACAACCGGTTTTTTGCAGCCACAGCTTGGCCACCGCGCTCTGAACGGCCATGCCGCCGCCGAGCGAGATTTTCAGGTGCGACCAGTCCACAGTGTTGAAATCCGGGTGGTTGGCCAGTCCGTTGAACAAGGTGTTGACGGCCGGGAAACTGTGAACCTTGTGCTTTGAAAGCTCTTTCAGCACAGCCGGCAGGTCGCGCGGGTTGGGAATCAGGATGTTTTTCCCGCCCGTCCGCATGCCCAGCATCATGTTCACCGTGAAAGCAAAAATATGGTACAGCGGCAAGGCGCAAACATAAGTGGGCTGCTCTCCCCCACCCAGGCTGGCCATGGCCGGGCCGTTCCATGCTTCTGACTGCAGCACATTGGCAATCACGTTGCGGTGCAACAGCACTGCGCCTTTGGACACCCCGGTGGTACCGCCGGTGTACTGCAGCACGGCTATGTCATCGGGCTTGATGTCGGGCCGCTTGAGTTCGCTGCGCGCGCCCAGCGACAGCGCATCGTTGAACCGCACCGCCCCGGGCAGGTTGAAAGGCGGCACCATTTTCTTGACATTGCGCACCACATAGTTGACAAGCGCGCCCTTGAGCATTCCCAGCTGGTCACCCATGGCGCACAGGACAATGTGCCTGACGGGAGTGCTGGGCAGGCATTGTTCCAGCGTGAAGGCAAAGTTTTCGACGATCACGATGGCTTTGGCGCCTGAATCCTTGAGTTGGTGCTCCAGTTCGCGCGGCGTGTAAAGCGGGTTGACATTCACCACCACATAACCGGCCCGCAGTATGGCCGCCACCGCCACCGGGTACTGGGGCACATTGGGCATCATGATGGCGACCCGGTCGCCCTTGGCCAGCCCCAGACCCTGCAGGTAGGCGCCAAACGCAAGCGACAGGCTGTCGGTCTGGGCAAAGGTAATTTCCTTGCCCATGAAGCTGTAGGCCACGCGGTCCTTGTGCTTCTGGAAGCTTTCCTCCATCAATGCCACGAGCGACGGGTATTGAGAGATATCGACGTCGGCGGGAACGCCGGCTGGGTATGACTTCAGCCACGGACGATCGATTTCTTGCGCGTTCATCATTGCATTCATCTTGTTAGCTTCCAGTTCCGTTATTTTTACTTACTTGTTACTTACAGCAATTTTCAAGCAGAGCCAACTCTGCGGCTACTGTGTTTTCCCTAAAAATAACGGAATTTGGATATTTAGAACGGGTGTTACGCGATTCTGGAAGCGGTTTTTGATCCTTGACGCACAAAAATCCTACTCGATCGCCTTGCCCATGTCCTCGATGATT
>JAQGMZ010000120.1 GCA_028292045.1 Polaromonas sp. | reverse complement strand
AAAGCGACATCGGCGCCATTGCCGACAGCGTGAAGGACTGCCTGCGCTGCGGCAAGTGCAAGCCGGTGTGCGCCACCCACGTACCGCGCGCCAACCTGCTGTACAGCCCGCGCAACAAGATCCTGGCCACCTCGCTGCTGGTCGAGGCTTTCCTGTATGAAGAGCAAACCCGGCGCGGCATCAGCCTGAAGCACTGGGAAGAGTTCGAGGACGTGGCCGACCACTGCACCGTGTGCCACAAGTGCCTGAACCCCTGCCCGGTGGATATCGACTTTGGCGAAGTGTCGATGAACATGCGCAACCTGCTGCGCAAGATGGGCCAGAAATCCTTCCGCCCCGGCAACGCGGCCGCCATGTTCTTCCTGAACGCGACCAATCCGCAAACCATCAAGGTCATGCGCAGCGCCATGGTCGATGTCGGCTTCAAGGCCCAGCGCCTAGCCAACGACGTGCTGCGGGGCTTGACGAAAAAACAGACCGCGCTGCCCCCCGCCACCGTGGGCAAGGCGCCGGTCAAGGAACAGGTCATCCACTTCATCAACAAGAAGATGCCCGGCGGCCTGCCCAAGAAAACCGCCCGCGCCCTACTCGACATCGAAGACAAGGACTACGTCCCGATCATCCGCAACCCGAAAAGCACCACGGCCGAAACCGAGGCGGTTTTTTACTTTCCCGGCTGCGGTTCGGAGCGATTGTTCAGCCAGGTCGGCCTGGCCACCCAGGCGATGCTCTGGCATGCCGGGGTGCAGACGGTGCTGCCGCCGGGATATTTGTGCTGCGGCTATCCGCAGCGCGGCAGCGGCGATTTCGACAAGGCCGACAAGATGATCACCGACAACCGGGTGCTGTTCCACCGGGTTGCCAACACGCTCAACTACCTCGACATCAAGACCGTGGTGGTGAGCTGCGGCACCTGCTACGACCAGCTGCAGGGCTATCAGTTCGACAAGATATTCCCTGGCAGCCGCATCATCGACATCCATGAATACCTGCTTGAAAAAGGCATCACGCTGCCGGCCAACCAGCCCGGTTTTCTGTACCACGAGCCTTGCCACAACCCCATGAAGCTTGGCGATTCGATGAAAACCGTGAAGGCGCTGATCGGCGACAATGTGCTCAAGAGCGAGCGCTGCTGCGGCGAGTCGGGCACGCTGGGCGTGACACGGCCCGATATTTCGACCCAGGTGCGCTTTCGCAAGGAAGAAGAGATCCGCAAGGGCGAAGCCGAACTGCGCGCATCCGGCGCCGTTGCCGCCACTGGCAACGTCAAGATCCTGACCAGCTGCCCGAGCTGCCTGCAGGGTCTGAACCGCTATGGCAACGACCTGCAAAACGGCCTGCTGGAGGCGGATTACATCGTCGTTGAAATGGCCAACCAGATTTTGGGCAAGGACTGGCTGCCCGAATATGTGGCGGTGGCCAACCACGGCGGCATTGAACGGGTGCTGGTGTAGGCGCGATGGCGGACGCTTTGTGCCCCTTGTGCGAAGCCGACGGCGGCCTGCTGGTGTTCGGCAATCAATTCCTGCGCATCATTCAAGCCAATGAGACCGGGTTTCCGGCGTTCTACCGCGTGGTTTGGCGCGCGCATGTGCGCGAATTTTCCGACCTGTCGCCAGCAGAGCGCGACATCTGCATGCACGCGGTGGTCACGGTCGAGCAGGTGCTGCGCAGCGAACTCCAGCCCGACAAAATCAACCTGGCCGCATTGGGCAACGCGGTGCCGCACCTGCACTGGCACGTAATTGCCCGTTTTGCGGATGACAGCCACTTCCCGTCGCCGGTGTGGTGCGCTCCGCAACGTCCGGTCGATGACCAAAAAGTTGCCGCGCTGGCCGCCCGGTGCGCGGACGTGAGCCGGCGCATTGCCGAAGCCATGGCGCCCTGAGACATTCACCACTTATTTTTACCCTATCCAGAAAGCGAGGCACTCCCATGGCAGGTCTTCAAGCCGGGTCGCCGGCCCCCACGGCGCTGACAGTTCACAGCCAGTCGCGCGTTCTCGAAATTGCCTTTTCAGACGGGTCCGCCTTCAAGATACCGTTCGAGCTGATGCGCATCTATTCGCCCTCGGCCGAAGTGCAGGGCCACGGTCCCGGCCAGGAAATTCTTCAGACCGGCAAGCGCGAGGTAAATGTCCTGGCTCTTGAACCGATCGGCAATTACGCGGTCAAACCGGTGTTTTCCGACGGCCATGAGAGCGGCCTCTTTACCTGGGACTATCTCTACCACCTGGGCGCAGACGAAGAAAAGCTATGGCAGGACTACCAGCGCAGGCTGGACGCTGCGGGTGTCGAGCGCGATGCGCCCATGGCCCTGGCCGGCGGACAGGGCTGCAGCAGCCATTGACTATGCGAGTTTTGCCGCCAGTGTTGCCTTCACGCTGAAAATTTTTTCTTAATGCCCTGAATCACCGCAGGGTTGTCGACGCCAATTGTCAAATTTCCCTCTAGCATCCACCTTATGACAACTACCCATTTTGGCTTTGAATCGGTCGATGAGCAGGACAAGGCGCGTCGTGTGCGCAGTGTGTTCGATTCGGTCGCGCCCAAATACGATGTCATGAACGACCTGATGTCGATGGGCATGCATCGGGCCTGGAAGGCCTACACCGTGCTGGTTGCCAACGTGAAAGAGGGCCATCAGGTGCTGGACATTGCGGGCGGCACGGGCGACCTGGCATTGGCGTTTGCGCCCAAGGTGGGCGTCAAAGGGCGCGTGGTTCATACCGACATCAATGAAGCCATGCTCGGCGAAGGGCGCAACCGCCTGCTGGACGCCGGAGTGAGCCTGCCAACGCTGGTCTGCGACGCCGAACACCTCCCTTTTGCCGGCGAGGGGTTCGATGTTGTCACCGTGGCGTTCGGCTTGCGCAACATGACGCACAAGGATGCCGCGCTGCGGGAGATGAACCGGGTTTTGAAGCCGGGCGGCAAGCTGCTGGTGCTGGAGTTTTCCAAGGTGGCCAAGCCGCTCGAAAAAATCTACGACTGGTATTCATTCAAGGTCTTGCCAAAAATCGGCAAGCTGGTGGCGAACGACGGAGCCAGCTACCAATACCTGGCTGAATCGATCCGGATGCACCCTGATCAGGAAGAACTGAAATCCCTTATGCGAAATACTGGCTTTGGTCATGTGGATTATCACAACCTGTCAGGCGGGGTGGTGGCATTGCATGTTGGAATCAAGTGCTGAGAAGTAGTGCGGCTGCATGCCGTGATCAGGATCGAGTTGGTTTAATCAAGGAGACGTTATGAAAATTTGGCAGGTCATTCTTTCCGCAGTTTTTGCGGTAACCCTCACGCTGTCCGGCACGGCGGCAGATGCCAAGCGCATGGGCGGCGGCGGCTCATTCGGGAAGCAGTCTTCCAATGTGACGCAGCGCCAGGCGCCGGCGAACAATGCGACCAATTCCACCGCTGCGCCTGCGACGGGCGCGGCGGCTGCCGCAGCGCCTAAAAAGCCGTGGGGTGCGATGCTGGGCGGCCTGGCTGCCGGCCTTGGCCTGGCCTGGCTGGCTTCGTCGCTGGGCCTGGGCGGCGCTTTCGGCCAGATCATCATGTTTGCCTTGCTGGCCCTGGTCATCATGGTGGTTGCAGGTTTTGTGATGCGCAAGCTCAAGAGCGGCAAAAGCGGAGAGCCCGGGGCTACCCGAGCGCAGTCTCCCTTCGCCTTTCAGGGCGCCGGCAACGCGACCGAGACCGCGACAGCCCGCAACTACAGCCCGGCCAATGTGGGCAACGATGCATCAGCGCGCCCCTGGGAACGCAGCGCAACGGCTGGCGCAGCAGCAGCGGGCGGCTCGATGATCGGTTCCGGCCTGGCTGGATCCCAGAACTGGGGGGTGCCTGCCGGTTTTGATGCAGATGGTTTCCTGAAAGCCTGCAAGTCCAATTTCGTGACCCTGCAGGACGCCTGGGACCGTTCCGACATCCAGAACCTGCGTTCGATGATGACCGACGACATGCTTGAGCAGATCAAGACTCAGCTCGCCGACCGCGAAACGCACACGGGCGGCAGCGCCAACAAGACCGAAGTGGTCATGCTGGATGCGCAACTGCTGGGCATTGAGGAAATGAGCGACGTGTACATGGCCAGCGTGGAGTTCTCCGGCATGATCAAGGAAGACGCATCGTCAGGCGCCAGCCCGTTCCGGGAAGTGTGGAACATGACCAAGCCCCGTACCGGCGGAAGCGGCTGGCTGGTGGCTGGCGTTCAGGCCTTGCAGTGAGCTAGCGGCCACGCTCGCTGCGGCGGGTGCGGTTCGCTGACTCAGCAGGGCGCCCACGGCCCTTGCTGGGAGTAGGTAGTTAATTGAGGGCTTTGACCCGGCGAAGTTTTTATCCTGCAAAATCGGAGACGTATGAACAACACGTCTCCTTTTTCATTTCTGGAATCCATCGCCACCCGTTTTCAGCCTCCTGCGTGGATGGTTGACGAAGGGCAGCAGCGGCTGGTACTTTTTCTCAATCATGTCCTTCTTCAGGAAAAGCAGGCGCAAGAGCGGCTGTTGCGCCAAAAAGGCCGCGTTGTGCATGTGCGGTGGGGCTTGTTTGCCATTGACCTGATCGTCACGCCCGCCGGACTTGCCGACCGCGCACCTGCCTTTTCCAAGCCCGATCTGGTCTTGTCCGTTGCCCCTGATTCGCCCTGGTCTGCGATCGGGTCGGTATTGGCCGGTAAAACCCCGGCGGTCAAGATTGAAGGCGACGTGCAACTGGCGGCCGAAATTGGCTGGCTGGCTGAAAACTTGCGATGGGATGCCGAAGAGGATTTGTCGAGGCTGATCGGCGATGCGCCCGCCCATGCGCTGGCGGGTGGCGCACAGCGACTCGCATCGGCCTTGAAGCAGTTTTTGGGCAAGGGTCCATTTCCGCCCGCAAGTGCATCTGCTGCGTCCGCATCTGCAACTGCTGGGGTGGCTGAGCCCGGCCGGGCGCCGTCAGCCCCCATTCCTGCGGCTTCGGCGCAGGGTACCGCGCCAACTACAGCTGACGTTGACGGCACAGCAGGCGCGGGGTCGATGCCTCCGCCCAGGGATCCTGCATGAGTCGGCTTTTCAGGGGAGTCTTCATCATCTGGACGGTGTTGCGCTTTGGCCTGGATGAGCTGGTGCTGTCCAGTTTCGAAAAGCCCTGGATACGCCTGCTGTCCCGCATTGTTTCGTTTGGGCGCAACCTGAAGGCGCCCCGCGGTGAGCGGCTCCGGCTGGCCCTGGAACGTCTGGGTCCTATTTTTGTCAAGTTCGGCCAGGTCTTGTCGACGCGGCGCGATTTGCTGCCGCCTGACATTGCCGATGAGCTTGCCCGCCTGCAGGACCGTGTTCCGCCGTTCCCTTCGGCCGTGGCGGTGGGGATCATTGAAAAATCTTTTGGCAAACCGCTGGACCGCATTTTTGAAACCTTTGAGCTGACGCCTGTGGCCAGCGCGTCCATTGCCCAGGTTCACTTTGCCACTTTGCCCGGAGGGCGCGAGGTGGCCGTGAAGGTGCTGCGGCCCAACATGGTGGCCGCCTTCAACAAGGACCTGGCGCTGATGCGCATGATGGCCGGCTGGGTCGAGCGCGCTTCGGCGGACGGAAAACGCCTCAAGCCACGCGAGGTGGTGGCCGAATTCGACAAATACCTGCACGACGAGCTGGACCTGCTGCGCGAGGCATCCAACGCAGCGCAATTGCGCCGCAACATGCAAAGCCTCGATCTGGTCATGATTCCTGAAATGCACTGGGACTACTGCATGCCCGATGTGATGGTGATGCAGCGCATGTACGGCGTTCCCATCGGCCAGACACAGCGCCTGCGCGATGCCGGCGTCGACATGAAGAAACTGTCGCGCGATGGCGTCACCCTGTTTTTTACCCAGGTGTTTCGCGACGGGTTTTTCCATGCCGACATGCACCCGGGCAACATCCAGGTCAGCCTGGCGCCTGAAACCTTTGGGCGCTACATCTCGCTCGATTTTGGAATCGTCGGCACACTGACCGAGGTGGACAAGGAATACCTGGCGCAAAATTTCAGCGCTTTTTTCCAGCGCGACTACAAGCGGGTTGCCGAACTGCACATCGAATCAGGCTGGGTGCCGGCCGCCACCCGGGTTGATGAGCTGGAGTCTGCGATTCGCGCTTGCTGCGAACCCATGTTTGACCGTCCGCTGAAAGAGCTTTCCCTGGGCCTGGTGCTGATGCGGCTGTTCCAGACTTCGCGCCGGTTCCAGGTGGAAATTCAGCCGCAACTCGTGTTGCTGCAAAAGACCCTGCTGAATATCGAAGGCCTGGGGCGCGACCTTGACCCCGACCTGGACCTCTGGAGCACGGCCAAGCCTTTTCTGGAGCGCTGGATGCTGGAGCAGGTCGGTCCGGAAAAACTCCTGGCGCAACTGAAAGCGGAAGCCCCGTCCTATGCCAAGCTGCTGCCCATGCTGCCGCGCCTGCTGGCCCAATACCTGAAGGCCGGGCCGCCCGCCAGCTACCCTCATCTGCAAGAATTGCTGGCCGAACAGAAGCGCACCAACAAGCTGCTGCAAAGCCTGATCTATGGCGGACTCGGCTTTGTTCTGGGCCTGGTCTTCATGCAATTTGTTTTGCGTATCCGGCTGTTTTGATGACCAACGGCGTCCTGATGGGCGCCCGGCAAAATTAAAGGACGTGCCAGCGCAAGCCCTATAATTGGCGGCTTTGCACTGACCGGCCTTTGCTGGCGTCGCACTCCCGGAAAACGAGCCCAAGCACCATGCCTATCTACGCTTACAAATGCGAATCCTGCGGTTTTGCCAAGGATGTATTGCAAAAAATGTCGGATGCCGTCCTGTCGACATGTCCGCAGTGCAACGCACCGAGCTTCAAGAAGCAGCTGACCGCGGCCGGTTTTCAACTCAAGGGTTCTGGCTGGTATGTGACGGATTTTCGGGGCGGCAACAATGCGCCGGCGGCTGCAAAACCAGACGACGCGAAGGCTGCTTCGTCCAGCGAGGGCAGCAGCCCGGCCGCCGACGCCGGGAGCAGTGCCGGTTCTGCAGCCGCTGCGCCTGCCGCAACTTCAGTGCCCGCCGCACCGGCTTCTTCCGCTCCTGCCGGTGACAGTAAAAGCTCCACCGGCAGCGCTTCAGCCAAATCTTCATGATGGGCTCGATTCGCCGGTGGCTGCTGGCCGGACTCCTGGTGCTCGTTCCCCTGGCCATCACGCTGGCGGTGCTCAACTGGATTGTGGCGACGCTCGACCAGACCCTGCTGATCCTGCCGGGCGCCTGGCATCCGGACCGGGTGCTGGGTTTTCATCTGCCGGGTTTCGGCGTGCTGCTGACCCTGGGCATCGTGCTGCTGATGGGCGCGATTGCCAGCAATTTTCTGGGCAGCAAGCTCTTGATGCTTGGCAACGCCATGCTGCGGCGCATTCCGATCGTACGGTCGATCTATTCGAGCGTGAAGCAGGTGTCGGACACCCTGTTTTCTGAAAATGGCAATGCATTTCGCAAGGCCTTGCTGGTGCAGTGGCCGCGCGAAGGCGTCTGGACCATTGGTTTTCTCACCGGCTTGCCGGGCGGTGACGTGGTGAACCATTTGCCGGCAGACTACATCAGCGTTTATGTTCCGACCACGCCCAATCCCACGGGCGGGTATTTCGTCATGCTCAAGAGAGCCGAATGCATCGAGTTGAGGATGAGTGTCGATGAAGCACTGACCTATGTCATATCGATGGGTGTCGTGGTGCCTGCCGCCCGCCCCGCCTCTCCGCTGAACCCTCCCCTGTAAACCGCAGCGCAACAGCGCTGACAATTTCCGAGTATTTTTTATGGCCATCGCTGATACACAAGTCGCTCAAATGCGTTCGTCCTATTGCGGTCTGGTGACCGAAAGCATGATGGGGCAGACCGTCAGCCTGTGCGGCTGGGTCAACCGCCGGCGCGACCATGGCGGCGTGATCTTCATTGACCTGCGCGACCGCGAAGGCTATGTGCAGGTGGTGTGCGACCCGGACCGGGCCGACATGTTTGGCACGGCTGAAGAGGTGCGCAACGAGTTTTGCGTGCAGGTCAAAGGCGTGGTGCGTGCCCGACCCGAAGGCACAGCCAATGACAACTTGAAGAGTGGAAAAATCGAGGTGCTGTGCCACGAGTTGATCGTGCTCAACCCGAGCGTGACCCCGCCTTTCCAGCTGGACGACGACAACCTCTCGGAAACCACGCGCCTGACGCACCGGGTGCTGGACCTGCGCCGCCCCTACATGCAGAACAACCTGATGCTGCGTTACCGCGTGGCCATGGAAACCCGCAAGTTCCTCGATGCCAACGGCTTCATCGACATCGAAACGCCGATGCTGACCAAAAGCACGCCCGAGGGAGCGCGTGATTACCTGGTGCCCAGCCGCGTCAACGAAGGCATGTTTTTTGCGCTGCCGCAAAGCCCGCAGCTGTTCAAGCAGTTGCTGATGGTGGCCGGTTTTGACCGCTACTACCAGATCACCAAGTGCTTCCGCGATGAAGACCTGCGTGCCGACCGCCAGCCCGAATTCACGCAGATCGATATCGAGACGTCCTTTATGGGCGAACAGGAAATCCGCGACATGTTCCAGGGCATGATCAGCAACATGTTCAAGACGGTGCTGAACACTGACCTGGGCGAATTCCCGGTCATGGCGTATGCCGACGCCATGCACCGCTTCGGTTCGGACAAGCCCGATCTGCGCGTCAGCATGGAGTTCACCGAGCTGACCGACGTGATGGCTGATGTCGATTTCAAGGTCTTCAGCGCGCCCGCCACCTCGGCCGGCGGCCGTGTGGTGGCCTTGCGTGTGCCCGGCGGCGCTGAAATCAGCCGCAGCGAGATCGACGGCTATACCGAGTTTGTCAAGATTTACGGTGCCAAGGGCCTGGCCTGGATCAAGGTGAATGACGTTGCCAAGGGACGCGAGGGCCTGCAAAGCCCGATCGTGAAAAATATCCACGATGCGGCGGTTGCGGAAATTCTCAAGCGCACAGGCGCGCAAAATGGCGACATCCTGTTCTTTGGCGCTGACAAGTCCAAAGTGGTCAACGACAGCATCGGGGCGCTCCGCCTGAAAGTCGGCCACAGCGTATTCGGAAAGAAAACAGGCTTGTTCACCAAGGGCTGGAAACCGCTGTGGGTGGTGGACTTTCCAATGTTTGAATACGACGAAGACGGCAAGCGCTGGAGCGCGGTGCATCATCCCTTCACGGCCCCCAAAGACGGGCATGAAGACTGGATGGACACCGACCCGGGCCGCTGCATCGCCAAGGCCTATGACATGGTGCTCAACGGCTGGGAACTGGGCGGCGGGTCGGTGCGAATTCACCGTGCCGATGTGCAGAGCAAGGTCTTCAGCGCGTTGAACATCGGCCCTGAAGAGGCGCAGCTCAAGTTCGGCTTTCTGCTCGATGCCCTGCAATATGGCGCGCCGCCGCATGGCGGCCTGGCCTTTGGACTGGACCGCATCGTGACCATGATGACCGGCGCCGAGTCGATCCGCGACGTGATCGCCTTTCCCAAGACCCAGCGTGCGCAATGCCTGCTGACGCATGCGCCGAGCCCGGTGGATGAGAAGCAATTGCGCGAGTTGCATATCCGGTTGCGCAACCCGCCATCGGTCTGACCACGCTCAGGCGTGCGAATGGGTTATCCAGTTGAAAGGGCGCCGTCAGGGTGTCCTTTTGCTTGGCGGGTAAATTGTTCAGGTGAGCAGGGCGCCACCTGACAGCCTGCGGCGCCGCTTACGCCAATAAATCGCTGCATCGGGCCCGGTCCATTTAACGCAGCACCAGAACCGGCACGGTGCTGTGCGTCAGCACATGCTGGGTTTCGCTTCCCAGCAGCACCCGCTTGATACCCTTGCGCCCGTGTGAGGCCATGACCACCAGGTCGCATTCGTGCTTAAGCACGGCCGCCATGATCGACTCGGCAATCAGGTCTGACTGCATGACCGCCGCCCTGGCCTTGACCCCTTTTGCTCTGGCCTGCAACTCGACCGCATCAACCACTGCCTGCCCCATTTCGCTCCACTGCCTTTCGGCAATGGCGATGTCTTGCACCGGGATGGAGATGCCGCCTTCAAAATAGCTGACAGGGTAGCGGGGCACGACATACAGGGCCACGAGCTCCGCCCCAACAGCCGCGGCCAGTTCAATTGCACTGTTGACTGCCGTGGTTGACAACGCAGAACCATCGGTGGCTACAAGAATTCGCTGGTACATGGTGGTTTCCCCTTTTTTGATCAAAAAAGCCAGCTTAGGCCCGCGGGCATTTGCGGTGTTGATTCAAGTCAATTGAAGCAACATTTCTAACCGACCTCAGTGCCTGAAAATTTTGCATCAAGGCGTTACCGGTGAATACCAGATTTCATGCCTGAAAGTAGCTGAACTGGGTAGAAAAGTCTGTAACCGCCACAACTGTTTGTAGTTAAGCCCTTCTATTGGGCTGACTGCATTTCCAATTGACTTATGGTCATTCCACAAGCAAATAAAAAGAGTTGCGTTCGGCATGTGGTTTCGATGGCGTTGCGCGCTAATGCTTCGCAAACCGGTGCGTGGCCTGAAATCAAGACCGAGGACGCAAGATCTTTTGGAGGAAATTATGAAAAGTCAGATGCAAGTTGCGGGAAAGTCTAAAAACCAGATGCGGATGGGTGCGGGAAAAACCGTTGGCTACCAAATCCGCGGACTTTCGCTCGTACCCGAAACCTGCCCAACCAGTTTTTCTGCCGGACTGATTGAGCCCATGCAGTTTTTGCAGGAGCGCCGTGCTTTTGCGGTCGCCGCGCAGGCTATTCGTGAAGAAGAGAAAGCCCGGTTGGCCCGGGAACTGCATGATGAATTGGCCCAATCCCTGACGGCATTGAAGATGGACACCATTTGGCTTCGCGACCATGCCCCGGCAGCGCCGCAGATCGTTGCGGCCAAATTGACTGAAATGGTCGAAACGCTGGACCGCACGGTGGCGGCCACGCGAAGAATGGCTGCTGACTTGCGGCCTCTCATGCTGGACGACCTGGGGCTGGTGCCTGCCATTGAATGGCTGGCCAGCAATTTCATGCAGCGCTGCGGGGTTTCGTGCCGGTTCTCGGTGAACCAGGAGATGGAATTCGAACTGCCGGAACCTTATGCCACCGCAGTTTTTCGGATCATTCAGGAATCGCTCAACAACATTGCCAAGCATGCCGGCGCTTCCCAAGTGGTGATCACATTGGGAAAAAGCTTCAACACGATCAGTCTGACGGTGCACGACGATGGCTGCGGATTTTTGTCGGATGGCGTGCGCAAGCCGCAATCTCTCGGGCTGATGGGCCTGCGCGAGCGGGCGCAATTGCTGGGGGGCAGCGTTGCCATCCGCAGCACGCCGGGAAAGGGAACTTTGGTCGAGGTGTGCATTCCCCTGGATTCTCCAGGGCCGTGCCCATGATCCGGATTGTCATTGCCGACGACCATGCCGTCGTGAGGGAAGGGCTCAAGCGCATTGTCACATCGGCTTCAGACATGGCGGTTGTCGGCGAAGCTGCGAATGGGGCAGAAGTGATGCGGCAGGTGCGCGAATGTGATTTTGATGTCCTGGTGCTGGACCTGTCCATGCCGGGACGCAGCGGCATGGAGCTGATCAAGCTGGTGCGCTGTGAAAAACCCAAGCTGCGCATCCTGGTTTTGAGCATGCATGAGGAGCTCCAGTATGCGGTGCGCTCGATCAAGTCAGGCGCCAGCGGCTATCTGACGAAGGAAAGCGCACCCACGCAGCTGATGCAGGTGCTGCGCAAGATTGCATCGGGCGGCGCTTTCATCAGCACGGGCGTAGCCGAGCAACTGGCGCTGGGTTCCATGATGGGGTCCAATTCTGCGGCGCATGAAAAGCTGACTGACCGAGAGTTTGAAGTGTTTCGGTTGATCGCCACCGGCATGTCTGTGACGGAAATTGCCGGTAGGCTGAACCTTTCCGCAAAAACCATCAGCACGCACAAAGCCAACCTCATGCAGAAGATGAACCTGAACAACCAGAGCGAGCTGATTCGCTACGCCATCAAGCATGGCGTGACCGAGCCGTTGGAGCCCTGACGCCGCATCAGTTCTTGCGTGGCAGGCGTTCGCTTAGGACGGATAGGCCAAGACCCTGGCCCCGTACAGTGTTTTCCGATGCTGCGAATCAGGCAAGTTATATGGCCGGCCGCACGGTTGGCGGGCACAGTCTGGAAATGGCCCAACCCAATGCATCGCTGAGGATTTTCATAGCCGACGACTCGACCTTGATTCAAAGCCGCGTCGCTTCACTGCTGGGCGCCCATGCAATGACCATTGTGGGCCTGGCCCAAACGCCGCAGGATTCGATCGAGGGAATTTTGGGGGCGTATCCCGATGTGGTCGTGCTGGACGTTCAACTTGATGGTGGATCGGGTCTGCAGGTGCTGCGGACCATTCGCCATGTAGCGCCTGACATCGCATTTGTCATTTTCAGCAACAGTTCAGATCCGGTTTACCGGAAGCGCTATCTGGGGGCCGGCGCAGAAGATTTTCTGGACAAGACCCATCAGTTCGACCAACTCGCGCAGGCGGTGTTCAACGTTGCCCAGATCGACAGGGCCTGAACAGCAGGTTTTTCTCGCGCAATGCGCTGCGGCAGGCGTGTGCCATCCAAGCTATAGGTAAACGTCCCTGCAGCCGCAATAATCCGGCATGGTTTCAATTGCTGCCCCCTTCAAAATCCCAGAGTCGGTCCTGGTGGTCATCTACACGCCCCGGCTTGAGGTGTTGCTGATTGAACGGGCCGATCATCCGGGTTTCTGGCAAAGCGTCACCGGTTCAAAGGACGCGCAAGATGAGCCATTGATCGAATCAGCCCTGCGCGAGGTGCAGGAGGAAACCGGCATGGTGGCCACGCAGGCCCAGTTGCAGGACTGGCGCATTTCGAACGTGTACGACATATACCCGGTGTGGCGGCATCGTTATGCGCCCGGCGTCACACGCAACACCGAGCATGTTTTTGGCCTTTGCGTGCCGCAGCGCTGTGCAGTCACGCTCAGCCCCCGGGAGCATACGGCCTCCCAATGGTTGGCGCATCAGGCGGCCGCCGAAGCCTGTTTTTCTCCGTCCAACGCCGAGGTAATTTTGCTGCTGCCCAGATTTCTGAAGGCGTCGGGCGCATTGTGAATTCGGCATGCCTTGCCCCTGACTCGACTGTTGCCCCGATGCATACCGCAAGCACACATGAAACGCTCCAGTTGCTGCAAGGCGGCAAGGCGTTTTTTCCTGCGCTGGTGCAGGCATTTGATGGCGCCGTGCGGTGGATACAGCTGGAAACCTACATTTTCGACTTTCATGGCGCTGGCTCTGAAGTGGCCAACGCCCTGGTTCGTGCAGCCGAACGCGGGGTGACGGTTCAGGTGCTTGTGGACGCCGTCGGTACCGGGCCGTTGCCCGCCGAATGGGAGAAGAAATTCTCGGTTTCAGGCGTTCAGTGGCGCGCCTATTCGCCGGTTGGGTCGAACTGGGGATTTTTGGTGCCCGAGCGATGGCGCAGATTGCACCGCAAGCTGTGCGTGGTTGATGAGCAACTGGTGTTCTGCGGCGGCATCAATGTACTGGATGACTTTTACGATCCCAACCATGGCGACCTGGAGGCGCCGCGCTTTGATTTTGCTGTGAGCCTGACCGGTCCTCTGGCTGCCGAGGCCACCGACGCCATGGCGTTGCTGTGGTGGCGGGTGCAGGCCGGCTACAGCGCCCGGCAAAGGCATTTGAACGAAGCCTGGGAAAAATTCAAGGCCGCGGGCTATGGCGGACGTACCGGTGCCAAGCTGGCTAAACTGCCGGCGGGTTCTGGCCCTTCCGCCTGGCCAGGTCGTTCGCGTCCCAAGGCGGCGCTGGTCTTGCGCGACAACCTGCGCAACCGCCACAGCATCGAGCGCGCGTATTGCAAGGCCATTGGCAAGTCGCGCCACGAAATCATCATTGCCAATGCATATTTTTTGCCCGGGGGAAAACTGCGCCGCGCCCTGGTCAAGGCGGCAAAACGGGGCGTGCGCGTGACCTTGCTGCTGCAGGGCAGGTACGAGTATTTCATGCAGTACCATGCGGCCCGCCCGGTGTACGGCGCCCTGCTGGCTGCGGGGGTCGAAGTGCATGAATACGCAACCAGTTTTTTGCACGCCAAAGTGGCTGTGGTTGACGGGCACTGGGCCACCGTCGGTTCGTCCAATCTCGATCCGCTCAGCCTGCTGCTGGCCCGTGAGGCCAACGTGGTCGTCGAGGACCCGGAGTTTGCAGCCGAACTGGGCAACTGCCTGCGCGATGCGGTCGCGCACCATGGTTTTCGCATAGACCCGGCAACTTACAGCAGGCGGCCTTTGGGCCGCCGTATCCAGGGATGGATTGCCTACGCACTGATGCGCCTGGCTTTGATGCTGACCGGCCAGCGTTACTGAAACAAGCACCTCGGCTTTGCTGGCTGCTTCAAAAGATAGGGTGCTATTTAATTAATAGCTAAAAATGCTTATAAAATAAGCACAAAAGCCCTGAAAGGCTTATTAATTTGCATCGGCGCCCTATAAAAGGAGGGCTGGTAATATCCATCATGCTTATGAAAACTACTACGCCCCTCCAGGATGTGACAGACGAAGGAACGCCTGTCTCGGTCAAGATACGCGAACGCCTGGTGCAGGCGCGCAAGCGTTTTCATGCAAATGACAATATTTCTGCTTTTATCCAGCCAGGGGAAATGGAAGGCCTGCTGGATGAGGTTGAAATCAAGATGCAGACCGTTCTGGACAGCCTGGTGATTGACACCGTTGGCGACCACAACACAGGCAACACCGCGCGCCGGGTTGCCAAGATGTACCTGAATGAAGTATTCAACGGTCGCTACGTGGCTGCTCCCAGCATTACCGAATTCCCCAATGCCGAGCATCTGAATGAGCTGATGATTGTCGGACCCATCACGGTTCGAAGTGCCTGCTCGCACCATTTTTGTCCCGTCATCGGGAAAATATGGATTGGCGTCATGCCCAATGAGCATACCAATGTCATTGGCTTGTCAAAATATGCCCGCCTGGCCGAATGGATCATGGGCCGTCCGCAGATTCAGGAAGAAGCCGTGGTGCAACTGGCCGACCTGATCATGGAAAAAACCCAGCCCGACGGACTGGCTATCGTCATGGAGGCCAGCCATTACTGCATGGCCTGGCGCGGCGTGAAAGACATGGACAGCAAGATGATCAATTCAGTCATGCGCGGGGTATTTTTGAAAGATTCGACCTTGCGCCGCGAATTTCTCGCGCTTATCCCACGGAAAGGCTGATTTTTATGCTGGTTCGTTTGCTGTACGCGAGTCGCGCTTTAGACATCAATGACAACGATGCAATTACCAGCATCCTGGCGCATTCCCGCCAGTTCAACCCCGCCCTGGGCATCACCGGTATTCTTTGCTATGGCGGCGGCGTATTTTTGCAAGCCATAGAAGGCGGCCGCATGGCGGTCAGCGAGTTGTACGGGCATATCCAGAAAGATCCCCGGCACAAAGATGTGGTGCTGCTGGACTATGAGGAAATTTCAGAGCGGCGCTTTGGCGGGTGGACCATGGGAACCGTCAATTTGCTCAAGCTGAACCATTCCATTTTGCTGAAGTATTCTGAAAAAGCAGAACTCGACCCTTATTCGGCCTCCGGCAAGGTGTCCATGGCCTTGTTGGAAGAACTGATGGCAACCGCCTCCATCATCGGCCGGGCTTGAGAAAAAGCACCCCCTTTTTTGCATACCGGCAAACCCTTGCGGAGACGGCAGCACTTTCATGAAAACGCAGGCTGCATTTTCCGGCCTGTTGGTCGGATGTGATTTTTCAAGCAGTCCATCCCGCCGCAAGCCCATCGTCATTGCCTACGGAACTTTATCCAGCGGCCGGGTGCTGCTGACAAGCCTGGAACGGCTGGAGTCGCTTGAGGGCTTTGAAAAATGGCTGGCGCTGGAGCGCGGATGGCTGGGCGCCTTTGATTTTCCTTTTGGGTTGCCGCGCGAACTCGTGGCGCATCTGGGCTGGCCCACGCAGTGGGTCGAATTGATCAGCCACTACGCCAATTTGAGCCGGCTTGAAATTCGCAATACCTTTGCTACTTTCTGCGATGCGCGTCCCGTAGGGCAAAAATTTGCACATCGCGCGACCGACCGTCCGGCGGGTTCGAGTTCGTCGATGAAATGGGTGAACCCACCGGTGGCCTACATGCTGCATGCCGGTGTTCCCCGGTTGCTGGCCGCAGGCATTCATTTGCCGGCCTTGCATCCAACCAATTCCAGCCGTATTGCGCTGGAAGGGTATCCGGGCATGCTGGCGCGCGAAATACTGGGCAACAGGTCTTATAAAAACGACAGCAAGGCCAAGCAAACGCCCGAACGGCTGATTGCACGCAAAGACTTGATCATGGCCCTCGAACATGGGCAAACGCGGCTGGGCTTGCGGTTGAAGGTCAGTCATGCCCAGCGTGATGCCTTGACCGATGACGCCAGCGGTGACAGCCTAGATGCGGTACTGTGTCTGGTGCAGGCCGCATGGGGGGCGCAACAGGGCGCACCACTGTACGGCATGCCTGGCAGCCTCGATGCGCTGGAAGGGTGGATTGTCACGGCATGAACTTTTCCAGCAAGCGTTCTCCCCGCACTTGTGGCCGTATGTGATTTGATCTGCAATCTGAATGAATAAACGGAAGTATCACCATGAATGACATACATAACCCCGTCGAAACTGCCAGCCTGTTCAGGCATGGCAGTTCCCGATTGGCTGCTTCTCTCCTCATGATTTTAGGGCTGGGGGCCTGCCATAAAGCCGACGACCGTCCCACGGCCGGACAACAACTTGATGCCGCAATCCACAAGACAGAACGGCTTGCCGAAGAGGCTAAGGCAAAGGCAGAAGATTCCGGCGCAGGACTAAAGGCAAAAACTGAAGAAACTTTTGCCAATGCAGGAATTGCTCTGAAAAATGCGACTGAAAGCGCAGAGTCGTCTGCCAAAGTCGCAACGGACAAAGCCATCGACAAGATGGACGACATGGCCATAACCACTGCCATTTCCGCCGCGTTGGCCAAAGACCCTGAAATCAAACTTCTTAAAATCAACGTGGATACAAAATCAGGGGCTGTGGTGCTGAACGGGTCGGTACCCGATGCAAGCGTTCGCGACAGGGCCGGCGCCATGGCAAAAACGTTCAACGGGGTTCAGTCTGTTGACAATCGTCTGGTAATCAAAGCCCAGTAATTCAGGCCGCCTCATGAAAAAGCAAATCCGGTTTGCCATCGCAAATAAATATACTTTGCAACGAGTTATCCGGTCATTTTTAGGGGCCGAAAAAAAGCGGGCATGAACAGAGTTCATGCCCGCTTTTTTTGCGTCGCATTTAACAGCAACGCATCAAAACCTGATGGTGCTTAAGGACGGACAACGATGTCATTGCGAACACTTTTGACATTTTTGACGCCACGGGCAATATTTTCAGCCTGCATTTTTTCTGCGCCGGATTTCGCGAAACCCGACAGCTGAACGGTTCCGTTGAGTGTTTCAACACTGATAGACGTTGCAGAAACAGTCTTGTCTTCTGCAAATTTAGCCTTTACAGCGGTGGTGATGGCTGTGTCGTCCACATAAGAGCCGGCAGTTTGCTGACCACGTCCTACAGCGCAGCCGCTGCCAATAATGGTGATGCCAGCCAGGGCTGCAAATGCGATTGCGCGAGCGTATTTCATAGGATTTCCTCTTCGAGTTAAATTAGTTAGCTTGGTGCAAAGTTTAAAAGCCTGTCAACCTGCGGCACCACACCGGTCGACCAGCACTGAAAAGCAAAAGTTCAGCTTGTAAGCTGACGGATAAAAGCCAACTCGCCTGAAATGGTCGTCATCAAGTCATCTTCGGCTGTGAATATCGGCATGGCGGGTAAATGAAGACAACATCGTGATCAGCGTATTGGACAAGCCCGACGACTTCACCGCCGTGACCAGCAAGGCGCTCACGGAAACCATGCGCCAGGGCCGAAGCACCACCACAGCCGCACCTGCGACCGCGGAAACGCCCACCAGCTTGAAGGGATTCGCTCTGGCATAGTCCATGAGAAATGGACTGGCCAGTTCAACGGCTGCACTGGCTGGATGGCGATTCCACCACAGTCGCGCGGCATGTTTGAGGTTGTTGAAAAGGCTGGGTTTCGAGGCTGATTTCCCGCTGGCGTGAGGTGCACCCGTGCTGTCGCCAATGTACTCAGCTTCATGCCGGTGGTTCCGGTTCATGTGCGCAAATATGGCTTTTCGGGATAGGGCCAGTCGAGCTTGGGGGCTCAGTTCAATGCGAGGGGTAATGTCCATGCCGGGTTCTTTGGGTAAAGGGCTCAGGAAACGGTTCGCAATGCCTGCGCATCGCTGTCGATCTGGGCTTTCAACTCTGGAAAGCGTTCACTTTTTAGAGGCTTCATGGCAATCATGGCGGCAGCGACGGTCAATGCCAGCGTAAAGCCGGGCACAAGCACCAAGGCCCAATGAAACTGGTTGTTTAAAAATCCCAACATGACGGCAGTGCCGGCAAGGCCTAGAAAAACGACAAAAGTCAAAATTGCTGCCACGCCCGCCACTGCCCGCGTCAGTAATTCGGAACCCGCATTGGTGGCTTCCTTATGAAACAGCGCTGCGTAGCCGGACAAATGGTCCACGATCAGATCTGGACTTAGCACAATCGTTGAGAAAAGAGGGTGCAGCATAAATGGATATGAAGTTGTTCAACAGCGATGTGAG
>JAQGMZ010000079.1 GCA_028292045.1 Polaromonas sp. | reverse complement strand
TTGCCACTTTGTTGAGTTTGTTCATGATTCTCCTCTAGAGAAAAGCCGCAGACTTGCTGCGATTATTAAGATTACACGCCTCAAGTGACCATCACTCAAGGAGTTACATTCATTGTGCCACACACATTCTGAGCTTCAAGCGCGCTAAGGGTTTCGTCTGACAGAGAGCGCCGTTTCTTTAAAATATGTTGCAAACCTGCCACAAAGGAGCGGTTCTAAACTCGAGCCTTAAAATCAGGATACTTTTTCTTCCTAGACCCAATACTTCAAAACCAGGCTTTTCATGACCCAGTTCGCAAAAGAAACCCTGCCCATCAGCCTTGAAGAGGAAATGCGAAGAAGCTACCTTGACTATGCGATGAGCGTCATCGTGGGACGGGCGCTTCCGGATGCGCGAGACGGACTCAAGCCGGTACACCGGCGCGTGCTCTTTGCCATGCACGAGTTGAATAATGACTGGAACCGGCCTTATAAGAAGTCAGCCCGTATCGTGGGTGACGTTATTGGCAAATACCACCCACACGGCGATCAATCGGTTTATGACACGATTGTGCGGATGGCTCAGGATTTTTCCCTGCGCCATTTGCTGGTAGATGGTCAGGGTAATTTTGGTTCAGTCGATGGCGACAGTGCAGCGGCTATGCGTTACACCGAAATCCGGTTGTCCAAAATTGCGCACGAACTGCTGGCAGATCTGGATAAGGAAACGGTTGATTTCGGCCCGAATTACGATGGCAGCGAGCAAGAACCGCTGGTCATGCCTACCCGCCTGCCCAACTTGCTGGTCAACGGTTCAGGCGGCATTGCCGTGGGGATGGCCACCAATATTCCTCCCCACAACCTGAATGAAGTAGTGGATGCCTGCCTGTATCTGCTAAAAAATCCTGAAGCTTCGATCGATGAACTGATGGAAATCATCCCCGCCCCGGACTTTCCCACGGGCGGAATCATCTATGGCATCAATGGCGTGAAAGACGGCTACCGAACGGGGCGCGGCCGCGTTGTCATGCGGGCCAAATGCCATTTTGAAGACATCGACAAAGGCCAGCGCCAGTCGATCATCGTTGACGAACTGCCTTATCAGGTCAACAAAAAGACACTGCAGGAGCGCATGGCCGAACTGGTCCATGAAAAGAAAATAGAAGGCATCAGCCATATTCAGGATGAGAGTGACAAGTCCGGGATGCGCCTGGTCATTGACCTCAAACGCGGCGAAGTGCCTGAAGTTGTTCTGAACAACCTGTACAAGCAAACCCAGTTGCAGGACACGTTCGGCATCAACATGGTGGCGCTGATCAATGGACAGCCCAAGCTGTGCAACCTAAAGGACCTGATCAAGGTTTTCATTTCGCATCGCCGCGAGGTGGTGACGCGCCGCACGGTGTTCACGCTGCGAAAAGCCAGGGAGCGCGGACACGTGCTGGAAGGCCTGGCCATTGCACTTGCCAATATTGACGAATTCATCGCCATCATCCGCAACGCGCCAACGCCTCCGGTCGCGAAGGCCGAGTTGATGACACGGGCCTGGGACAGCAGCCTGGTGCGCGAAATGCTCACCCGGAGCCGGGCGGATGGCGGCTTGGTCAATGCGGACAATTACCGCCCCGACGGCCTTGAGGCAGAATTTGGCATGGGCAATGACGGCCTGTACAGGCTGTCAGAAACCCAGACGCAGGAAATCCTGCAAATGCGGCTGCAGCGCCTGACAGGCCTGGAGCAGGACAAGATCGTTGCGGAATACAAGGAAGTCATGGCAGAGATTGACGACCTGCTTGACATCCTGGCCAGGCCGGAGCGCGTCTCCACCATCATCAGCGAGGAACTGCAGGCCATCAAGCTGGAATTCGGCCAGACCAAGCTGGGCGCGCGGCGCAGCAGTATTGAGCACAGCTCTTTCGACCTCAGCACTGAAGACCTGATCACGCCCACCGACATGGTGGTCACCCTTTCACACACGGGGTACATCAAGAGCCAACCCCTGTCTGAATACCGGGCTCAAAAACGCGGGGGCCGCGGAAAGCTGGCTACCGCCACCAAGGAAGACGACTGGGTTGATCAGTTGTTCATTGCCAATACGCATGACTATATTCTTTGCTTTTCCGACCGGGGCCGGCTTTACTGGCTCAAGGTATGGGAAGTGCCGGCAGGATCGCGTGGTTCGCGCGGTCGTCCAATCGTCAACATGTTCCCATTACAGGAGGGTGAAAAAATCACAGTGGTCCTGGCCCTGACTGGCGAGAAGCGGAGCTTTCCAGCAGACCAGTATGTTTTCATGGCCACGTCCATGGGAACGGTCAAAAAGACGCCCTTGGACGATTTCAGCAATCCCCGCAAGGGCGGCATTATTGCGGTGGCGCTTGACGAAGGCGACTACCTGATCGGGGCTGCGCTCACCGATGGGAAGCATGACGTGATGCTGTTCAGCGACGGCGGAAAAGCAGTGCGATTTGATGAAAACGATGTGCGTCCCATGGGCCGCAACGCCCGTGGAGTTCGCGGCATGAACCTGGAAGAAGGCCAGGGCGTGATTGCCATGCTGGTGGCAGAAGACGGAGAACAAAGCGTGCTGACGGCTACCCAAAACGGCTTTGGCAAGCGCACATCCATCACCGAATACACCCGGCATGGCCGGGGAACCAAAGGCATGATCGCGATTCAGCAAAGCGAACGCAATGGCAAGGTCGTTGCCGCGACTTTGGTCCATGTCGATGATGAAATCATGCTGATCACTGACCGCGGCGTACTGGTGCGTACCCGCGTCAGCGAAATCCGTGAAATGGGACGTGCCACCCAAGGCGTTACGCTGATTGGCCTGGATGAGGGTTCACAGCTCAGCGGCCTTCAACGAATTGTTGAAAACGATGCAACGCTTGAGGCCATCGAAGAAATCCTCGGGTCCGATACCGGCCCCGACACTGAAAACAACACTGGCAGCGATGCTGTCAATCCGGAAGAAAATTAATGAAACGACTCATCACATCACTGGCGCTCGCCGGCATCGCCCTGACTACCGCAGTGCAGGCACAAACCGCTGACGGAAAAGCTGAATTGGCAGCAAAAGTGGTCAAGCTCCAGCAAGGCCCCGAACTTGACCGTTTGATTGCCCAGCTGGCAGGCAGCACAACGCAGGAATTGATTGCCACCTGGGGACCGAAGCTGGAAGCCAATGTGACCAAAGCTAACCAGCAAAAAGCTTCGGAATCGCTGAATGCCGAACTCAAGAAATATTCCGACGACACCAACCAGCTGATTGCCAAGCAAGTGAGCAAAGTCAGCACCGATGTGCTGGTGCCCGCTTACGCCGAGCGCTTCACGCTTGAGGAACTGCAGCAGATTGCCGCTTTTTTCGAATCGCCGGCCATCAAAAAATACCAGGCCAACTCACCTGAACTGGGAACCACGTTTGTCCAGAAACTGATTGACGCATCGCGCGCCGATGTGCTGGCCCGGGCCAAGCAGTTCGACACTGCGGCGCAGAAGATCGTTGGCGGCCCGGCACTGGCCCCCAAGGCCGCACCGCCCGCTAAAAAATGATCCGCCCCTTCAACTTTTCAGCGGGACCGGCCAATCTACCCGCCGAGGTGTTGCAGCAGGCCGCCGCCGAAATGCTTGACTGGCAAGGCAGCGGCATGAGCGTTATGGAAATGAGCCACCGGGGCAAGGAATTTATTTCAATCTACGAGCGTGCTGAATCCGACTTTCGAGGCTTGATGGCCATCCCCGGCGAGTTCAATATTTTGTTCATGCAAGGAGGCGGGCTGGCGGAAAACGCCATCGTCCCGCTGAACATTTCGCGTGGCGGCCAAGCTGATTTCGTGGTTACGGGCAGCTGGAGCGACAAGTCGCAAAAAGAAGCCCGCAAGTATTGCGATGTGGGCATTGCTGCCACCAATGAGGGCACTGCCCATACCAGCCTGCCAGCCCCTGCGACCTGGCAAATAAGGCCAGAAGCCAAATACGTGCACGTGTGCACCAACGAAACCATCCACGGTGTTGAATTTCATGAACTGCCCGACCTGAAGGCGCTGGGCAGCAATGCCCCCTTGGTGATTGATTTTTCTTCCCATGTGGCTTCTCGGCCGGTGGACTGGTCCCGGGTTGGCCTGGCTTTTGGCGGCGCGCAAAAAAACCTGGGGCCCGCTGGCTTGACCATGGTGGTGGTGCGCAAGGAACTGTTGGGCCACGCCTTGGCCATTTGCCCAAGCGCGTTCAATTACAAGACGGTTGCAGACAACGACTCGATGTACAACACCCCGCCCACCTACGCCATTTACATGGCCGGCCTGACTTTTCAATGGCTCAAGCGGCAAAAGCAAGGCGATTCCGTTGGCATTGCCGCCATGGAATTACTCAACAAGGCTAAAGCTGAACTGCTTTATGACGCCATTGACAACTCGGGCTTGTACCTCAACAAGGTCGGCAAAGACTGCCGCTCCCGGATGAATGTGCCGTTTTTTCTGCGTGACGAGTCGCGCAACGACGCATTCCTGGCGGGTGCCAAAGCCCGTGGGCTGTTGCAGCTCAAGGGCCACAAATCGGTCGGTGGCATGCGCGCCAGTATCTATAACGCCATGCCGCTGGCTGGCGTGCAGGCACTGGTCAGCTATTTGCAAGAATTCGAACAAAAACAAGCCTGACATGACTGCAAACCTTGCTGATTTGCGCGTCCAGATCGACGCCCTCGACAAACAACTGCTTGACCTGCTGAACCAGCGTGCACTGGTTGCCGAACAGGTCGGAGAGGTCAAAAAGCGCGAAGGCACGCCTTTTTTCCGGCCTGACCGTGTAGCCCAGGTCATTGAAAAGATCCAGCAGGCCAACACCGGTCCGCTTAAAAACGAACATGTGGCAGCCGTCTGGCGTGAAATCATGTCGGCCTGCCTTGCCCTGGAATCGCCAGTGCGGGTGGCTTACCTGGGACCGGCTGGAACATTCAGCGAGCAGGCAGCGCTGCAGTTTTTTGGCAACAGCATCGAGCATGTGCCCTGCGCGAGCATTGACGAAGTGTTTCGCGCCACGGCGGCCGGCAGCGCGGGCTACGGCGTGGTGCCGGTTGAAA
The DNA here is from genome assembly GCA_028292045.1 of Polaromonas sp. Classification (GTDB taxonomy): domain Bacteria; phylum Pseudomonadota; class Gammaproteobacteria; order Burkholderiales; family Burkholderiaceae_C; genus Polaromonas. The sequence continues at coordinate 4,285 of JAQGMZ010000079.1, read as the reverse complement.
ATTCCACAGAAGGCGTGGTGTCGAGGTCTTTGGACCTGCTGCTGCATTCTCCGCTGCATATCGTGGGGGAAGTCAGCCTGATGGTTCGGCACAACCTGCTGCGCCTGACGGACTCGCTGGAAAACCTCGAAATTATCTATGCCCATCCCCAAGCGCTTGCCCAGTGCCACGGCTGGCTGACCACGCATCTGCCGCTGGTGGAACGACGTGCTGCCTCGAGCAACGCAGAAGGCGCGCGCCTGGCCACCACCAATCCGGCCTGGGCCGGCATTGCCAGCGAGCGGGCCGCAACCCAGTTCGCACTGCACACGGCGGCGCATGCCATTCAGGACGATGCTTTCAACCGCACCCGCTTTGCGGTGGTTTGCCTGCCCCAGACATTGCCGGCCCCGCCGGCCTCGGGCAAGGACTGCACCAGCCTGGTGGTGTCGGTGGCCAACCAGCCCGGCGCTGTGCATGACATATTGGTACCCCTGAAAACCCATGGTGTTTCCATGACGCGGTTTGAATCGCGCCCCGCCCGCTCAGGCCAGTGGGAATACTATTTTTATATCGACCTTCAGGGGCACCCGTCCCAGCAACACGTGAAAGACGCACTGGCCGACCTGCAAAAGCTTTGCGCGTTCTACAAGGTTCTGGGCACCTATCCTATTGGCGACTGATGCGGGACTTTCAACGCCACAACATCAGCATCCGGCGACTCCATCCATTGCGACGCCTGTCATGTTCGAACAACTAGGCCTCATCGGTTGCGGCCTGATGGGCAGTTCGTTTGCGCTCGCGCTCAAGCGCGCCGGACTGGTCAGGCGTGTCGTGGGCTACAGCAAATCAAGCGGCACCACCGAGCGGGCACGTTCAATGGGCGTGATCGACGCAGGAGCTTCCACGGCTTCTATGGCGGCTTTGGGCTCGGACATCGTTTTGCTGGCCATTCCCGTGTCAGCCACCGAAGCAACTTTTGAGGCCATACGGCCCTGCATCGGGGCCGCTACGCTGGTCATGGACGTGGGCTCAACCAAACGCGACGTGGTAGAGGCCGCCTGCCGCGCACTGCAGGACCAGGTGGGCGCCTTCGTTGCCTGCCACCCGATCACCGGAAAAGAAGTGTCGGGTGTCGAGCATGCCGACGTGAACCTCTATCAGGGCAAGCAGGTCATTCTCACGCCGATAGAGACGACCTTGCATGCGCAGTTGCAACAGGCGACGGACATCTGGACTGCGTTGGGCTGCCAGGTAATCCAGATGTCGCCGCAGGCCCATGATGCGGCTTATGCAGCCGTCAGCCACCTGCCCCACCTGATTGCGTTTGCTTTCATGAACGGCATCAAGTCACAAGCCCGGGGTCAGGACTTCATGGCCTTGGCAGGTCCGGGCTTTCGTGATTTCACCCGCATTGCCGCCAGCAACCCTGAGGTCTGGCGCGACATTTTGCTGGCCAACCGCGAAGAATTGTTGGCCCAGTCCAAAATTTTCCAGCAATGCCTGCTGGCGCTTGAAGCGCAAATTTCAGGCGGGACCGCCGAGGCGCTTGAATCCGGTATTCGCCAGGCCAGCGAAACACGCGCAACCTGGCGCGTTCCTTCGCATAATTTTCCCAAGTAAAGCACCGCTTCATGTACGACATCGAGTTTCTGGACATTCCCCCGCTGGCCCGCGCAGGCGGCGTGGTCCGACTGCCCGGCTCCAAAAGCATTTCCAACCGCGTCCTGTTGCTGGCCGCGCTCAGCCAGGGCCAGACCACCGTTTACGACTTGCTGGCGTCAGACGATACCGCCGTCATGCTTGCCGCGCTCAGGCAGCTGGGCTGTGCGGTGCAGCAAAACGGCGACACCGCAATCATTGGCGGCCTGGGGGGGCAGCTCGTCCAGCGCAAGGCCGCGCTTTTCATGGGCAATGCCGGCACCGCCATGCGGCCGTTGACCGCGGCGCTGGCGCTGCTGGGCGGGGAGTTTGAACTGTCGGGTGTGCCGCGCATGCATGAACGGCCCATCGGCGATCTGGTCGATGCGCTCCGGCAACTGGGATGCGTCATCGATTACCTTGGCAACGAAGGCTTTCCTCCGCTGCGCTTGCGTCCGGGTGATTTGAAGCTGGGCGATGCCATCCGGGTGCGGGGCGACGTTTCCAGCCAGTTTCTTACCGCCTTGCTCATGGCGCTGCCACTGGTTGCCAAGCAAGACATCTGCATTGAAGTCGTGGGTGAATTGATCTCCCGGCCTTATATCGAAATCACGCTGAACCTGCTCAGCCGTTTTGGCATTCAGGTCCAGCGCGACGGCTGGCAGCGGTTCACGATTCCCGCAGGCAGCCAGTACACGTCGCCGGGCGAAATACATGTGGAGGCAGATGCCTCCTCCGCCAGCTATTTCATAGCATTGGGTGCCATAGCGCAAAGCGCAGTGACATCGACCAGCATCACCGTCATGGGCGTAGGCGCCGACTCCATTCAAGGCGACATCCGCTTCGTCGAGGCCGCACGCATGATGGGAGCCCGCATTGAAAGCCAGCCCAATTCGCTGCACATCTCGCGCGGCGCCTGGCCGCTCAAGGCCATTGAACTGGACTGCAACCACATTCCCGATGCAGCCATGACGCTGGCCGCGATGGCTTTGTATGCCGACGGCACCACGGTGCTGCGCAACATCGCCAGCTGGCGCGTCAAGGAAACCGACCGCATTGCCGCCATGGCCTGCGAATTGCAAAAGTTGGGCGCTACCGTCGAAGCCGGCCCTGATTATTTGAAAATCACGCCGCCGGGGCATGCCGGCGACTGGAAAGCCGCAACCATTCACACCTATGACGACCACCGCATCGCCATGTGTTTTTACCTGGCGGCTTTCAATCCGGCTCAGCTGCACGTCCGGATTCTGGATTCAAAATGCGTTGCCAAGACCTTTCCCGATTATTTTGAAACCCTGTTTTCGGTTACGCAGGCACACGGCGACCAGATCCCGGTCATTTGCATTGATGGTCCAACGGCCTCTGGCAAAGGAACACTGGCGGCCCTGACGGCGCACCGCCTGGGCTACCACTACCTGGATTCAGGCGCCCTGTACCGCTTGTGCGCTTTTTCCGCCGAGCGTGCGGGTTTGTCGCTAGACGATGGCGAGGCAGTCGCCCGGGTGGCGCGCAGCTTGCCTGTCAGGTTCAAGGGCGACAGGATTTTTCTGAAAACCGAAGCATCCGAAGAAGACGTGTCCGAGTCGATACGCACCGAAGCCGCAGGCATGGCAGCGTCCCGGGTGTCGGTTCATCCGCAGGTACGCGATGCTCTGCTGGAGCTGCAACGCAGCTTTTGCCAGATGCCGGGGCTGGTGGCAGATGGCAGGGACATGGGCACGGTCGTGTTTCCAAAAGCATCCCTCAAGATTTACCTCACCGCCAGCGCATTGCACCGGGCTGAACGCCGGCACAGGCAGTTGATTTCAAAGGGGAAAACGACTACAATCGCCGCCATTCAGCAGGATTTGGAAGCGCGCGACAAGCGCGACATGTCGCGCAAGGCCGCTCCATTGAAGCCTGCTGAACACGCCAAGCTGCTGGACAACTCTGATCTGTCGATTGAACAATCGCTGGACCAGGTCATTGACTGGTGGCAAGGGACCCGGCCCTTCTGAAGTTCCATGCGTTCTATTTAATAGCATGCAAGGCCAGAAGGAACACTTGTGCAATCTGCGGTTTTACCTTTCGTTTAACCGCAAAACCTCACCAAACCGCCGCAAGCAGCCTTAAAAACAATAGCAATTTCGCTATTGGAAACCTGTTGTGTGGATTAGGAAATTCATGTCTGAATCATTTGCCGACCTGTTTAACGAATCACTCGAACGCTCAGAAATGCGCACCGGGGAAGTCATCACTGCTGAAGTGGTGCGCATTGACCACAACCATGTGGTTGTCAATGCCGGACTCAAATCCGAAGCCTACATTCCCCTTGAAGAATTCAAGAACGACCAGGGCGAAGTTGAAGTCCAGGTCGGCGACTTTGTCTCTGTCGCCATCGACTCCGTTGAAAACGGCTACGGCGACACCCTGCTGTCCCGTGACAAGGCCAAGCGCCTGGCATCGTGGATGAGCCTTGAAACCGCCCTGGAATCCGGCGAATTCGTCACCGGTCAGACCAGCGGCAAGGTCAAGGGCGGCCTGACCGTCCTGGTCAACGGCATCCGCGCCTTCCTGCCCGGCTCGCTCATCGACACCCGCCCCATCAAGGACTTGTCTCCGTACGAGAACAAGACCATGGAATTCAAGGTCATCAAGCTCGACCGCAAGCGCAACAACGTGGTGC
>JAQGMZ010000069.1 GCA_028292045.1 Polaromonas sp. | reverse complement strand
TCGTCGCGGCCGAGATGCTGACCGGCGGCGTCGGCATCGGCTTCTGGGTCTGGGACGAGTGGAACAACCTGAACGTCAAGAACATCATCATCGCGATTTTCGTGATCGGCATCGTCGGCCTGATGCTCGAGTACGCGCTGATCAAGCTGGCCACGGCCTTCACGTTTGAAGAAGTCAAGAACTGAGCCAGGAGCACCCCCCCATGAACCTATCCGCCAACCCCCAATACCTGGACATCCAGGGCGTCGAGCAGACCTTCAAGACCAAAAAAGGCCCGTTCTGCGCGCTGCAAAACGTCAACCTCAAGGTGGCCAAGGGCGAATTCGTCGCGCTGATCGGCCACTCGGGCTGCGGCAAGTCCACCCTGCTGAACCTGCTGGCCGGCCTGACGATGCCGACCCAGGGCGTGCTGCTGTGCGCCAACCGCGAAATCGGCGGCCCCGGCCCCGAGCGCGCCGTGGTGTTCCAGAACCACTCGCTGCTGCCGTGGCTGACCTGCTTTGAAAACGTCTACCTGGCGGTCGAGCGCGTGTTTGCAGCGACTGAAAGCAAGGCCCAGCTCAAGGCGCGCACCGATGCCGTGCTGGCCATGGTCGGCTTGACGGCGGCCAGCCAAAAACGTCCCGGTGAAATCTCGGGCGGCATGAAGCAGCGCGTGGGCATTGCGCGGGCGCTGTCGATGGAGCCCAAGGTGCTGCTGCTTGACGAACCTTTTGGGGCGCTCGATGCGCTGACCCGCGCCAAGCTGCAGGATGAATTGCTGCAGATCGTCGCCAACACCCAGAGCACGGTGGTCATGGTGACCCACGACGTCGACGAAGCGGTGCTGCTGAGCGACAAGATCGTAATGATGACGAACGGCCCGTCGGCGACGATTGGCGAAGTGCTGAGCGTGGACCTGCCGCGCCCGCGCAGCCGCGTGGAACTGGCCGAAAGCACGGAGTACCTGCATTACCGCAAGGCGGTGATCGACTTTTTGTACACCCGCCAGGCGCATGTGGAAAAAATAACGGCCTGAACCGCCGCAGCGCGCACACCCGGCACCTGCAGGCCGGGTGCCGAAAAAAACTGGATGCTCCCGCCGTGGGCACCGGTTTTTCGAATTTGGCAATCCATACATTTTCAGGGTGCCCCTCAGTGAACTTCTTCAAGCAATTCCTCAAGTCTGGGCACTCCCCGACCCTGTTTGCCGCATTTTTGTACTTTGCGTTTTCCTGCTGCATCTGGGTGCTCAACGGCGCCATGGCGCCCTTTATTTCGGAAACCTTCAACCTGAGCCCGGCGCAAAAAGGGCTGATGCTGTCGGTGCCCATCATTGCCGGGGCGCTGATGCGCTTTCCGCTGGGCCTGCTGTCGCAGTACATCGGCCGCAAGAACGCCACGCTGGTCGAGATGGGCCTGATTGCCGTCGCCATGCTGTTCGGCTTTTTCTTCGTGAAGAGCTTCAACGACCTGCTGGCCATGGGCGTGCTGCTGGGCATTGCCGGCGCCAGCTTCGGCGTGGCGCTGTCCCTGGGCTCGGGCTCGTTCCCGGCCCGGCACAAGGGCCTGGCGATGGGCCTGGTCGGCGCCGGCAACGTCGGCACGGCGGTGTCGGTGCTGATCGCGCCGCCGCTGGCGCAGGCTTTCGGCTGGGTGACGGTGTACGGCATTGCCGCTGCCGCCATCAGCATTCCGATGGTCGTGATGGTCATTTTCGCCAAGGAACCCGACGACCTCGACAAGCACGCCAGCTTCAAGCAGCACATCGCCTGCCTGTACGAAAAAGACGGCTGGGCCTTCAGCCTGATCTATGCCGTGACCTTTGGCGGCTTCATCGGCCTGGCGACGTTTTTGCCGACCTACTACTACGACCAGTTTTCGGTAAGCAAGGTGCAGGCAGGCCAATTGACCATGCTGGCGGCCTTCATGGGCGCCGCGCTGCGCGTGTTCGGCGGCTGGATTTCGGACCGCTGGGGCGGCATCAACACCTTGACCGTGGTGCTGGTCACGGTGGCGGTCACCTTGATGATGTGCGGGCTGGCGGGTACGTCGCTGGTCGCCACGACGCTGCTGGTGATGCTGTGCTTTGCCGCGCTGGGCGCGGGCAACGGCGCGCTGTTCCAGCTGGTGCCGCTGCGCTGGCCGCTGGCGACGGCGGTGGCGGGCTCCATGATCGGCGAGATCGGCGCGCTCGGCGGCGGGCTGGTGCCCAGCGCGATGGGCTTGTCGAAACAGTACGCCGGCACGTACGCGTGGGGATTTTTCCTGTTCGCGGCGCTGGCGCTGGCGATGCTGGCGATGCTGCGGGTGATGCAGATGCGCTGGACGCGGACCTGGGCCGAGAAGGGCGGGCGCGCGCGTGCGGCTTGACAGGCCCATGCAGCAAAAACATCGCTATGCATTCAATAGCTATCCAAGCAGGGCATCACTGCGCAAAAACCATTTTCATTTAAAGCCGGCTACTTCGGCAAAAACAGCAACCAATAAACCAGCAAGAAATTGAACAGCAGCGACACCCCGAGCGCCAATTTCCACACCGCCGTCGGGTCACGCTGCAGCAGCGCAGACCCCTGCGGCGCCGTCAAGGGCCGCGAAGCGCCCCGCTCCAGCGCCAGCAGCAACTCCTCGGCGGTTTCAAAGCGCCTGCGCTTGTCGCGCGCCACCGCCTTGAGCACGATGTGGTCCAGCCAGATCGGCACCGCCGGGCTGATGCGGCTGGGCGCCACCGGGTCGCGATAATAGCGGCCCGATTGATAAGGCAGCACCTCGCCATAGGGCAGGCGCGCGGTGAGCAGCTGGTACAGCGTCACCCCCAGCGCGAACAGATCGCTTTGCGCATCGGGCAATTCCTCCGGGCCGACGGCCGCCACCGCGCTGTAGCCCCACTGCTCCGGGTTGATGAAGCTGGGCGTGCCGGCATGCAGCTGGCGCATGGCCTCAGGTTCGCGCCCGCTCAGCGCCACGCCCAGGTCGAGCAGGCGCAGCACGCCGTCCTTGCCCTGGTGCAGGTTGGCCGGCTTGATGTCGCGGTGGATCACGCACTGGCGGTGCAGCCGGCCCAGGGCCTGGGCCGTCTGAGTAGCGGCGGCCAGGGCTTGCTGCACCGTGAACTTCTGGCCCCGGTCGAGCTGCTGCTGCAGCGTTTCGCCGGTGTGCCAGTCGTACAGCAGGTAAAACGCGGTGCGCTCCCGGGCGTCAGGCAGGCGCTCATGGATGCGAACCAGGTGATCGGCCGCGCGCCCGGTCTGCATGCGCATGGCCAGCCAGGCTTCGTGCGCCAGCATGGCACGCTCCTGCGCGTCATGCGCCCTTGCGGGATGCAGGGTTTTCAAGGCGTACAGCGCCTGGCTGGCGACATGGCGCACCTGGTAAAGCAGGTTGATGCCGCTGTCGGCCACCAGCGCCGTCACGCACAAACCGTCGATCACTTCGCCCACCTTCATCAGGCGCGGCGGAATCGGCAGGCCGTGGGCCTTGCGGTTGACATCGGGCAGGCTGGCGTCGAGCAGGCTGAGAACCCGCACCACGATGGCGGTGACGTTGTCATCGCTGCCCGCGGCCAGGGCGGCATCAACCATGTCCTGGCTGGCCAGCTGGGCGCTGTCCGGCGCCTGGGGGCCGGACAAGTCCTTCAACCGGCGATCGGGCAGCACGCCATGCACGCCGTCGGTGACCAGCACGAACACGTCGCCCACCAGCAGTTCCCCCTGCAGGTAATCGACCACCACATGGTCTTCGGCACCCACCGAACGCAGCAGCTGGTGCTTGAAGTCAGGGTGGCTGACCACATGGTCGTGGGTGAGCTGGAGCAGTTCACCGCCGCGCAGCAGGTAGGCCCGCGAGTCGCCCACATGCGCGAGGGTGTAGGACTGGCCGCACAGCACCAGCGCGGTCAGCGTGGTCAGTCCCATGACGGGCTGGCGGCGCCGGTTGATGCTGGACAGCCAGGCGTTCTGGGCCGCGATGATGCGGTCCAGCGCCACGGTAGTGTCCCAGGTTTCGGGCGTGGCGTAGTAGTCGCGCACCAAGCTGGTGACGGTGGTCTGGGCGGCTTCCCGGCCCATGCCGCCGCTGCTCACGCCGTCGGCGATCGCCACGATGGAGCCCATGCTTTCCTGCCCCGGGTCGGGCAGCATGGCCGCGCAGAAATCCTCATTGGCGGGCTTACGCCCGGCCTGCGTTGCAAAACCGATGTCTATGTTGAAAGCCATGCACCCTGGCAAGCAAGTCGCATGCCCAATTTTGGTGCACCAACAAAAACCGAAAGTCCAGCCCGGCGACGGCTTTGCACCGGTCGACGAAGATTTCTAGGTCCGCTGGCCGGAAATATAGTGTTCAAGCTGTTCAATGACGAATTTCTGCTCGGAAATGATGTCTTTCACCAGGTCGCCGATGGAAATCAAGCCCACCAGCTTGTGGTCCTTGACGACGGGGAGGTGGCGCAGCCGGTTGTCGGTCATCAGCGCCATGCATTCCTCGCTGGTCTGGGTGGGGCTGATGAACATCACTGCGCTGGTCATGACGTCGCGCACCAGCGTCAGGGCTGAAGTGCGCCCCTTGAGCGCAATCTTCCGGGCATAGTCGCGCTCGGTAAAAATGCCCACGATCGAATCGCCCTGCGTGACCATCAAGGCACCGATGCCCTTGTCGGCCATGCGCTGCAAGGCATCGAAAACCGAATCGTCCGGCCCGATGGTGTGAACGACGGCTTCGCCCTTGGACTTGAGAATGTCGGCAACTGCGGTCATGGGTGGCTCCGTATTTAATGCGTGAACAGGCACATGCGAGTTTCAGGCCATATGCCCAGGCAACGCAAGAGTCCGGCGTCTGAAATGGGTATTTTGGCTGCGCTGCCTGCAAGCGCCCTGGGCTGGCGAGCAGGCCTTGCGCGGGCTGCAGTGCAAAAATGGCCGCCGCGTCCTTTCCGCGTCAGGGATTGGCCAATATGGTGCGATGCACAAATTCATGGCGGAGATGCACCATCAGCACCCGGCGCGACAAGCCGCATAAAAATAATTTTGATAGCAATGAAACCAGCATCAGCTTTCGAATTCATCATTCTTGCGCTTAAAATTTTCATGAAAAACTGCATGGCACACCCCTTGCTTCAGTAGTGGGCAGCCAAAGTTGGCGGCATGTAGGCCCGGTGCAATGGCGGATTGGGCAGACAGGACGATGGCGTCTCCACGGACAGGCTGGCCTTGCGCCCTGCTGCCTCCGTGCAGGCGCCTTTTTTGTTTTTGCGAACTGCCTACGGGGATCCTGATGAAAAAATCCAGACTGGTAATGATTGGTAACGGCATGGCCGGCGTACGCGCGCTGGAGGAACTGCTGAAGATTGCGCCCGAGCTCTACGACATCACCGTCTTCGGCGCCGAGCCGCACCCGAACTACAACCGGATTTTGCTGTCGCCCGTGCTGGCTGGCGAACAGACACTCGACGAAATCGTGCTAAACGACTGGTCCTGGTACACGGACAACCACATCACGCTGCATGCAGGCTGGACGGTCAACAGCGTGGACCGCGTGCGCCGCGTGGTACATGCCTCCAACGCCGCCGGAGAAACCGTTAGCGCCGAATACGACCGGCTGATCATGGCGACCGGCTCCAATCCCTTCATTTTGCCGATTCCGGGCAAGGACCTGAAGGGCGTGCTGGCCTACCGCGACATCGCCGACACGCAGGCCATGATCGACGCGGCCGTGCTCTACAAGCATGCGGTCGTCATCGGCGGCGGTTTGCTGGGCCTGGAAGCGGCCAACGGGCTGATGAAGCGCGGCATGGAAGTCACCGTGGTGCATGTCGGCGACTGGCTGATGGAGCGCCAGCTGGACGACGTGGCCGGCAAGCTGCTGCAAAAGTCGCTGGCCGAGCGCGGCATGAAGTTTTTGATCGGCGCCCACACCCAGGAACTGGTTGGCGGCGACGATGGCCGGGTCAAGTCGGTCAAGTTCAAGGACGGCACTTCAGCGTCGGCCGACCTGGTCTGCATGGCCGTCGGCATCCGCCCCAACACCACGCTGGCCGAAAGCATGCGCCTGCATGTCAGCCGCGGCATCGTGGTCAGCGACACCATGCAGACCACCACCGATGCGCGCATCTACGCCGTCGGCGAATGCGCGGCGCACCGGGGCATTGCCTACGGCCTGGTCGCGCCGCTGTTCGAGCAGGGCAAGGTGCTGGCCAACCACCTGGCGATGTTCGGCATTGGCCGCTACACCGGCTCGCTGACCTCGACCAAGCTGAAGGTCACCGGCATCGACCTGTTCAGCGCCGGCCAGTTCTCGGGCGGCGAGGGCACCGAAGAAATCGTCATGAGCGACCCGTTCGGCGGGGTGTACAAAAAACTCGTCATCAAGGACGACAAGCTGATCGGCGCCTGCCTGTACGGCGACACGGTGGACGGCAGCTACTACTTCAAGCTGCTGCGCGACGGCCGCAGCGTGGCCGACATCCGCGACAAGCTGATGTTCGGCGAGTCCAATATCGGCGACGTGGGCCACGAAGGCCACAGCAAGGCCGCCTCGATGGCGGACAGCGCCGAGGTCTGCGGCTGCAACGGCGTGAACAAGGGCACGATCTGCAAGGCCATCAAGGACAAGGGCCTGTTCACGCTGGACGAGGTGCGCAAGCACACCAAGGCCAGCGCCAGCTGCGGCTCGTGCACCGGTCTGGTCGAGCAGATATTGATGTTCACCGCCGGCGGCGACTATTCGGCCACGCCCAAGCTCAAAGCCATGTGCGGCTGCACCGACCACGGGCACCAGGCGGTGCGCGACGCCATCCGCACCGGCAAGCTGTTGACCATTGCCAGCGTGTACCAGACGCTGAACTGGCGCACGCCCAACGGCTGCGCCAGCTGCCGCCCGGCCATCAACTACTACCTGATCAGCAGCTGGCCCAAGGAAGCGAAAGACGACCCGCAAAGCCGCTTCATCAACGAGCGCAGCCACGCCAACATCCAGAAAGACGGCACCTACAGCGTGATTCCGCGCATGTGGGGCGGCCACACCACGCCCGACGAGCTGCGCCGCATCGCCGACGCCGCCGACAAATACAGCATTCCCACCGTGAAGGTCACGGGCGGCCAGCGCATCGACCTGCTGGGCGTCAAGAAAGAAGACCTGGCCAACGTCTGGAAGGACATCGGCATGCCCAGCGGCTTTGCCTACGCCAAGTCGCTGCGCACGGTGAAAACCTGCGTTGGCAGCGAATGGTGCCGCTTCGGCACGCAGGACTCGACCCAGATGGGCAAGGACCTGGAGCGCGCGCTGTGGGCCATGTACTCGCCGCACAAGGTCAAGCTGGCGGTCAGCGGCTGCCCGCGCAACTGCGCCGAGGCCGGCATCAAGGACATTGGCATCGTCGGGGTGGATTCGGGCTGGGAGCTCTACGTGGGCGGCAACGGCGGCATCAAGACCGAAGTGGCGCAGTTCCTGGTCAAGCTCAAGACCAGCGAGGAAGTGATGGAGTACAGCGGCGCGTTCCTGCAGCTCTACCGCGAGGAAGGCTGGTACCTGGAGCGCACCGTGCATTACATCCACCGCGTCGGGCTGGAGCACGTGAAGCAGCAGGTCCTGGAAGACGCCGAACGCCGGAAAGCGCTGTGGGAGCGGCTGCAGTTCTCGCTCGACGGCGAGCCCGACCCCTGGTTCGAGCACAAGGATGCGGCCGTGGACACGCGCCAGTTTTCAGCCATCCCCGCTTGACGGACGCCTGATGAACACCACCGTCACACGGCGCACTTTCTGCGTTGCCTCCATGGCCCTGGCCACCGGGGCAGCGCATGCCCAAGTCAGCAACCTGGGCGATGCGATCAACAAGGCCGGACGCCAGCGCATGCTCTCCCAGCGCATGGCCAAGGCGTGGATGGGCCTGGGCCAGCGCATCGAGGTCGACGCTGCGCGGCGCGTGCTGGACCAGTCGATGTCCCTGTTCGACCGGCAGCTGATCGAACTCAAGGCCTATGCGCCCCCCGGCGAAACCCGCGAGACCTATGTGCAGCTGGAGTCCGCCTGGTCCGACTACAAAACCCTTCTGGTGGGCACGGCCCCGAAGCACGACCAGGGCAAAGCCCTGCTGGACCAGTCCGGCAAGGTGCTGGCGCTGGCGCACAAGGGCACCGGGCTGTACGAGCAGCAGTCGGGCAAGCCCGGCGCCAAGCTGGTCAATGTGGCCGGCCGCCAGCGCATGCTGTCCCAGCGCATGGCGCAGTTCTACCTGGCCAATGCCTGGAACGTGGACAGCACGGCCAGCCAGCGCGAACTGGCCAAGGCCAGAGAGGAATTCATTCCGGCGCTGGAAATGCTGCGCAACGCGCCCGAGGCCACCGCCGAAATCAAGCAGACCCTAGTGCTGGCCGATGCCCAGTGGCTGTTTTTCGACAATGCCCTCAAGGCGCGCGTCGCCGGCCCGAAAGCCGCATCCGATGTGTTTGTCACCAGCGAAAACCTACTGCAGGTCATGGACCGCGTGACCAGCCAGTACGCCCGAATTCTTGGATAGATTGGAGAGCAACAATGAGCGAATGGAAAAAAATCTGCCTGGTCAATGACATTCCGGTGCTCGGCTCGCGCCGGGTGGCGCGCCCGCAGGGCATGGACGTGGCTGTTTTCCGCAGCAGCGCGGACAAGGTCTTCGCCCTGCTCGACCGCTGCCCGCACAAGGGCGGTCCGCTGAGCCAGGGCATCGTGTTTGGCGAAACCGTGGCCTGTCCGCTGCACAACATGACCATCGGCCTGGCCGACGGCTGCGTCCGCGCGCCCGACGAAGGCTGCACGCCGAAATTTGCCTGCAAGGTCGAGGGCGGCGAGGTGTACCTGGACGCTGGCGAACTCGCCACGCTGGCACTCGACCTGCTGCCGCCCCGCGCCGGTCCGGGCGCCTCCACCGGCGCCCTTGGCGACAGTACCTTTGAAGTGCAGACGCCGCACAGTTCTTGAACGCGCCATATCTGACACCAGCCTGCGGGAGCCGCCATGCTTGAGACCCGATCCACCTGTCCTTACTGCGGCGTCGGCTGCGGCGTGATCATTGAGTCGCAGGGCGAGGCCATCACCGGCGTTCGCGGCGACCCGGACCATCCGGCCAACTTCGGGCGGCTGTGCACCAAGGGCTCGACCCTGCACCTGACGGCGTCCAGCGCGGTGACGCGGCAAACCCGCCTGCTCCAACCCCTGCGGCGCGTGCACCGGGGCGAAGCCCCCCAGCGCGTGTCCTGGGACAGCGCGCTCGACCTCGCCAGCGAAACGTTCGCGCAGATCATCCAGGAGCATGGGCCTGACGCGGTGGGTTTTTATATCTCCGGGCAGTTGCTGACCGAAGACTATTACGCCTTCAACAAGCTGGCCAAGGGCCTGATCGGCACCAACAACATCGACAGCAATTCGCGCCTGTGCATGAGCAGCGCCGTGGCCGGCTACAAGCAGACGCTGGGGGCCGACGCGCCGCCGGCCTGCTACGACGACCTGAAGCAGGCGCAGTGCCTGTTCATCACCGGCAGCAATACCGCCTACGCCCACCCCATCCTGTTTCGCCGCATTGAAGACGCCAAGGCCGCCAACCCGGCCTTGACCATTATTTATGCCGACCCGCGCCGCACCGACACCGCCGAAATAGCCGACCTTTATCTGCCGCTGCAGCCCGGCACCGACGTGATGCTCTACAACGGCATGCTGCACATCATGCTGTGGGAAGGCTGGCTGGACTCGGCCTACATGGCCGCGCACACCAGCGGCTTCGATGCGCTCAAGGCCACGGTGCGCGACTGCACGCCCGACCTGGTGGCCCAGACCTGCGGCATCACCAAAGAAGACCTGCTGACCGCCGCCCGGCTGTTCGCCACCTCGGCGGCCACGCTAAGCCTGTACTGCCAGGGGCTGAACCAGTCGAGCAGCGGCACCGCCAAAAATGCCGCGCTCATCAACCTGCACCTGGCCACCGGTCAGATCGGCAAGCCCGGCGCCGGGCCTTTTTCCCTGACCGGCCAGCCCAACGCCATGGGCGGGCGCGAAGTCGGCGGCATGGCCAATCTCATGAGCGGCCACCGCGACCTGGCCAACGCCAGCCACCGCGCCGAAGTCGCGGCGCTCTGGGGCGTGGCCAGCGTGCCCGCAGCGCCCGGCAAGACCGCCGTCGAGATGTTCCAGGCGGCCGCCGACGGCGAGAGCAAGGCGCTGTGGATCGCCTGCACCAACCCGGCGCAGTCCATGCCGGACCAGGCCACCGTGCGCCGCGCGCTGGAGCGGGCCGAACTGGTCGTCGTGCAGGAAGCCTTTTCCACCACCGCCACCTGCGCCTACGCCGACCTGCTGCTGCCCGCCACCACCTGGGGCGAAAAGACCGGCACGGTGACCAACAGCGAACGCCGCATCAGCCGGGTCCGGCCTGCGGTGCCGGCGCCCGGCGAGGCTCGGCACGACTGGTCGATTGCAGTGGATTTTGCAAGGCGCCTGGAAGCTTTGCTCCCTGTCCCCGCCGCGCCCACTCCCTCGCTGGCCAAGGACCTGGGCGGGGGCAGCACGGCCGACACGTACAGGCAGCCCCCATCCCAGCCTTCCACTACGGAGGAAAGGAGCCGAACCCTGTTCAACTACCCCAGCGCCGAATCCCTCTGGAACGAACACCGCGAATCGACGCGCGGCCGCGACCTGGACATCACCGGCATGAGCTACGCCCTGCTGGAACAAACCCCCTTGCAGTGGCCAATGAAGGAAGGCGACACCATCGGCAAGGCGCGCCTGTACGAAGACGGCGTTTTCCCCACGCCGGACGGCCGGGCCATGTTTGTCAACACCGCGTACCGGCCCGTCGCCGAACCGCGCGAATCGCGCTTTCCGTTCTCGCTCACCACCGGCCGGCTGCGCGACCAGTGGCACGGCATGAGCCGCACCGGCACGCTGGGCCGGCTGTTTGGCCATGTGGCCGAGCCGTCCATCCAGATGCATCCGCAGGACATGGCGCGCCGCCTGATCAAGGAAGGCGACCTGGTGCATGTCACCTCCAAGCGCGGCTCCATCGTCGTGCCGGCGCAGGCCTCCAGCGAAGTCGCCTTGAGCCAGGCCTTCATGGCGATGCACTGGGGCAGCGAATACCTGGGCGGCCTGTCGAGCATCGGCCAGCCGCTGGCCGGTGTCAACGCCCTGACCACTTCCGCCTACTGCCCCAGCTCCAAACAGCCCGAACTCAAGCATGCCGCCGTCAAGATTTTGAAGGCTGAACTGCCCTGGTCGCTGCTGGCCATGGCCTGGTTCGATGAAGGCAATGCGCTGGCCGCGCATGAGCAACTCAAGCCGCTGCTGGCCACTTTTCCATTCGCCAGCTGCGTGCCGTTTTCCAACAACAAGCCGCTGGCCGGCGACCAGCCCGAGCGCAGCGGCCTGCTGTTCCGCGCGGCGGCGCATGAGGCGCCAAACGATGAAACCCTGGCCGGGCTGGAACGCATTTTCGGCCTGGACGGCTCCTACATCCTGCGCTATGCCGACCGCAAAAAAGGCCAGCGCCGCACCGTACGCCTGGCGCGCACCCACGAAGCGGCCGAGCTGACCGGCTTCGTGCTGGCCGGCGACACCAGCGCGCAGGCCTGGATTTCCACCTTGCTGCGGGACGAGTTGCCGGCGCAGGCCTATGGCCGGCTGCTCCTGCTGCCCGGCGCCAAGCCGCCCGTTGCCATCCAGTCGCGCGGCCAGGTGGTGTGCAGCTGCCTGAATGTCACCGACACCGCCATCGACAACCACCTGGCCCGGCTGATGCCGGACGCAGCAGTGCCGGGCAACGACGAGTCGCGGCTGGCCTCGCTGCAGGCCGCCTTGAAATGCGGCACCAGCTGCGGCTCCTGCGTGCCGGAACTCAAGCGCCGGCTTCGCGCCGCCAGGGGCGCCATGGACACCGGGTTGCCCGCGCCGCCGCGCACGGTGATTCCAATCCGGCAGGTGGCTTGAAGGGCTCCTTGGCTGCAGGTCATCCGGGTTCACGGACAATCGCGGCATGAGCATCAGCCACTACATCAAAGAAATCGGGCGCGGCAAGGACGGCGCCCGCCCCCTGTCGCGCGCGCAGTCCGCCGACCTGCTCGGCCAGGTGCTCGACGGCACCGTCACCGACCTGGAAATCGGCGGGTTTTGCCTGGCCATGCGCATCAAGGGCGAAACGCCCGAGGAAATGGCCGGCTTTCTCGATGCCGTGCACCAGCGGCTGAACATGGTTCCCGCCAGCGGCAGCCCGGTCGTGGTGCTGCCCAGCTACAACGGCGCCCGCAAGCTGCCCGTGCTCACGCCGCTGCTGGCGCTGCTGCTGGCGCGTGAAGGCGCCAGCGTGCTGGTGCACGGCACGCCCACCGAATCCAGCCGGGTTTTTTCATCCGAAGTGCTTGCTGCGCTTGATGTACCTGCGCTGGCAGCCATCCAGCCCATAGCGCCCGGCGAAGTCGTGTTTGCGCCCACTGAACTGCTGAGCCCCGCCCTGAAGCGCCTGCTCGACGTGCGCCGCGCCGTCGGCCTGCGCAACCCGGCGCACAGCCTGGTCAAGCTGATGAACCCGGTGGCGGGCAAGGCGCTGGTCGTCAGCAGCTACACCCATCCCGAATACGCGCTGTCCATGGCGGCCACGTTCGAGCTGGTGCGGGCCGACGCGCTGCTGCTGCGCGGCACCGAAGGCGAAGGCGTGGCCGACCCGCGCCGCTCCCCGCAGATGCAGGGCTTCCTCCAGGGCGAGCGCGTGCTTTTGCAGGAAGGCGTCAAGGGCACGCTGCCGTCGGTGCCCGACCTGCCCAAGGCTATCGATGCTGCCAGCACGGCGTCTTACATTCGGTCGGTGCTGGCGGGCAGCAGTCCCCTGCCTCCCTCGATTGCGCAGCAGGTGGCGCATATCTTGCATCTGGTCAAACTACTATGAAACCCTGCAAAGTCACCCTGGTCGGCGCCGGTCCCGGCGATCCGGAACTGCTCACCCTCAAAGCGCTCAAGGCCATCCAGCTGGCCACGGTGCTGTTTGTCGACGACCTGGTCAGCGACGAGATCGTCGCATTCGCCGCTTCCAGCGCGCGCATCGTGTATGTGGGCAAGCGCGGCGGCTGCAAGTCAACGCCGCAGGCCTTCATCGAAAAACTCATGCTGATGGCCGCCCGCGAGGGTGAAAACGTCGTTCGGCTCAAGGGCGGCGATCCGTTCATCTTTGGCCGGGGCGGCGAAGAGGTCGAGCACCTGCAGGCCGCCGGCGTGCAGGTCGAAGTGGTCAACGGCATCACCGCCGGGCTGGCCGCCGTCACCTCGCTGGGCGTGCCGCTCACGCACCGCCAGCATGCGCACGGCGTGGTGTTCGTCACCGGCCATGCCAAGCCCGGCGACGCCGGCACCGACTGGCGGGCGCTGGCCGCCACCGCCCACAGCGCCCGGCTGACGCTGGGGATCTACATGGGCGTCAGCGGCGCCGAGCGCATCCAGAACGAACTGCTGAGCGGCTTGCCCGCCAGCACGCCGGTCGCCGTGATCCAGAACGCGTCGCTGCCCAGCCAGCGCCACATCGCCACCACGCTGGGCATGCTGGCTGCCGACATTGCGCAGTTCGGCCTGGCCAGCCCGTCGGTCATTGTGGTGGGCGACGTGATCAGCGGCCTGGCGCAGACAGCCTTGCATTGCGAAGCACGCCGCAGCGCCTGAAACCGGAACCAGGCGCCTGCCCGACCACGGCGCGGCTACACTCCCCGACTCGACAAGACGCAATCACAGCGGCTGGCCAGCACGCTATGCTTTCCATAGCTGCCTGCGCCCGTCCTTCCTGCGCAAGAGGTTGATTTGACTTATAAATTCGATGTTGTCGTGATCGGCGCCGGCGCGGCCGGCCTGTTTTGCGCCGCCCAGGCCGGCCAGCGCGGGCTGAAGGTCTTGCTGCTCGACCACAGCGACAAAGTGGCCGAAAAAATCCGCATTTCGGGCGGCGGCCGCTGCAACTTCACCAACCGGGACGCCACGCCGGCCCAGTTCCTGAGCGACAACCCGCATTTTTGCCGCTCCGCCCTGTCGCGCTACACCCCGCAGGACTTCATCAGCCTGCTGCAGCGGCACCAGGTGCCGTTTCACGAAAAGCACAAGGGCCAGCTGTTTTGCGACCGCTCGGCCGAAGACATCATTAGCCTGCTGCTGGCCGAATGCGATGCCGGCCAGGTCACGCGCTGGCAACCTTGCAGCATCAGGAGCATGGCTTGCGCAGACCCGCTTGGCGTTATCAGCTATCAAATCCAGAGCGACAGGGGGCTGATCGAAGCGCCGCAGGTGGTGATTGCCACCGGCGGCCTGTCGATTCCGAAAATCGGTGCGACCGATTTCGGCTATCGGCTGGCAAAGCAGTTCGGCCTGCGCCTGATTGAACCGAGAGCCGCGCTGGTGCCGCTGACCTTCGACGGCGAGGCCTGGGCGCC
>JAQGMZ010000057.1 GCA_028292045.1 Polaromonas sp. | reverse complement strand
GGCGTTGCCGGCGTGTTCCACCCTGAACAGGTGCGCCCCGGCAACCCGGAATACGAGCGCGCCCGCCTGCTGATGACGCACGAGGCCAATGCCGCCATCGCCGGCGCCTTCGACGCCGGCGCGACCGGAGTGCTGGTCAATGACTCGCACGGCGGCTTTCGCAACATGCCGCCCGACCTGCTCGACACACGCGCCCGTGCCGTGATGGGCAAGCCGCGCTACCTCGGCATGATGGCCGGCGTGGACGACGCTGTGGACGCGGTCTGCCTGATCGGCTACCACTCCCGCGCGCAGGGACGCGGCATCCTGGCGCACACCATCAACAGCTTTGCTTTTGCCGCCGTGTTCTTCAACGAACTCGAAGTCGGCGAAGCCGGCATCTACGGCGCGCTGGCCGGTGAGTTCGGCGTGCCGGTGGTGATGGCGAGCGGCGACGATGCGTTCATCGAAGAGCATCGCCCGCTGTTCCCGCACGCCACCTTTGTGCAGACCAAGCGGGCCACCGGCCAGACCAGCGGCATCAGCCTGTCGCCGGCAGAGTCCTGCCGCGACATTCGCATTGGCGTGGCCAGCGGGCTGGCGGCACGCGGGCAGGCCGGGCCCTACCTGCTGCCCGGTCCCCTCGCCGTTCGCATCCAGACCACCACGCCCGCCATGGCCGACCTGTTCTGCCAGTGGCCTGCGCTGCAGCGGCAGGGCGGCGTGCAGGTGTCGTTCGAAGCGCCTACGGTGCAAAGCGCCGTGCGCATGATCAACTGCCTGTCGGCCATGTCCTCGATGCTGCGCTGACTCCGAAAAACCTCTTGCCCGCGCGGTCTGGGCGGGAGTGACGAAATTCATGATCAAAGCGGCTTTTGTTGCTTGGTATATATGCGTAATGTGCTATAAAAAAAATAGCAGATAGTTGTTTGGCGCCATCATGAAGGCTATACCCGTCTCGACACCCGGGGAGGCCCCTATCCGGCCCGCAGGATTTCGTTGTGGGCTTGATGCAAACAGGCGCCAACCGCATCACCGGCCCAGGCCCAGCGGCAGAGACAGGAAATGTCGGGTGAAATTGTCTTCCTACCTTTCCCCTTGAGACCTTGCCCCCGTCCCTACACTATTGCCATGGCCAAAGACAAAACGATTTACACCTGCACCGAATGCGGCGGCGTCAGCCCCAAGTGGCTGGGCAAATGCCCGCACTGCACCGCCTGGAACACGCTGATCGAATCCGTCGCCGAGAACCCGGGCGCGGTGAAAAACCGCTACAGCACGCAGCGCCAGGGGCTGGCCAAGGCCACCGAGATCACCGCGCTCGCCGACATCGAGGCCACTGACATGTCGCGCACCCCCACCGGCCACGAGGAACTGGACCGGGTGCTGGGCGGCGGCATCGTCGAAGGCGGCGTGGTGCTGATCGGCGGCGACCCCGGCATCGGCAAATCAACGCTGCTGCTGCAGGCGCTGGACTCGCTGCAGCGCGCCGGGCTGAGCACGCTGTACGTGACCGGCGAGGAAAGCGGCGCGCAGGTCGCGCTGCGCGCCCGCCGGCTCGGGCTGGACGGCTCGCAGGTCAAGGTCATGGCCGAGATCGGGCTGGACAAGATTCTGGCGACGCTGGACGCGAACCAGCCGGCCGTCGCGGTCATCGACTCGATCCAGACGGTGTACTCGGACCTGCTCACCTCGGCGCCCGGCTCGGTGGCGCAGGTGCGCGAATGCGCGGCCCACCTGACGCGCGCGGCCAAGTCGAGCGGCGTGTGCATCATCCTGGTCGGCCATGTGACGAAGGACGGCGCGCTGGCCGGGCCGCGCGTGCTGGAGCACATGGTCGACACCGTGCTGTATTTCGAAGGCGACACGCATTCGAGCTTCCGGCTGGTGCGCGCCATCAAGAACCGCTTCGGCGCGGACAATGAAATCGGCGTGTTCGCCATGACCGAAAAGGGTCTGAAGGGCGTGACCAACCCGAGCGCCATGTTCCTGAGCCAGCACAGCGAGCCGGTGCCGGGCAGCTGCGTGATGGTCACGCTGGAGGGAACGCGGCCGCTGCTGGTCGAGATCCAGGCGCTGGTCGACGACGGCGGGCCGAACCCGCGCCGCCTGTCGGTCGGCCTGGACCGCGACCGGCTGGCGATGCTGCTGGCCGTGCTGCACCGCCACGCGGGCGTGGCCTGCATGGACCAGGACGTGTTCGTCAACGCCGTGGGCGGCGTGCGCATCAGCGAGCCGGCGGCCGACCTGGCGGTGATGCTGGCGATTGCGTCGAGCCTGCGCGGCAAGGCCATGCCCAAGGGCTTCCTGGCGTTCGGCGAGGTCGGCCTGGCGGGCGAAGTGCGGCCGGCGCCGCGCGGCCAGGAGCGGCTGCGCGAGGCGGCCAAGCTGGGCTTCAGCGTGGCCGTCGTGCCCAAGGCGAACGCGCCCAAGAAACCGATCGAGGGGCTGACCATCCATGCGGTCGAGCGCATCGAGGAGGCGCTGGACCTGGTGCGCCGCCTGCAGTGAATTGGCCAGCCGGTTCGTGACCGGCTATTTGCTATAAAAACAATAGTTAGATACGCCCGCCCTGCATGCGCAAAAGCATTAAAAGGCTTGTAAACAGCTCCTTGGCGCCGACCCGCTCAGTTCCAGCGGGCATACAGCCAGGCGCACAGCGCGACGCCGACCGTCCAGAGCAGCCAGGTCTGCGGCACGGCATAGGGATAAAGCATCAAGGCCACGCCGGTCCAGGTCAGCGCGGCGGTCG
>JAQGMZ010000043.1 GCA_028292045.1 Polaromonas sp. | reverse complement strand
CCGGCCAACGCCGCTGCCCGCCACCATCCACAAATTCAGCCGTTTCGACGATGTGGACCTGGCCCATTTCAAGGCGGTGCTGTGGATCACCCATGCCGAGGTGACGGCCGAGCGCTGGCAGCAACTCAATGAGCGGCTGGTGGTGTACCGCCCGCCCCAAGCCGCATGACCGCTGCGCCGTTCAAAATTGCCGTGGGCCTGGGCTGCGACCGGGGCACGCCCCTGGCCACGCTGCAGCAGGCGCTGGACGAGGCGCTGGCGCTGGCCGACGCCTGCCTGACCGATGTGGCGGCCGTGGCCAGCATCGACCTCAAGGCCGACGAGCCGGGCCTGCTGGCGCTGGCAGCGCGGCATGGCTGGCCGATGAATTTCTACACTCCGGCGCAGCTGGCCGCCGTGCCGGTTCCCAATCCGTCCGAAACCGTGCGCAAGCACACCGGCAGCCCGTCGGTCAGCGAAGCGGCTGCCTTGCTGGCGGCTTCGGCGGCGGGGCAAGTGCTTCCCGGCACGGCGCTGCTGCTTGAAAAACACAAGCACAAGGGCGCCGATGGGCGCAACGCCACGGTTTCATTGGCCCGCCGCCACGTTTTTTCGCTGTAGGTTTTTTTATTTTTTCACCCCTGAATGGAGCAACCCATGAACGCATCTTCTGCATCTTCAACCACCCTCGTGGCCGGCACCAGCGCAACCCACAGCCTGCTGCTGCAACTCGCCGCCGGCGCCGTCCTCGGCCTGGTCGTGCTGTATGGCGTGGCCTTTGCCGACAGCCCGCTGGTCCACAACGCCGCCCATGACGTGCGCCACGTCACCGTCAAGCCCTGCCATTGAACCCGAAGGCTGTGATGATTTTTCCACGATTGATCTGGGCGGCACTGGGCGCCGCCTTGCTGGTAGGCAGTGTCCAGTCGGGCGTGCAGCAATGGCAGGCGGTGCCGATTATTCTGGCCGCCGAGGCGTATGAGGGGCAAAAGCTCGATGCACCGGCAGCGCCGGGCGCTGCGCAGCCGCATGTCCATGCCGACGCGGTGACGCCAGTGCCGGCCCATGCGCACGGTGACGCCGAAGCATGGACGCCGGCCGAGGGTGCGGAGCGAATTTTCTGGACCTGGACGGCCAACGTCCTGCACGCCTTCAGCATGGCGCTGCTGGTGCTTGCCGTGATGGGCGTGTGCGTGTGGCGCGGCACTGCGGTGCGTTCGCTGCGGATGGGGTTTTTGGTGGCGGCTGCAGGCTGGCTCAGTTTTCATTTCTGGCCTTCGCTGGGTTTGCCCGCCGAGATTCCCGGCATGGACGCGGCCCGCCTGGGCTCGCGCCAGGGCTGGTGGGTGCTGGCCGCGGTCAGCGCCGGCCTGGCCTGTGCGTTGCTGGCGGGTTTGCGCGGCCCGTTGCGCTGGGCCGCTGCGGCGGCGTGGCTGGCCTTGCCGTTCGTCGTCGGCGCGCCGCACATCACGGCAGACCCGCTGGCCGGTTTCAGCGGCGACGCGCAGGCGCAGTTGCGCGCGCTCGGCACGCAGTTCATCTGGGCCACCACCTGGGTGTCGCTGTCGTTCTGGATGTCGCTGGGCCTGGCGTGCGGCGCGGCGTTCCAGCGCTGGCTGCGCCCGGCGCTGGCGGCAGTTTTCGATGCACCTCAACCAGGCGCACCTGTTGCCAAGGCGGTGAACCCATGAGCGCGCTTCAAGGAAAAATCATGCTCGTGGGCATCGGCCCCGGCAGCCACGACCACATGACGCACCGCGCCCGCGCGGCGATTGCCGAGGCTGACGTGGTGGTCGGCTACACCACCTATATCAAGCTGGTGGCCGACCTGCTCGAAGGCAAGGAAGTCGTGCGCAAGGGCATGACCGAGGAGCTGGACCGCGCCGTGCATGCGCTGGCCAGCGCCCGCGAAGGCAAGAAGGTCGCGCTGATCTCCAGCGGCGACGCCGGCGTGTACGGCATGGCCGGGCCGACCTACGAGGTGCTGTTCCAGGCCGGATGGACGCCCGAGTCCGACGTGGCGGTCGAAGTCGTGCCGGGCGCCTCGGCCATCAACGCCTGCGCGGCGCTGGTCGGCGCGCCGCTGACGCACGATTTCTGCTCGATCTCGCTGTCCGACCTGCTCACGCCCTGGCCAGTGATTGCCCGCCGCCTGGACGCCGTGGCCGCCGCCGATTTCGTGGTGGCGCTGTACAACCCCAAGAGCGGCCGACGCACCCAGCAGATCGTGCAGGCGCAGCAGCTGTTCTTGCGCCATCGCCGGCCCGACACGCCGGTGGCGGTGGTCAAGTCGGCCTACCGCCGGCGCGAGCGCATCGAGTTCACCACGCTGGACAAGATGAGCGACTGCGACATCGGCATGCTGACCACGGTGCTGATCGGCAACAGCCACACCTTTGTGCGCCACGGCCTGATGGTCACGCCGCGCGGTTACGCCAACAAGTACGAACTGCATGGCGACGGCAGCACCCGCGAAGGCGAACGGCCGGGCCGTTCGCTGTCCACCGGCCTGCTGGGCTGGATGGAAAATTTGCGCATCGACCATGCCGAGGGCGAAAGCATTGCCGCGCTGGCGCTGCGCCACAGGCTGCCGGCCGACTACATCGGGTCGGTGCTGGCTGCGCCTCTTCTGGAGCCGGTTGCCATGGAAGAAGCGGCCAGCCCCGAGGAATCCGAAGCATGAGCGGAGTGGTCAAGCCCAAGATCGGCAGCTATAAGCGCCACCTGCTGGTGTGCACGGGCGACCGCTGCACGCAGGACGGCGCCTCGCAGGCGCTGTTCGACAGCCTGGGCGACAAGTTCAAGGCGGCCGGGCTGCACGATGGCGAAATGCGCGTCAAGCGCAGCCGCGTGAGCTGCTTTGCCGCCTGCAAGGGTGGGCCGGTGATGTGCGTGCAGCCCGACGGCACCTGGTATTACAACGTCACGCCGGCCAACATGGACCGCATCATCGACCAGCACCTGGCGGGCGGCAAGCCGGTGGCCGACCTGGTGTTCCACCAGGGACCGGGCGACTGCCATGACGCTTGAGGCCGTGGTGGGCGGCGGCCACGGGTTCGTGTCCATCGTCGGCGCCGGCCCGGGCCCGGCCGATTTGATGACGCTGCGCGCGCATGACCGGCTTCGGCGCGCCGAGGTGGTCGTGCATGACCGGCTGGTCACGCCCGAGGTGCTGGCCCTGATTCCGCCAACCGCCTTGCGGGTGTATGTGGGCAAGGCCCTGGGCGACCACTCGGTGCCGCAGGA
This sequence comes from Polaromonas sp., assembly GCA_028292045.1. Taxonomy (GTDB): domain Bacteria; phylum Pseudomonadota; class Gammaproteobacteria; order Burkholderiales; family Burkholderiaceae_C; genus Polaromonas. The sequence continues at coordinate 14,146 of JAQGMZ010000043.1, read as the reverse complement.
AGGCATCCATGCGCTGCTGGTCCAGCATGCGCGCCTGGGGCGGCGGGTGGTTCGCCTCAAGGGGGGCGACCCCTACATGTTTGGGCGCGGCGGCGAAGAGGTGCAGGCCTTGCAGGCGGCGGCCATCGCTTTCGAGGTCGTGCCCGGCGTGACGGCGGCCAGCGGCTGCGCGGCGGCGGCGGGCATTCCCCTGACCCACCGCGACCTGGCCGGCAGCTGCGTGTTTCTGCCGGGCCATCTGGCCGATGACGATGCTTCGCACGACTGGCAGGCGCTGGCGCGGCCCGGGCAGACCCGTGTGTTTTACATGGGCGTGCAGCGTTTGGCGCAAATTGCCCATCAGCTGATAACCCACGGGCTGGCGCCCGACACGCCGGCCGCCATCGTGCATGACGGCGCCCGTGCCAGCCAGACCGTGATGGCCACCGGGCTGACCGATCTGGTCGCGCTGGCCCCGGGCTATGGCCCCCGGCCTGGCCTGCTGATCATTGGCGAGACCGTGCGGCTCAGCCCGGCTTTTACCCCTTCTCTGGTTTCCCATGAACATTGAAACTCCACCGGCCAGCAAACCCTACGACAAGCCCGAGGGCGAACGCCGGGGCTTGCTGATCGTCAACACGGGCGACGGCAAGGGCAAGAGCACCGCCGCCTTCGGCCTGGCCCTGCGCGCGCACGGCCGCCACCATGTGCATGGCAAAAGCGTGAAGATTTTCCAGTTCATGAAGGTGCCCAGCGCCCGCTTCGGCGAGCACCGCATGTTCGAGCAGCTCGGCATTCCCATCGAAGGGCTGGGCGACGGCTTCAGCTGGAAAAGCCAGGATCTGGAGCATTCCGCCCAGCTGGCGCGCAATGGCTGGGAAAAGGCCAGGGCCGAGATTATGGGCGGCGAGAACTTCATGGTCGTGCTCGACGAGCTGACCTATCCGCTGATCTACGGCTGGCTGCCGCTGGACGATGTGCTGGCTACGTTGCGGAGCCGCCCGAAGGATGTGCATGTGGTCGTCACCGGCCGCCGCTGCCCGCCCGAGATCATCGACCTGGCCGACACCGTGACCGAGATGACCAAGGTCAAGCATGCGTTCAACGCGGGCATTCCGGCCCAGCGCGGCATTGAAGACTGATGGCATGAACGCGCCTGCTGGCCCAAGCCACGCCTTCAGTCTGCCCGAGCGCGAGGGGGTCTACCGCGCCATCCACGAACGCCGCGACATGCGCCACTTCAGCGGCGGCAGCGTGGCCGACGACCTGCTGCAGCGCCTGCTGTCGGCCGCGCACCATGCGCCCAGCGTCGGCTTCATGCAGCCGTGGCGCTTCATCCGCGTTCGCAGCCAGTCCATGCGTGAAGGCGTGCATGCGCTGGTCGAGCAGGAGCGGGTGCTGACCGCGCAGGCCCTGGGCGAACGCGAGGACGAGTTCATGAAGCTCAAGGTGCAGGGCGTGATCGATGCCGCCGAGGTGCTGGTGGTCGCCTTGCCGCCGGGGCGGGAAGCCCATGTGTTCGGCCGCCGCACCCTGCCCGAGATGGACCTGGCCTCAAGCGCCTGCGCGATCCAGAACCTCTGGCTGGCCGCGCGCGCCGAAGGGCTGGTCATGGGCTGGTTGTCGATTTTTTGCCCACTGCAGCTGGCCCGTTTGCTGCAGATGCCTGAAGGCAGCCGTCCGATTGCCATTTTGTGCCTGGGACCGGTGCAGGCCTTCTACGACCAGCCCATGCTGCAGGCCGAAAAGTGGGCGAGCCGCGCCGCCTTGTCCGACATGGTGTTTGAAGACCGCTGGGGCCAGAATGCCCAACCTGTTTCAAATGCATGAGGTGCTGAGCCTGTTTCCGGGCTGCGCGATGGCCCTGGTGGCGGGGCTGGCGCTGTGGATCGACCGGCGCTGGGGCGAGCCGCCCACGCCGGTCCATCCGGTGGTCTGGATGGGGCACTACCTCAAGGCTTGCGGCCAGGTCACCGTGCGCTGTCCCCCTGCGCCGGCATTTGTCCTGGGGGCCATGGCCTGGGCCGCAGGCGCGGCGGCGGCCGGTGCGCTGGCCTGGGAGCTTCAGGCCCTGGCTCTGCGGCAACTCGCCCGCTTCATTGCACAGCCCGGGCTGTGCGGCGGGCTGGCCGCCTTTGTGCTAGTCGCCGCGATGGCCTGGTTCGCCAAGTCCATGCTGTCCTGGCGCATGTTGGTTGATGAGGTGGGCGCGGTCGAAGCGGCGCTCCGGCAATCGCTGCCGGCCGGGCGCGAGCGGCTGTCGTGGCTGGTCAGCCGCGATACCGGGAATCTGACGGAAAGCCAGGTGCGCGAAAGCGCCATCGAAACGCTGGCTGAAAACCTCAACGACTCAGTGGTCGCGCCGATTTTCTGGTTCGCGCTGCTGGGCCTGCCGGGCGCGGCGGTCTACCGGTTTGCCAACACCGCCGATGCGATGTGGGGCTACCGGGGCACTTATCGGGGCCAGCATTGGGAATGGGCCGGCAAGTTCGCGGCGCATGCCGACGATGCGCTGTCGTGGTTGCCTGCCCGGCTGACGGCGCTGCTGCTGATGGCGGTGACCGGCCATGCCTGGCTGGCTGCGCTGCGCCGCGAAGCGGGCAAGACCCCGTCCCCCAACAGCGGCTGGCCCATGGCCGCCATGGCTTTGGCGCTGGGCGTCACCCTGGGAAAGCCCGGCGTCTACACCCTGAACCCCGGCGGACGGGCGCCTCATGCCGTTGATGTTCCCCTGGCGCAAAAAATTGCATCGAAAGTGCTGGTTGCGCTGATTCCGATGGCATGGGCCGCTGTCGTTTTTGCAACGCCGCGCTTTCAATGATGAACGCGTTGCAGCCGGCTTTTCAGCGCATCCATGGCGGGCCTGACCACCGGGGTGTGCCGCTGTACGACTTTTCCACCAACAGCAATGCCTGCGCGCCATGCCCGGCGGCGCTGCAAGCCGTCATGCAGGCCGATGCCAGCCAGTATCCGGATGCCGGCTACACCGCCCTGCGCCGGCAACTGGCTGACTTTCATGCGCTGGACGCGGCGCGCGTGGTGCTGGCCGGCAGCGCCAGCGAATTCATCTTCCGCATCACCGCGCTGGCGGCGGGGAAGGGTGGGGCGGTCTGGCTGCCTGCACACAGCTACGGCGACTATGCGCAGGCAGCGCGAGTCCACCGGCTGACGCTGGCCGCCGAACCAGCCCAGGCGCAACTGCTGTGGGCTTGCGAGCCGTCCAGCCCGCTCGGTGCTGCCCAGGCTGGGCTCGGTGAGATGGTCGACCGGCATGCGGCATCCGCCATGATCGTGCTCGACCGCGCCTATGAACCATTGCGACTCAGCGGAACCCCGTCGCTGACAGGCGCGCAACTGCAAACCGTCTGGCAGCTCTGCACGCCCAACAAAGCGCTGGGCCTGACCGGCGTTCGCGCCGCCTATGCCATTGCCCCCGTCGGCGCGGAGGCGGCTGTGTCTGCGCTCGACCAGCTCAGCCCTTCATGGCCGGTGGGCGCGCATGGCGTGGCAATGCTGCAGGCCTGGACCGACTCCGGCACGCAAACCTGGCTGCACGGCAGTCTGGCCACGCTGCGAGCCTGGAAGGCGCGTCAGATCGGGCTGTGTGAGGCGATGGGGTGGAGTTGCCTGCCGAGCGAGGCAAATTTTTACTGCGCCCGTCCTGAAATTCCAGAAAAAGACTTGCCGTCCGTGCTGGGCTGCCTGCGCGCCGACGGCATCAAGCTGCGCGACGCGGCTTCCTTTGGACTGGACGGCCATGTGCGGGTCAGCGTGCTGGCGCCTGCTGCGCAGGACGCGCTGCACAATGCGTGGCAACACTTTATCAAGGCATGTCGATGACCGCAAAAAGCGTCATGATTTTGGGCACCACCAGCAACGCCGGCAAGAGCTGGCTGACCACGGCGCTGTGCCGCCATTACGCCCGACAGGGGCTGAAAGTTGCGCCCTACAAGGCTCAGAACATGAGCAACAACGCCCGCGTGGCGGCGGGCGGCGAGATCGGCAGCGCGCAGTATTTCCAGGCGCTGGCCGCGCGCGCAGTGCCCGATGTGCGCATGAACCCGCTGCTGCTAAAGCCTGAAAAAGACACGCAAAGCCAGGTCGTGCTGATGGGGCGCGTCAACGCCGAACTCTCGCGCATGGAATGGCGCGGGCGCAGCGCGTCGGTCTGGCCGGTGGTGGCGCAGGCGCTGGACGAGTTGCTGGCCGAGAACGACGTGGTGGTCATCGAAGGCGCGGGCTCGCCCGCCGAGATCAACCTCAAATCAAGCGACATCGTCAACATGCGCGTCGCCCTGCATGCGAAAGCCGCCTGCCTGCTGGTGACCGACATCGACCGGGGCGGCGCGTTTGCCCACCTCTACGGCACCTGGGCCATGCTGGACGAGGGCGAACGTTCGCTCATCAAGGGCTTTGTGCTCAACAAGTTCCGGGGCGATGCGCGGCTGCTGGCGCCGGGGCCGCAGATGCTGCAGGACCTGACCGGCGTGCCGACGGTGGCCACGCTGCCGATGTGGTGGCAGCATGGCCTGCCCGAAGAAGACGGCGTGTTTGACGAACGAAGCACGGTGCCGGGCGCGGTGATCCGCACCATCGCGGTGATTGCCTACCCGCGCATCAGCAATCTGGACGAGTTTCAGCCTTTGAAAAATGTACCTGGCGTGCGGCTCAAGTGGGTCCGGAGCCCTACTGAACTGGCCGATGCGGACTGGATCATCCTGCCGGGCTCGAAGGCCACCACTGCCGACCTGGCCTGGCTTCGGGCGCAAGGCCTGGACCAGGCGATTGCCGCGCATGCCCGGCGGGGCGGTACGGTGCTGGGCATTTGCGGCGGCCTGCAAATGCTCGGCGAGGCGCTGATCGACCCGCACGGCATCGACGGCAATGGCCCCGGCCTGGGGTTGCTGCCGGTGGTCACGGTGTTCGATGAAGCCAAAACCGTTCGCCATCGTCAGGCCGCGTTTTCAGCGCTGCGCGGCGCGTGGGCCGGATTGTCGGGCGTTGGCCTGCAGGGCTATGAAATCCACCATGGGCAGACCGCGCCGCATCCGGCCATGGCCGCGGCAGGCGATGTTGCGCATCCGGCCATGCCCCACGGCCTGGGCTGGCAAAACGCCGCCGGCAATGTGCTGGGCCTGTACCTGCACGGCATGTTTGAGGATGCGCGGGTGCTGCAGGCCCTGTTTGGCGCTGGCACGCCGACGCTGGATTCGGTGTTTGACGGGCTGGCCGATTATGTGGAAACGCATTTTGAGCCCGGGGTTCTGGACGCCTTGATCTCCGGGCGCCCATGACGGGACAGGCGACGCACCGGACATTGTTCAGCGCCTGACGAGCCCCGCCGGGCTAAAAATTCAAGGCGCTTTCGCCTATAGATAGTCATTTGCTTCGCCTACATAAAGCCCGGTTTGCGGGACGTGATGCTTGTTGTGCCCAGTTCAACAACTATCAGGAGACATTCATGCCCGCATTCGTGAAAAAAAACATGGCCTGCGCCAGCGCCGTGGCAGGCGCCATGGCGCTCATGTTCGCAGTACCGGTTAGCGCGTCGAGCCACCGTGAGGCGCCCTTCATCGTCAACCAGCCGAAGGTGGACGGTACCGATTTCTACATGTTCCGCAGCTATGAGCCGGGACGGCAGGATTTTGTCACCCTGATCGCCAATTACATTCCCTTCCAGGATCCGCAGGGCGGCCCAAACTTCTACCAGTTCGACCAGAACGGCTTGTATGAGATTCATGTCGACAACGTGGGCGACGCCAAGGAACACCTGACGTTCCAGTTCCGCTTCAAGAATACTTCGAAAAAACTGGCGCTGAGAATTGGCGACAAGGACGTCCAGATTCCGCTGATCAACGCCGGCACCATAAGTGCCGCCGACAACGACCCGAATCTCAATGTTCGCGAAACCTATACGGTGGACATCGTCAGGGGCGACCGCCGCAGCGGCTCCAAGACCAGCGTGACCAATGCGGCGGGCGGCGGCACCGAATTTGTCAAGCCCGTGGACAACATTGGCGACAAGACCTTCGGCAGCGCCACCGCCTATGAAGCCTATGCCAACAAGCACGTCTACGGCGTCGCGATTCCCGGTTGCGCCACGCAGGGCCGCGTTTTTGTCGGCCAGCGCAAGGAGCCGTTCAACATTGCCGTGGGCAAGATATTCGATCTGTTCAACATCAACCCCCTGGGCGCCGAGGTCAATGGAAACAAAAACGACCTTGAAAACAAAAACATCAGTTCCATCGCGCTGGAAGTGCCCATTGCCTGCCTGACCACCGCAGGCGAGCCCGTCATCGGCGGCTACACCACGGCCAGCTTGCGGCAGGGCCGCCTGCTCAACCCCACGCCCAAGGGCATGAACAATGCCAGCAAGGAAGGCGGCCCCTGGGCCCAGGTTTCACGCGTCGGCATGCCCCTGGTCAATGAGGTGGTGATCGGCATGGACGACAAGGACCGGTTCAATGCGTCCAAGCCGTCAGCCGACGGGCAATTCCTCACCTATGTCACCAACCCGACCTTGCCGGCGCTGGTGCAAACGCTGTTTCCCGCCGCCAGGGCGCCCACCAACTTTCCGCGCACCGACCTGGTGACGGTGTTCCTGAAAGGGCTTGAAGGGCTGAACCAGCCCAAAAATGTGGTGGCTTCCGAAATGCTGCGCCTGAACACCACCACGGCGGTGGTGCCACCGGCGACGCAAAACCCGCTGGGCGTGGCGGCTGGCGACAATGCCGGCTTCCCGAATGGCCGCCGTCCCGGCGACGATGTGGTCGACCTGTCGCTGCGGGTGGCGATGGGCGCGCTTTGCACACTGAGCGGCGCCGGCGACACCCTGAAAGTTGGCTGCAAGCCCGGCGATGCACCCGCCGGCGCCCTGGCGCTGACCGACGGCGTGCGCAAGACGGCGGCGGATTTCAAAGGCGTTTTCCCCTATTTGAACACCCCTATTCCTGGCAACTTCAACAACTAGGAACTGAAAATGAACTACACAATTTTCATCAAAGGTTGTGCGTTGACGGTGCTGGCCATGGGGCTGTCGGCCTGCGGCAGCGGCGGCGATGACGGCGGCGGCCCGGCAGGCGGAGGTGCCGGAGCCGGGGGAGCCGGGGCAACCGGAGGCGGCGCATTCTTTTCAGAAGTCAAGTCCCTGGTGGTCAGCAGTCCGGACAATGCCGATGCCAAGGACATAGACGCCATCACCGTGACCACACCCGACACCAGCGAGCCTGAGTCGCTGGACAGCTGAAGGCCGGCCGGCAATTTTTGCAGCGCTAGGGCGAAATCCGTTTCAACGGGCCATAGCACTCCTTGAGCGCCTCTGTCCTGCACACGATCAGCTGGTTTCGCCCGGGGCTGAACTGGATGAACCGGACCACGGGCTCGTCGGAAACCTCGAGCACGTCCCCGGCGCAATCAGGCTGGTTGTTGGACTCGGTCACGGTTTCGGCCAAGCGGTAAAAGCCCAGCAGGCTGGGCAGGGCCGACACCTCGTAGCGGCTTTGAATTTGCTGGGCTCCGCTGCGGCCTGTACTGGTGCCGCCTGGCAGGTATTGCAAACTTTCCGTGCATTGCTTGCCCGGAAGCGACCATGACCAGCTGGCGCTCAACGGATGCGGCAGTTCTGCATTGGGCGCAGCGTCCCGTGGTGCGGCAGCGTGGACAAACTGCGCGCAGCAGAGCAGAAGGGTAAAAGCTATTAGTTTTTGCAAGCAGGGGTTCTCCTGGTGAGGTTGAAAATGTCCGGCATCTGCCGGCCAGGGCAGGTCGAAGACTTTAAGCAAGTCGCCGTATTTTTGCAGCTTGAACTCGCCTGCCCGGTGCTGTGTGCCGTTTGATGAATACACAAGCCTGGCCGCACGATTGCCATCGGTGCCGGTCTGGTTGGCGTGCTTCGCCGCAGGACTGTAAAGACAGAATAACAGGATGGCAACTCATGAAAGTGCTCATTATTCTGGGGCACCCCCGCACGGCCAGCCTGTGCGGCGCAATGGCCAGTGCCTACGGCGAGGGGGCGCGGCGGGCCGGTGCCGATGTCCGCCGGCTTGATCTGGCAACGCTCGGATTCGACCCGAATGTGCGCGAATGCTCGCCGCGCCAGCAGCCGCTTGAAGAGGGCCTGGCGCGCGCGCGGGCATTGATAGTCTGGGCCGATCATCTGGTGTTTGTCTACCCGACCTGGTGGGGCAGCACGCCGGCGCTGCTCAAGGGATTCATCGACCGAGCCATGACCGAAGGTTTTTCCTTCCATGCATGCGAGGGCGGAACCGGTTACCAGGGCCTGCTGGGCGGCCGGTCCGCGCAGCTCATCACCACCATGGACACGCCGCCGCTGGTCCACCGTTTCATTTACGGCCAGCCGGGCCGCCGCGCCATGGCTGGCGCGACCCTGGGCTTTTGCGGTGTCAATCCAGTGCGTTACCTTGCTTTTGGGCCCGTGAAGGATGCAGACTCTGGTCAGCGGCAACGCTGGATCGAACGCGTCCGCCTCCAGGGCCGGCGCTTGCGGCACGGCCGGCGAACCCCGGCCGAATGGCTTGGCCACAAGACTGGCGCGTGGCTCAAGGCGATGCGCCTTCAGTTCTACCCGATGACCTGGATTGCCTACGCCATGGGTGCGCTGGCCGCCGCGCCGCCAGAAGGCGCTTTGGGCAGCGGCGTGTTCTGGCTGGGCTACCTGTGCCTTTTTTCCCTGGAAGTGGCGACGGTGCTGGTGAACGATGTGGTGGATTTCCAGAGCGACCGGCGCAACCGGTTTTTCAGCACTTTCACGGGCGGCTCCCGGGTGCTGGTCGATGGCTTGCTGAGCTTGCGCGAGGTCCAGGCCGGCATCGGCGCGGCTCTGGGGATGTTTGCGCTGGCCACAGGCTGGCTGCTGGCCTGGGACGCCGCCGCGTTGGCGTACTGGACGGGCGCGCTCGCCGCCTTGGCGGTCCTGGCGCTGGGCTACACGGCATCGCCGCTCAAGCTGAGCTACCGGGGCTTGGGCGAGCTTGATGTGGCGCTGACACACAGCATTGGCGTGCTGCTGTGCGGTTTCATGTTTGCCGGAGGCGACTGGCGCGACCCGCTGCCCTGGTTGCTGAGCGTGCCGCTGCTGCTGGCCATTTTCCCATCGATCATTCTTTCAGGCATTCCCGACATGCAGGCCGACGAGGCTGCCGGCAAGGGAACGCTGGCGGTGCGCCTGGGCCAGCGCGGCGCGCTGATGCTGGCGCTGGGCTTCACCGTGCTGGCGGTGCTGGCCGCAGCGGCATGGCAGTTTTTCGGCCTGGCCGGCGGCGCCTATGCCGGCACTGCGTATGCGGCGGTTCCCCATGGCGCCTGGCTGGCTTGGCGGATCGGCCAGCGACTGAAGTCCGGCAGGCCGCCCGGCCGGATTGACGGGCTGATGGCAATTTCGCTGACATTTTTGCTCTGGTTTGGGCTTGTCCCGCTGGTGCGGCTGTGGTGACCGGCCCAATTTGCCGCTGCTGTCGCAACCGTTGCAAGCCGCCGGCCCGTCTTTACATAAACTGGCCTTCCCACCAACAGGAGACTTTTTTCATGCTCATTCTTTGCGGCTTTCCCGTTTCCAATTACTACAACAAGGTCAAGCTGGCATTGCTTGAAAAAAACTTGCCATTCGAAGAAGAAGTGGTGACCTTGCCCATTTCCAGCGAAGCGGCGCTGGCCGCTTCGCCGCTTGGAAAAGTTCCGTTTTTGCGCACGCCCGAGGGCAACCTGTGCGAAAGCCAGGCCATCGTGGACTACATCGAGGCGGCTTGCCCCGTGCCGGCCTTGCTGCCTGCCGACCCGTTCGCCGCGGCCAAGGTGCGTGAGCTCATCATCTTCATCGAACTGCACCTGGAACTGGTCGCGCGGGAACTCTACGCCCAGGCTTTTTTTGGCGGCACCGTCAGCGACAGCACCAAGGCGCGCATCCGCCAGCTGCTTGAAAAAAACATAGCGGCTTTCAAGCAGCTGGTGAAGTTTTCCCCCTATATTGCGGGCGGTGCATTTACCCAGGCGGACTGCGCGGCATTTGTCAGCCTGCCACTGGTGGGCATGGCCACCAAGGGGGTGCTGGGCGAAGACCTGCTGCTGTCCGCCGGCATGGACTACAAGCCCTACATCCGGCTGATCAGCGAGCGGCCGGCAGCCCAGAAAGTGCTGGCCGACCGCAAGGCGTACCAGGCCAAAGCAACTGCCTGAGCGCTGATCGACAAACCATCACGGCTTGGAAAATGCATCAAGGGCGGCGCGGCCAACGGCCGGATCGTCCGTGAAAAAACCATCAATCCCCGCGCGCAGGAATACGGTGATTTCAGCCGCCAGGTCGCCGCGTTCAGCAGGCGAGGCCGTGTTGCCCCGGCGCAGGTCAGCCGGCAGGAACGGGTTTTCCGGCCGGAACGTGTAGGGGTGAACCACCAGGCCTGCCGCATGCGCGTCTGCCACCAGGGCGGTCGGCGTGCCCAGGTTGTTTTGGGCATTGCGCGGGATCACCATTCCCTTGTCTGGACCGATGCCGTTGGCATAGCTGGCGACTTCGCGCAGTCCGGCGGCGCTGCTGACGTCGGCATAGCTTCTGGCATCGCCCGACAGCCGGAAATCTTCGGGTTTGCCGCTGCTAGACAGCAACTGCACGATGCGCACGTCGGTCAGCTTGCGCATTTCCTTCAGGTTGGCCACCTCGAATGACTGGATGAACACCGGGGCCGTCTTTCCGCGGTAGCCGTTTGCATCGAGCGCATCGACCAGCCGTTTTTCAAGCGGCAGGTTGATCGACTTGAAATAACTGGGGTGCTTGGTCTCGGCATAGATCCCGATCGTGCGGCCGGTTTCGCGTGATTTCGTCTTGGCCAGGTCGATGATCGCCTGAAACGTGGGCACGACGAACTGGTCGTTGTAGGTCACATTGGCCGGGCGGTTGAGTGGAATGCGTTCGCGGGCGCGCAGCGTCTGCAATTCGGCCAGCGTGAAGTCTTCGGTGAACCAGCCGGTGGTGCTGACATTGTCGATCAGCTTGGTCGTCTTGCGCGCGGCAAATTCTGCCTTGGTCGAGACGTTGGTGGTGCCGGATATTTCATTTTCATGGCGCGCCACCAGCACGCCGTCGCGGGTGCTGACCAGGTCGGGTTCGATGATATTGGCGCCATCCTCGATCGCCTTGGCATAGGCTTCGAGCGTGTGCTCGGGCCGCAGGGCACTGGCGCCGCGGTGTCCAATGACCAGCTTGGCGGGAAGCGGCGCAATGCCCGGCTCGTCGCCACCGCCACAGGCAGACAAGGCAGAAAAAGACAAAGCGGCGGCAAGGAGGGAAAAATGTCGTTTCATGGATTATTTGAAAAAATGAAGGACCGGCCAGTCTATGAACAAGCAATGACAAAAATGTGACTGCTGCGACATGGTAGTGTCGGCTGAACTCATTTGAACGGCGCTCCCTGCACATTCGGCAGCAAACACTTTGAACCATTTCACCTGGGCCCCCGTTCACTCGTCTCCAATGTATTCCTTGACAGAAAGACTTCATGCAGCAGCGCGGCAGCGAACAACCACCGTCGGTAGCCCTGTACTGGGATTTTGAAAACCTGCACGCCAGCCTGTGCGAAGCCCGGCAGGAGGGCGCCTACAGCAAGCAGGACAACCGGTTCCGGGTGCAGGAGCCGCTGATCGACATCCAGGCGGTGGTCGAGCTTGCCGCGTCGTTCGGGCCGATCGCCATCAACCGGGCCTACTGCAACTGGCAGTATTTCAGCCGCTACCGCGATGCGCTGCTGCAATGCGCGGTCGAGCTGATCCAGCTGTTCCCGCCCGGCGGCTCGGCCAAGAACGGCGCCGACATCAGCCTGTGCCTGGACGCGATGGAAGACATGGGCCGCTTCAGCCACATCGGCACGATCATCATCGTGGGGGGCGACAGCGACTTCATGCCGGTGTCGCAAAAAGTCAAGGCGGCAGGCCGCAGCCTGGTGGGCATCGGCACCCGCAAATCGACGAACCGCCACTGGGCCAAAAGCTGCCACGCGTTTCATTACTACGACAACCTGCAGGCGCCGGGGACGGCGGCCGCGCCATCGGCAGAGTCCCTTGCCGAGGATGCCGCGGCCGGGCTGCTGACCCGGGCGATCCGCCTGCTGGCCCAGGCCCAGGGCGATGCCTGGGTCAGCCCGCAGGCCGTCTGGCAGATGATCCGCCGCCTCGATTCGACCTTTGATCCGAAGGAATACGGCCACGCTAATTTTCCGGCCATGCTGTCGGCCTTCGGCGCGCTGCTGGAAGTCAGCGAAGCCGGCCAGGCACCGATGATCCGGCTTCGCTGACGCGCTGCCGGGTTCAGGACAGGCCGGGCAACCCATCAGCCGGCGCCAGAATCCGGATATGTTCCAGGGGCAAGCCGTGTTCTTCGAGGTTGAGCCCGGGCCCGCCCCGGTCGATCACCAAAAAATCCGTGGTCGCGTGCAGCGACAGCAGCGGATGGTGCCAGGTGCCGCGCGCATAGTTCACGCCTTGTCCGGGTGCGGCCATGAAGCAGCGCAGCGCCTGCACGTCGGGCGCGTCGCCGCCAGGCGCCACCACCACCAGGTAAGGCAGGGCCGCCAGCGGCATGAAGGCCTGGCTGCCCAGCGGGTGGCGCTCCAGCACGCTCAGGCACAGGGGGAACTGGCGCGGGTGCGAGCGAAAGATGCTGATCAGCGCCCTGGCGCCACTGCCGGCCAGATCGACGCTGGCCAGGTCGTGGTAGCGCTCGGCCTGGCCCTGGTTGATCGGAAAGCGCTGCGCGCTGTCGCTGGCCTCGATGACCTCGCCGAACGGCGCAAAGGCGGCGGCGGTCAGGGGTTCAGGCGTCAGGATGAGAGGGGTCATGGCTAGCAGTCGATGTCTTCAAGACCGGTTTCAAAAGTTGCGCCGGCATCGTGTCGCTGCCTGCCGCGCTTGCCGAAGGCCACGCCCATGGCCAGCGTCTGCGCCAGGCTCATGGCGGCGCACAGCGAGCGAAAGCCCAGCAGTTCGGCATCGTTGACTTCCAGCACCAGGTCGGCGCCCTGCGCGATCGGGCTGAAAATGGAATTGGTCAGGGCCAGGCGCTTCACGCCGCGCCGGCTCAGCTGCTGGCAAACCTGCAAGGTGTCGCCGGCGTAGGGCGGAAAGCTGACGGCAATCAACAGGTGGCCGGCGCCGGCAATCGAGGCCTGTTCGTTGATGCTGCCGCCCAGGCCGTTGATCTGCACCGTCGGGCAGCCTACCCGGTTCAGCGCGTAGGCCAGGTAGGCCGCCACGGCATACGACCTGCGCAGTCCGACCACATGCACCAGCGTGGCCTGCTCGATCAGGTCGATGGCCGCCTGCAGCGGCAGGCTGGCGGCGTCGGCGCGCAGATGCTCCAGCGACACCATGTTCGCCTGGCTGAACGCCCGCAGCACCTGCGCCGGGTCGTCAGGATTGTCCAGCGTCTGCTCGCCGCCGTAGTGCCGGATGCGTTCCGGAAAGCTCGGCTTTCCGGCATGCTGGAGCGGTTCGCGGAAAAGCCGCTGCAAATCGCTGTAGCCTTCGCAACCCAGGGACTGGGCCAGGCGGATGAAGGTCGCGGCAGCCACCTTCGACGTGCGGGCCAGCGTGGCCACCGGGTTGAGCGCGACCTCGTTGGGATGGTCCAGCGCATAGCGCGCGGCGGCGCGCAGGCGGGGCGTGAGCCGTTCGCTCTCGCGGCCGATCAGTTCGCGCAGCTCGGCCAGGTTGGCGGGCCGGGCGGGGCGGGCGGGGCTGGCCGGTGGTGCGGACTGGACGGTGGGTGTCACGAAGGTAGGCGCCGGTGAAGGTTCAAAAAGCTTGCACGGTACCACGCGGTACGAAGCGGCCCATGCCCTCGCGGCCCAGCCATTGCTCGCCGTCCACGATCAGCTCGCCGCGCAGGAACACCTTCTTCACCTGGCCGCGCAGCGTCCGCCCTTCGAGCAGCGTGTAGTCGCACTGGCTGTGCAGGTGCTCGGCATGGATCACCTGCGTGGCCGCCGGGTCGAACAGCACCACGTCCGCATCGCTGCCGACGGCAATAGTGCCCTTTTTCGGGAACAGGCCGAACAGCTTGGCCGGCGTGGTCGAGGTCAGCTGCACGAAGCGGTTCAGCGACAGCTTGCCCTGCATCACGCCGATGTCGAACAGGCTGACCAGCCGGGTTTCGATGCCGGGC
>JAQGMZ010000042.1 GCA_028292045.1 Polaromonas sp. | reverse complement strand
TGTCCTGTCGCTGCCAGACGTTTATCGAAATAACGCTTTTTTACTTTGGAGTTTTTCGATGAACCAACCTGTCATGCAGGGGCTTGAGATCAATGCGCCCGCTTACGTCAAGAATGCAAAACTGATAGCCTGGGTGGCCGACATGGCGCTGCTGTGCAAGCCCGAAACCGTTTACTGGTGCGATGGCAGCGACGCCGAATACCAGCGCCTGTGCCAGCAATTGGTCGATGCGGGCACGTTCAAAAAGCTCAACGAAGCCAAGCGCCCGAACAGCTTTTTGGCGCACAGCGACCCGACCGACGTGGCGCGGGTGGAGGACCGCACCTACATCTGCTCGGCCAGCAAGGAAAGCGCCGGACCGACCAACAACTGGATGGAACCCGCGGAAATGCGCGCCACGCTGCAGCCGCTGTTCGACGGCTGCATGCGCGGACGCACGATGTATGTCGTGCCCTTCAGCTTGGGTCCGCTGGGTTCGCCGATTGCGCACATTGGCATTGAGCTGTCTGACAGCGCCTACGTGGCTGTCAACATGAAGATCATGACGCGCATGGGCCGGGCCGTGTTCGACGTGCTGGGCACCGAAGGCCACTTCGTGCCCTGCGTGCACACCGTGGGCGCGCCCCTGGCGCAAGGCCAGCAGGACGTGCCTTGGCCGTGCAACAAGACCAAGTACATCGTGCATTACCCGGAGACGCGCGAAATCTGGTCCTACGGCTCGGGCTACGGCGGCAACGCGCTGCTGGGCAAGAAATGCTTTGCGCTGCGCATTGCCTCCAATATGGGACGCGACGAAGGCTGGCTGGCCGAGCACATGCTGATCCTGGGCGTGACCAATCCCGAAGGCCGCAAATACCATGTGGCTGCGGCGTTTCCGTCGGCCTGCGGCAAGACCAACTTCTCGATGCTGGTGCCGCCCGCCGGCTTCGAGGGCTGGAGCGTCACCACCATCGGCGACGACATTGCCTGGATCAAGCCGGCCGCCGATGGCAAGCTCTACGCCATCAACCCGGAAGCCGGCTACTTCGGCGTGGCCCCCGGCACCAACATGCTGACCAACCCGAACTGCATGCTCAGCGTGCGCGGCAACACCATTTTCACCAACGTCGCGCTGACCGACGACGGCGACGTGTGGTGGGAAGGCATGGAGCAGGACGCGCCTGGCAAGGCGCTGCCCGCGCACCTGATCGACTGGCAGGGCAAGGACTGGACGCCGCAGATTGCGAAAGAAACCGGTGCCAAGGCCGCGCATCCCAACTCGCGCTTCACGGTGGCCGCCACCAACAACCCGGCGCTCGACAGCGCCTGGGACGACCCCAAAGGCGTGGCGATCGACGCTTTCATTTTTGGCGGCCGCCGCTCGACCACCGTGCCGCTGGTGACCGAAGCGCGCAACTGGGTAGAGGGCGTGTACATGGCCGCGACCATGGGCAGCGAAACCACCGCCGCCGCCACCGGGCAGGCCGGCGTGGTGCGCCGCGACCCGTTCGCCATGCTGCCGTTCGCCGGCTACAACATGAGCGACTATTTCCAGCACTGGCTGGACCTGGGTGAAAAATTGGCGGCTTCAGGCGCTGCGCTGCCGAAAATCTACACCACCAACTGGTTCCGCAAGGGCGCCGACGGCAAGTTCGTCTGGCCCGGTTACGGTGAGAACATGCGCGTGCTGGCCTGGATGATCGACCGCATCGAAGGCAAGGGCAAGGGCGAAGACCATGTGACCGGCGTCAGCCCCAGCTATGAAGACCTGAACTGGACCGGCCTTGATTTCAGCGCGGAGCAGTTCGACACGGTCACCAGCATCGACAAAGCCGCCTGGCTCAAGGAACTTGAACTGCACGACGAACTGTTCAAGCAGCTTGCGCACCACCTGCCCCACGAACTGACCGACACCAAGGCCGAGATCGAGCGCCGCCTGGCGGCCTGAGGCCGGCCGCACAAGGCGTGTCGACTGCGAAAGCGGCATTCGACACGCTGCGACGAGACGAAAAAAAGCCACCCCGCAAGGTGGCTTTTTTCATGGCGTCCTCTTGGGCGCGAAGCAGTGTTACGACAGGTAATTGCGCTCATAGGCGCGCTGCAGGGTGTAGCTGCGCGACTTCACGGCGCGTGTTGCCCGCGCTGTGATGGCTGCTTCGCCGGCCGATACGGGCTGGGTTTCGCTGCGCGTCATGGCGGCCTGCAGGTCGGCCATGACCCGGCTGTCTTGCCGGGCGGTGGCCCACAGGCGCTGGTCGGCCCGGGCTTCAGCCAGGCTGCGCGACCACTCGTCCAGGCTGTTTTTGGTGCGCATCGCCATGGCGCGCGCGGCGCCGGCAAACAGGGCGAGTGCGGCAAACGCCACAGCCCACAAGGCGATCCACATCATCAGCAAATGGCCTTCAGCCACTGAGTCCATCACCTGATAGGCCACGACCATGACGGCGGCTACCATGGCGGAAAGCAGCAAGGTTGCCAGCCCCCGGGTGCCGGAGAAACCACGGCGGGCATGCTGTACGGCAACCATGGCCGACTCGACGCGGTTCGCACCATGGTGCTGGGTTGAATAATTGGCGTTGACAAAACTGGTCATGATGATTTCCTTTAGCTGAGCCGCGAATGACTATTTGATGCGGATGCCGCTATATTAGGGTTAATACTAATGACAATCCACTTTATCTTTATGATGACGGTCATTCATTAGCGTAATAGTTGACGTTTTTAAACCCTTTTCTGAAGGATTTCAGGTGAATCTGCCGAATTTCAGAACCCTGGACCTGAATCTGCTCCGGGTTTTCGACGAAGTCATGGCCGAGCGCAACCTGACCCGGGCGGCCCGCAACCTCTCCCTGACCCAGCCCGCCGTCAGCAATGCGCTGCGCCGCCTGCGAGAAACGCTGGGAGACGAGCTGATCCACCGCAGTGGGCAGGGCATGGCGCCCACGCCCCGGGCCGTGGCCATCTGGCCCGCCGTGCGCGAGGCGTTGCGGCAGTTGCAGTCGTCCCTCATTCCCAATGAATTCGTGCCGGCGCAAGCCACGCTGACGTTCGTGCTGGCCATGGGCGATGCCACCGCGGCCAGCCTGATTCCGGGCTTGAACGACATGCTGGAGAACGAAGCGCCGGGCATTGCCCTGCGCGTGGTGCCGCTCACCACGCGCGACCCGCGCGACTTGCTGGACCAGCAGCGCTGCGACCTGGCGGTGGGCTACTTTCCTGCCGTGGTGCCCGACCTGACCGCCAAGGCGCAGAGCGGCGATGCCATGCCCTTTCTGTTCCAGCGGCTGTATGACGGCCAATACGTGTGCGTGATGGGCAAAGGCCACCCGCTGGCGCGAAGCAAGTTGACGCTGGACCAGTATTGCGCGGCCCGGCACATGCTGGTGAGCTATTCGGGGCGGGCTTACGGATTCATCGACGAGTCGCTGGCGGCGCTCGGCCGCGAGCGGCGCGTGGTGCTGACCGTCAACCAGTTTTTTACCGCCAGCCGGGTGGTGGTGAATTCGAACCTGCTGACGGTGTTGCCGCGCCATTTCCTCCAGGTGACCGGCATTGCCGACCAGCTGGCGCAGCAGCCCCTGCCCTTCGAGGTGGCGCCCGTGCATGTCGATGCGCTGTGGCACCGGCGCTCCGAAAAGCAGGCGGGTCATGTCTGGCTGCTCAATGCCGTCAAGCGTGCGGCCGAAAAGGCGTTTTCAGCCTGACGTTGATCGCGCCAGTGGCCGCTGCTTCAGCGAACGACGCTGAGGTAGGCGCTGGCCGCCTGGCGAAGTTCCCGGGCCTGGTAAGGGTTCGATCCGGCGCGCGCCTGGGCGTCTTCCATGAGGTGGCGGGCGATGTTGCTGCCGGCGCTGGCCGCCTTGTCGTCGAAAGAAAAAAACCGGGCAATCGTGAAAGCAAGACGGAGCATGAAAATCTACCGGGTCGGTAGTTGAAGTTTGGATCATTCAATACTAAGGGTTTTCCCCAGTATTTCAAGCATTGGGCACCGAATGAACCATGCAAATCGTGCATGAACTGACACCCTGGCATGTTTCCGCCCGCCGGGGCATGCGCTGGCCTGGCTGCACGGGCCCGGCCAGTCCCCGACAATATGCCGGGTGAACATCCAGCTGCTTTCAGACCTTCATCTCGAATCAAACCCGCATTTCAGGCCCCAGCCGCTGCCCGGCGCCGACCTGCTGGTGCTGGCGGGCGACATCGGCTCGTACCAGGCGGGTTCGCTGCTGGGCGCATTGGGCGTCCCGGATTTCGGACTGGCCCGGTTTTCGCCTTTGCCTGCGGCCCAGGGCGGCGCGGGCTGGCCGACGCCTGTGCTGTTTGTGCCCGGCAACCATGAATACGACGGGCAGGACTTTGACGCTGCCGACGCGCGCCTGCAGGAAACCTGCGCGCGCCTGGGCCTGGTCTGGCTCGAAAAGCGGGTGGTGGTGCTGCAGGGCGTGCGCTTCATGGGCTGCACGCTGTGGACCGATTTTGATGCGCTGACGACCCGGCAAGCCCTTGCGGATCCTGCAGGCGCCAACGGCGTGACGCTGGGCGAGCAGCTCAAGGCCAGGGAAAAAGCCTTTCGCGCCGCCAATTTCTACCTGAAGAAAAACCACGCGCTGCGCGCCGGCCAGCCGATGCTGGCCGAAGCGGTGCGCGAGCAGGGGCTGCTGAGCCAGGCCTGGCTGCGGCAAGCGCTGGCGCAGCCCTTTGACGGCCCGACCGTGGTGGTGACGCACTTTGCGCCCAGCCTGCTGAGCGCCGATCCGCGCTACGGCATCACGCCGGGAACAGCGGGATTTTGCAATTCGCTGGACGATTTGCTGCCGCTGGCCACCGTCTGGCTGCATGGCCACCTGCATTGCCCGAACCATTACGTCAGGCACGGCTGCCGCGTGCTGGCCAACCCCCTGGGCTATGCGCGCAAGGGCGAGCAGGAAGGTTTCCAGCCCGGCCTGCGGATTGCCGTCGGCCCTGAACATTCATAGCCCCCGGTCCGGCAATGAATTAACGGGCTGAAAGGCGGCGGGTAGCTAAACTTGATGTTTTGAACAAGGAGCACCCCATGAAGATTCTTCTGGCTGTAGACGGCAGCCCCTACACGCAAAAAATGCTGGCCTACATCACCACCCATGGCGAGTTGTTCAGCCCGGCCAACGAATACACCCTGCTCACCGTGCAGCCTCCTTTGCCGCCCAGGGCACGGGCTGCGGTGGGCAAGGACGTCGTGGACAGCTATTACGCTGACGAAACGGCAAAAGTCATGGCGCCGGCGGCTCAGTACATGGCGGAGCGCAAGCTGCAGGCCAGCAGCGAATGGCGCGTGGGCCATGCCGGCGAAACCATCGCCAATTTTGCCGACCAGGGCCAGTTCGACCTGCTGGTGATGGGCTCGCACGGCCATGGCTTGTTCGGCAACCTGGTCATGGGGTCGGTGGCGACCCAGGTGTTGTCGCACAGCAAGGTGCCTGTGCTGCTGGTGCGTTGAGGCTGCGCGCATCCGCGCGTCGTTGCGGTGTGAATGCCAGCGCAACGCGCTTGTTCAGGGTGCGCGTCAGGCCCGGGCGGCTTGAAAATTCTGGTGGGCGCGGTGCTCTTGCAAGCGGTACGGCGACGCTCAGCCAGCCACCAGCGCCAGCGCTGCCGACCCGGTCAGCGCCGCTGTCAGGGCATCCAGGACGTCGGACTCCAGGTTCCAGCAATGCCAGTAGAGCTGTATCGGCAGGATGCAGGCAGGGACCAGGTTGACCAGCAGGCCCTGGTCGATCAGGGGCTGGACCAGCAGGCGCGGCAGCACGCTGGCGCCCCAGCCGGCCAGCACGACGCGCACCTGTCCTTCGGTCGATGGCACGAACAGCTGGTTCAGCATGACCCGCTTCAGACCGAACGCGTTGCCGACAAATTCGCTTTGCATGTCGTCCTTGCGGTTGAAGGCCACAAACGCCAGGTCGCGGAAATTGTGCGCGGTCAACAAACCGCCGCCCAGGCGTTCCCGTGCCAGCGCAGGGGTGGCAACGGCCACATATTCCATCGCCCCGAGCGCCACCACCTTGCAGCCGCGCAGGGCCTGCCGGAGCGTGGTGACGCAGCCCAGCACCTGGCCCTGGCGCAGCCACTCCTGGGTGAAGTCCTGGTCGTCGGTCACGATTTCCATGGGCAGGCCCTGCTGCGCCAGTGCAGTCAGCGCCGGCAACGCCCAGGTGGCAATGCTGTCGGCATTGATGGCGATGGAAATGCGCTCTTCCTCGCGCGCGCCGCGCAGGGAACTGGGCGCCAGTTCCTTCAGGTCGCGCTCCAGGTCGGCGCGCAGCAGGCGCAGCATACGGGTGTGCTTGAGCAGCAATTGCCCGGCCGACGTCGCCTTCAGCGGGCGGCTGCGCACGATCAGCACGGTGCCGACCTGCGCCTCGAGCGCCCGCAAACGCTGGGATACGGCCGACTGGGTGATCGACAGGCGCCGGGCGGCGCGCTCAAAACCGCCCTCTTCCACGATGGCGGCCAGGCATTCCAGGGCATCCGGGTCAAAAGTGCTCATGGGTCCTCGTTGAGTATTAGTTGGACTGATGAATTGGCTAACAGTTTAATTTGACTGTTACCAGGCACCAAGCTCCTGCACACTTGTGCCCTGGACACCAAAGGACGGCCATGCAAGTAGTAGTTTTGGGGGCAGGCATCATCGGCGTGAGTACCGCCTGGCATCTGCTGGAGCGCGGACACGAGGTCACGGTGGTGGACCGGCAGCCTGATGCCGCCCTGGAAACCAGCTTTGCCAATGCCGCGCAGATCTCGGTCAGCTACTGCGAGCCCTGGGCCAACCGGGATGCGCCGCTGAAAGCCCTGAAATGGATGTTCCGCGACGATGCCCCGCTGCTGTTCAGGCCGCAATGGCCCTGGGGCGAGGGCTGGCGGCAATGGCGCTGGGGCCTGCAGTTCCTGGCGCAATGCAACGATGCCGCCTTCGAGCGCAATGTGCAGCAACTGGTGGCGCTGGGCGCCTACAGCCATGACGCGCTCAAGGAGGTGGTGCAGGCGACCGGCATTGACTACCACCGCCTGGAACGCGGCATTGCCCACTACTACACCGAGCAAAAATCGTTCGACACCGCCGGCGACGCAGCGGCGCTGATGCGCAGGTACGGCGTGGCGCGCCGCGTGGTGTCAACCGCTGAACTGCTGGAGATCGAACCTGCCTTTAGCGCTTTTGCCCACCGCATCGTGGGCGGTACCTACACCGCCAGCGACGAAAGCGGCGACGCCCGGGTGTTCACCCAGGCGCTGGCCCGGCGCTGTGCCGAGCGCGGCGCGCGTTTCCTGTACAGCCACGACGTGCTGCGGCTTGAAAAAGCCGGCAATGCGGTGGAGTCGGTCACCATAAGGGCGCGCCCTGGCAGCGCAGATGGCCAAACAGGGCCGCAAGCCAAACACCTGAAGGCCGATGCGGTGGTGGTGGCCTGCGGCTCCTACAGCGCCCCCCTGTTGCGCACCGTCGGCGTTGACCTGCCCATCTACCCGGGCAAGGGCTACAGCGCCACCTTCAGGCTGCTCAAGCCCGGGCGGGCGCCTTTTGTCAGCACGATCGACGATGAGGTCAAGTGCGCCATCAGCCGGCTGGGCGATGAATTACGGGTGGCCGGCACCATCGAGGTCGGCGGCTACAACCTGTCGCTCGACACGCCGCTGGCCCGGGCCAGGTGCCGCATGCTGGCCCGGCGGATAGAGGAAGTGCTGCCCGGCGTCTGCGACACCCGGATGGAAGAGGAAGGCGGCTCGCCGCGCTTCTGGGCCGGACTGCGCCCGGCCACGCCGACCAACATTCCTTTCATCGGTAAAACCGAGGTGGGCGCGCTCTGGGTGAACGCCGGCCATGGCACGCTGGGCTGGACGCATGGCGCGGGTTCTGGCAAGGCGTTGGCTGAATTGATCAGCGGGAAAGTCCCGGCGATGGCGTTCGGCTTTTACGGTTTTGAGCCGGCGCGCTCGCCTAAAGGCCTTGCGGCTTCTTGACACCGCAACCGTCCAAGCCCACAGCTTAGGGTGCGCGGTACGGTGCGGCCTTGCGGTTGATCTCGCTCCCGGCCTCATCCACCGCGCGGCTCAGCTTGTCCTGGTTCTGCTGGCCTTTCGCATACCAGTTGCGCACGATTTCCGCAGCGGTGTCACGCCCTCCCAGGCCAAAGGCCAGCCCCAGGGCCAGCGCGACGGCGCCGACCACCGCCATGAACAGCGTGTTGACCAACGCCGTCGCAATGCCGATCTGGTTGACCGCCACCACAATCGCGAAGGCCCAGACCAGTCCCGAGGCCACCTTGGCCAGCAGGTCGGGGTTGCCCAGCGCGCTCTTGGCCGCCGCACCCCGCACGACATTGCTCAAAGCGGAGGCGAGCAGCCCGCCGATGACCAGCACCACCAGCGCCACGACCACGTTCGGCAGCCACAGCAGCAACTGGCGCAGCACGTCTGACACCGCCGGCAAGCCAAGGGCGTCGAAGGCGACGACCAGCGCGATCAGCCGGATGAACCATTTCACCACCGCCCCCAGCACCCCGGCCGAATCGGTGCCGGTGCCCATCTTGTTGACAAAGTCGGCCAGGCCGGAGCGTTTGGCCAGGTCGTTGAACTTGATGGTCCGCAGCAGGGCCGCCACGGCTTTTTCCACCAGCGAAGCCACCACCCAGCCCACGATGAGGATGACGATGAAGCCAAATATCTTCGGTATGGCGCTGAAAAACAGGGCCATGGCCGTGGCCAGCGAGCTCATCAGGGCAGTGCTCCATTCGGTGACTTCATATCGCATGTGAAACTCCGGCAGTGATAACGGTAGGTGAAAGAGGCTCAGTGTTTTCGTGCGGCGCCAGACGCGCATGTCAGCCGCTTTCATCCGCTTTTGTAGGAAATAAGGCGCTTTCATGCCGGGCTTGCCAGGCATGGCTTTTTGGGCAACTCTCCTTTCCTCCTACAGGCGGTACTTTTTCAAGCTGACAGGCGCCTCTGGCATATCCGGGAACAGTAAGCGCATGACACCTCAAAAATCCCGCACCCAGCCTGTCAACACCCCCGACCAGCCGGCTGCCGGCAAAGGCATGCCGGTCCAGGATCCGCAGGCGCAAAAGCCGATGGTCGACCGGCAGCCCGACTTCAACGATGGCTCGGTCGAACAGACGCTGGAACTGCCGCGTGACCGCGACGAAGCCAAGGACATGACCAGCAGCCAACCCGATCCGATGATTGAACAGGCCGCCAAGGACCTCAAGGACGGCCTGAAAGACACCAGCAAGGCCGCTGAGATGGACAAGACCTACGAAAAATTTCGGCCCTAGGCGAATCTTTGCCAATGGCTACCCCGGTGCGCGGCGCCTGGTTACGGCCAGCCGCCAGTTGCCGGCTTGAGCCGCTGCCTCCAAAGGTGTTTGAACGGGATTCATTTAGCGCGCATGCGCAGCAAGTATTGTTCGCTACCAAGTTTGTAGCAACTGCTTATGCGGTCCCTCGAACATGGCCAGGCAGGCAGGATTGATTTGGCGCTGCAGGCGGCAAAATCTGGCGCAGCCAGGGGCTGGCGGTACCCTTGCAGCCGGCTGGCGCGCCGGGTTCAGTTAAATTAGCAGCCTTATGCTGCCCCATCCCACCCTTCGCCAGGCGAACAGCCCGAGCTTTTCGCCCCGTGAATTTCGCGCCTCGCTGGCCATGTTCGCCACGGGCGTGACCATTGTGACGGCACGCACGCCGGCCGGCGTCCTGGTCGGCCTGACCGCCAATTCCTTCAATTCGGTTTCACTCAACCCGCCTTTGGTCCTCTGGAGCCTGTCGCAGGGCGCCAGCACCATGGCAGCCCTGAGCACCGGGTCGCACTACGCCATCAACATCCTGGCCGCAGGGCAGAAAGAGCTGGCCGAACGCTTTGCCAGCCGCCGCGAAGACCGCTGGAAAGACGTGCAGTACACCGAAGGCGCCAGTGGAGCGCCCTTGCTGAGCGGGTCGGCCGCCACGTTCGAATGCTTCAACCGCAGCCGCTATGAAGAAGGCGACCATGTTATTTTTGTCGGCGAGGTCGAGCGATGCAGCCACCAGGCCGGCGCCGCGCCGCTGCTGTTCCATGGCGGCAAGTTCTACACCGAACATCCGTTGTAAGCCGCCATGCGCGGCCTGACCCACCTTGACGTGAAGGATGACCTGCTGCGCGCTGGAATTCAACAAAACCATGCGGGCTTGCGCGGCGCCTGGGGCCTGCATGATTGAGCGCAAGACCCACCTGGATGCCCTGGCGGTGTTGTTGCTGTTGGGCTGCTGCCTGTTCTGGGGTTTGCAGCAAGTGCTGATCAAGGCCACGCTGGCGGAAATACCGCCCATGTTCCAGGCGTCCCTGCGCCTGGTGGGCGCCACGGCCCTGCTCTGGGTCTGGTGCGCCTGGCGCCGGATTCCGCTGTTCGGCCGTGATGGATCGCTGCCTGCGGGCTTGCTGGCTGGCGGCCTTTTCGCTGGTGAATTCGCCTTCATCTACCTGGGGCTGCAACACACCACGGCATCGCGGTTGACGGTATTTTTGTACACCTCGCCTTTTTGGGTCGCGGTGCTGGTACCGTTTTGGGCCCAATCGGAAAAACTGCGCGGTGTGCAGTGGACTGGACTGGTAGTTGCCTTCGCGGCGGTGGTGTTCGCCCTGCGCGAAGGCTTTTCCGGCGGCGCGGCGTCCACCGTTCGCGGCGACGTTATGGCGCTGGCCGCGGGCATGCTCTGGGGACTGACCACGGTGGTGATCCGGGCGTCCAAACTGGCAAAGATTGCGGCGGAAAAGCTCTTGTTCTACCAGCTGGCCGTCAGCGCTGCCGCTTTTCCGGCCTTGTCATGGGGGCGGGGTGAATCCTGGTTCTGGCACTTCAGCGCTTTTGGCCTGGTTTCGCTGGGCGTGCAAACCGTGGTGGGCGCCTTTGCCAGTTACCTGGCCTGGATGTGGATGCTGGGCCGCTACCCAGCCACCCAGATATCAACCTTTGTTTTTTTCACGCCGCTGTTCGCGCTGCTGTTTGGCGCGTTGTGGCTGGGCGAGCCGGTCACGCCGCGGCTGGTGGCGGCGCTGGCCATGGTGGCCGCAGGCATCGTGCTGGTGAACCGCAAGCCGCGCGCAGCCGCCTGAAAGCCGCTGCGCCGATTATTTTATGCAATGGCCGGCGGGTCCTGGCCCACCACGCTGGCCAGCCATGTCTTTAGCTGGTGCGAGTCGACAGGCTTGGCAAAATGCGCGTCAAAGCCTGCTGCAATGGCCGCCTTCTTGTCCCGGGGCTGGCTGTAGCCCGTCACGGCGGCCATGGCGACGTGCTGCATGCCGGGCATCGAGCGCAATTGGCGCGCCAGGGCATAGCCGTCCATGTCGGGCAGGCCGATGTCCAGCAGGCACACATCGGGCACCGCCTTGCACGCGCATTCAAGGGCATCCGCAGGGTGAAACCGCACAAACACTTCATGCCCCAGCAATCCGAGGAACATGCCCAGCAAACGCGCTGCATCGACATTGTCGTCGACCACCAGAATGCGCAGCAGCTTTGGCGCGCGGGCAGGCGGACTGTCATCGGCCTCGTTGCACGCCGGTTCGTGGTGCTGCATCAGGCGCGGCAGCTGTATCGCCACTTCGCTGCCCAGCCCCGCTCCGGCGCTTTGCAGCCTGACGCTGCCCCCATGCAGGCCCACCAGGCTGCGGACCAGCGCCAGGCCAATGCCCAGGCCGCCCTGTGAACGGTCCGGGCTTCTTTCCCCCTGGGTAAACAGCTCGAAAGCCAGCTCCACCAGCTCGGCTGACATGCCGATGCCGTTGTCACGGACGCGCAAGGTCCAATGCCCTTCGCCGGCCACCATCTGCAAGGCAATGCGGCCCGCGGTGGGCGTGTATTTGATGGCATTGCCCAGCACGCTGACCAGCACCTGCACCAGCCGCAGCCTGTCGCCCATGACTCTCGTGCTGCCGGGCGGCAACTGGACATCCAGCTGGTGCGCTTTGGACTTCAGCGCCGGGCGAATCTGCTCCAGCGCGTCGGCAACGACAGCCTTCAGGTCCACCGGCTTGTTGTCCAGGCTGACCAGGCCGCGCGTGACCCGGGACACGTCAAGCAGGTCATCGATCAGCTGGGTCATGTGCCGCGCCTGGCGTTCGACCACCCGGCTCAGCTCCATGACCGCGGCATTGTTCAGCGTGCCCCGTGCCAGCATGTCGGCGGCGGTTGCAATGGGCATCAGCGGATTGCGGAGTTCGTGCGCCAGCATGGCCAAAAATTCATCCTTGCGCCGGTCCGAGTTCTGCAGGTTTTCCTCGGCCTGTTTTTGCGCCTGGATGTCGGTGAAAGTGCCTATCCATCTGATGATCGCGCCCTGCCCGTTACGGACCGGCCGGGCGGCGCCCCGCACCCAGCGGTACTGGCCGGAACAGTGGCGCAGCCGGTACTCGATCTCGTAGGCGTCGCCAGTGGCCAGGCAGTGCCGCCATTTTTCCAGAACCCGTTTCAGGTCTTCGCTATGAAACAGGTTCGTCCAGCCGTCCCCGTCGGTGGCGCCCTGGGGCACGCCGGTGAAGTCATGCCACTGCTGGTTGCAGTAGTCATGGAAACCGTCCGGCTGCGCGCTCCAGATGATCTGGGGCAAGGCATTGACCACGGCGTGGTATTTGCCGAGGATCGCGCGCAGGTCTGCTTCAGCCTTGATCTGGCTTGCCAGGTTCCGCTGAACAGCCAGCTCGCCCCTGTCCAGCGGCGCGGGCAAAGGGGGTTCGGCCAGGACGAAATAAATACCGGCCAACTGGCCATCTTCCGCATCCACAGGCACGCCGGAGAAGCTGGGCCCCGGGTGCGCATCGGGTGCGCTGCCGGATGGGCCTGCGCTAAAAAACCCGTTGCCGGTAAAAGCACATTTGCCGGTGCCCGCTGTGGCGGTGCAAGTCTCCAGGCCGTGCCGTGCTTCGGGCCAGACCTCTAGCAAGGGCTGCCCCAGTGCCGACATGTGTTTGGGGCCGAGAAGGTCCAGGCAGGCATCGTTGTACAGCAGGCACAGCGCAGGCCCCCAGGCCAGCATCACCGGCGTTCTGGAGCGCAGCATGAGCCCGGCGGCTGTCTTGAGCGGCTGCGGCCAGAACTCCACAGGATCGAGCCCTGATGCGCTCCAGTCATGGCTGCGTATCAGGGCCCCGGCCTTGCCGCCTCCGGCCAGAAAGCCAACATGTCCTTTTAATTTGTTAAACAAAATGTTATTTGCGAAATGTATCAATTGAGCACGTTAAATGCATTTCACATCACGGTAACATTGATTGATTCCCAGCGGCCACAACAGGCACTGTTAGGAAAGCAGTTTTGTCAACTTGTTCGCATTTTGAAATTCTGAGTGAAGCGTCACAGCTTGTTTGAGCGCTTTCCTACACCAAAGTGCACAACGTCCGACAGCGCATTCAAACGCGCTGGCTTATGTTTTCGGAATGAATTCTTCAGGTTTCTTACACATGCCTGCGCCCAGCCTGATGACCGGGCCTGCGCAATGACGCCCAAGCTGCCCCAAACGCTCTGGGTCGTGCGCCATGGCCAAAGCGCTGGCAACGTGGCCCGCGATGCGGCCGAAGCCAGCGGCCTGCATGTCATCGACATTGCCACCCGCGACATCGACGTGCCGCTTTCCGACCTCGGGCGGCGCCAGTCCCAGAGCCTGGGCCACTGGTTTGGCAACCTGCCCCTGCCGGAGCGCCCCCAGGTGCTGCTGTGCTCGCCGTATGTGCGTGCGCAGGAAACGGCGAACCTGCTGCTGGACAGCGGCGGCATCCGGCAGGCTGTCAAGCTGCGCCTGGACGAACGCCTGCGGGAAAAGGAATTCGGCATCCTGGACCGGTTGACGCATTTGGGCATCACTGAAAAATACCCGGAGCTGAGCGAGCAGCGCGGGCATGTGGGCAAGTTTTATTTTCGCCCTCCCGGCGGAGAAAGCTGGTGCGACGTGATCCTGCGGCTGCGCAGCCTGCTGGAAATGACCACCCGCGAGTACGCCGGGCAACGGGTGCTGGTGGTGGCCCACCAGGTCATCGTGAACTGCATGCGCTACCTGGTCGAGCAAATGGACGAAGCCGCCATACTGAGCATAGACCGCCTGGGCGACATTCCCAACTGCAGCGTGACGTCTTACCGCGCCCTCGGGGACGACGACAGCAACGACGAACCCCGCTTTCGGCTCGACCTGGTGAATTTCATGGCGCCGCTGCTCGACGAAGGCACGCCGGTGACGACCGAACCCGATGCGTCGGTGGTGCCCAGCCCCTGAGCGCGCCGCCCTGTTCCGTTCGCCTTTATCCATTGAAAAATCCCATGCAGACACTTGACCGCATTGCCCTTCGCGACTGGCCGCTCCCGCATGCGAACGATGCCTCGGACAAGGAAGACCGGGGGCAGGTGCTGGTGGTGGCCGGCAGCCGTGAAATTCCCGGAGCGGCCTTGCTGTCGGCGACGGCGGCATTGCGCGCCGGTGCCGGCAAGCTCACCATTGCGACCGCGAAAAGCGTGGCTGCCGGCCTGGCGCTGCTGATGCCCGAGGCCCGGGTCATCGGGCTGCCCGAAACCTCGGCGGGCGGTCTCCAGCCCTCGGGCATCGAGCAACTGGCCGAATGTGCGCAGCGCAGTTCCGCCGTCCTGGTCGGACCGGGCCTGCTGGACAGCGAAGGCAGCTGCGAATTCATCGAGCGCCTGCTGCAGCAAATGGGCAATGCGCCGGTGATCCTGGATGCGCTGGCCATGGATGTGGTGTTGCAGCTGCCGCGATTCGTCCAGCCGGCGCTGTTGACGCCGCATGCCGGCGAGATGGCTCACCTGAGCGGCCAAAGCAAGGACGAGGTGATTGCGGGCGCA
This sequence comes from Polaromonas sp., assembly GCA_028292045.1. GTDB lineage: Bacteria > Pseudomonadota > Gammaproteobacteria > Burkholderiales > Burkholderiaceae_C > Polaromonas. The sequence continues at coordinate 4,452 of JAQGMZ010000042.1, read as the reverse complement.
GCCGAACTGGCCGCAGCCATGTGCCAAAAACACAATGTGGTCATGGCGCTGAAAGGGGCGACGACCTACATAGCCTCGCCCGAAGGCGCCTCCTGGCGCCATGTGTCGGGCAATGCCGGGCTGGGCACTTCGGGCTCGGGCGATGTGCTGGCCGGCATCATGACCGGCCTGGCCGCGCGGGGTGCGCCGCTGGTGCAGGCCGCGGCCTGGGGCGTGGTGGTGCATTCCCTCGCGGGCCAGAGGCTGGCCGAGCGCCATGGCCGGCTGGGCTTTCTGGCGCGGGAAATCCTGGGGGAAATTCCGTCGGTGATGCGTGATATTTAAAGCTCTAGCTGCGGTGTCCGGCCAGCCTCCAGGCCGGTTTTGAAAAGCCGGCCGCCGTCCGGTGCCCGCCTGTGCAACACTTCGCCTGGTTTCCTTCGTCAGCTTTACCGAACCTCATCATGCCGTCCAGTCCTGCCTTGCCCGCCCTGCTTGCCGCCTTGCTGTTCGGCGCCAGCACGCCGCTGGCCAAGCTGCTGGCCGGCAACATGCCTCCCCTGCTGCTGGCCGGCCTGCTGTACCTGGGCAGCGGTGTAGGACTGGGTGCGCTGCTGTTGCTGCGCCGGCTCCGCGAGCGCCATGGCGGGCGGCGTGTGACCCGGCTGTCTGTTGCGCGTGCCGAGCGGCCCTGGCTGCTCGGCGCCATTGTGGCCGGCGGCATGCTCGGGCCGGCGCTTTTCATGCTGGGCCTGGCGCAGACCAGCGCCGCGTCTGCTTCGCTGCTGCTGAACCTGGAAGGCATGCTGACGGCGCTCATTGCCTGGCTGGTGTTTCGTGAAAACGCCGACCGCCGCCTTGTTGTGGGCATGGCGGCTATTGCGCTGGGGGGCGTGCTGCTGTCCTGGGCGCCGGGCGGCGCTGCTTTCTCGCCCGGTGCCCTGCTGATCGTTGGCGCCTGTCTGTGCTGGGCGCTGGACAACAACCTGACGCGCAAGGTTTCCAGCAACGACGCCCTGCTGGTGGCCTGCCTGAAAGGGTTGCTGGCCGGCATGACCAACACCGCCATTGCGCTTTACAGCGGTGCGGCGCTGCCGGGCGCGCAGCAACTCGGCTACGCCGGCCTGGTGGGTTTTCTGGGTTACGGCCTGAGCCTGAGCCTGTTTGTGGTGGCGCTCAGGACGCTGGGAACCGCGCGGACCGGGGCCTATTTTTCAGTGGCTCCCTTGTTCGGCGTCATGATTTCACTGGTCATCTGGCCCGACGCGCCAGGCCTGCCGTTTTGGGCAGCTGCGGCGCTGATGGGCCTGGGCGTCTGGCTCCACCTGGGCGAACGGCATGCGCATGCGCACACCCATGAAGCACAGGCGCACAGCCATCCGCACACGCACGACGACCATCATCAGCATGGGCATGACTTTGCCTGGGATGGCAAGGCGCCCCATGTGCATCCGCACCGGCACGCAGCGCTGGCCCACACGCACCCGCATTACCCGGATATTCACCACCGGCATCCGCATTGAAGGCAGGTAGCGCCGCCATTGGCGGTGTTCGCCCGGCGGCAATGCCAGCGCCTGCAGAATGTGTCAATTCCTTACGTCGGGAGCAGCGGTTTTTTGCTACTGTCAGGTTTTTTTCGGCATTTAGTCTCAGCGAGTCGCCCTGCGCCCGGGCGCTAACGCAGCGTGAGCAAACGCCGTGCATGAACGCCACCATCCTATGAAATCAACTGCCCCTGTTCCCCGCCCTGAAGAAATTGAACTGAAATTGTTCCTGCCCACTTCTGACCCGCAGGGCCTGGCCAGGCGGCTTGCGCGCCTACCGGTGCTGGCGCGCCGCAAGTCTACGCAGCAGCAGCTGCACAACATTTATCACGATACGCCCGGGCAGGACCTGGCGCGGGAACGGGTGGCCCTGCGCGTGCGCCGCGTCGGCAGCAGCAACCATCCGCAATGGCTGCAAACGCTGAAGATGGGCGGCCGCAGCGACTCGGCCCTGAGCCATCGCGGCGAATGGGAGGTGCCGCTGCCCGATGCCGAACTGTCCCAGGCGATGCTGGAGGCCACGCCATGGCCCCAGTTCGATCCCGATGGCCGCATTTTCCAGGCCTTGGCGCCCTGCCTGGTCACGGCGTTCGAACGCACCAGCTGGTCGGTGCGCAAACCCGACGGCAGTGTGGTTGAGGTCTCGCTCGACATCGGCCAGATCGTGTCGGGCGACAAAAGCGCCCCGATTTGCGAGCTGGAGCTGGAACTGGTGGCCGGACATCCCGCGGCGCTGTTCGAGATTGCCAGACAGATCGCGGCCACCCTGGCGGTGATGCCGCTGAACATCAGCAAGGGCGAGCGCGGCTATGCCCTGCTGGAAGACCGCCTGCACGCGCCGCTGCGCGCCCGGCCGCCTGCGCTGAAGGCCGGCATGAGCCTGCCGGTGGCCGCCCAGAGCGTGCTGCGCGAAATGTTCTGCCAGTTCACCACCAACCTTTACCGGCTGAACCACACGGACGACCCGGAGGTGCTGCACCAGGCTCGCGTGGGCTGGCGGCGCTTCAAGAGCGCATTGCGGCTGTTCAAGCCGGCGCTGGCCACAGACCAGCTGCCTTCCTGGCTGCCGCTGAAACCGCTGCTGAGCTTCATCGGAGAACTGCGCGATCTGGATGTGGCGCGGATCGACACGCTTCCGCTGTTCGAGGCAGCCTACGCCGGCGATAGCCCGGTGCGCCAGGAAAAATGGCAGGCCATGATGCAGGCGCTGTCGGAAGCCGCCAGGCTGCGGCGCAAATCCATTGGCTATGCGCTCGAAGTGCCGGCCGTGGGCGCCACGCTGCTGGCCTTTACGCAGTGGCTGGAAGCGCTGCCCCGGCAAGACCCCGCGCTCCTGCCGCTCAAGCCCTGGGCGCGGCAACGCGTCGGGCGCCTTCATGGAAAGATGAAAACCGCCCTGAAGGACACCGGACATCCGGAACGGCTGCACGAGGCGCGCATTTTTGCCAAACGGCTGCGCTATGTCATGGAAGCCGTTCAGCCGCTGCTGCCCCGAAAAACCCGGAAAAGCTGGCTGGCGCAGGCCACCCGGCTGCAAAAGGACATCGGCCTGACACGCGATGTCCAGCAAGCCAGCGCGCTGGCGGCCAAGCTGGAAATGGACCCCGGGTTGGCTGAATTTCTGCGCGGTGTTGCCGCCGGGCAGGCGCGCCCGCGCTGAGCAGGCAGCGTTTCAGCGGGTTTCCGCCAAGCGCTTTTGCGCAAAATCCACATACCAGTCCAGGCAGCCCGGATTGGCCATGGCATCGCGGTTCAAGACCTTTTCCAGCGGCTGGCCCAGCAGCAGCTTCTTGATGGGCAGTTCCTGCTTTTTACCCGACAGCGTGCGCGGGACTTCAGCCACCTGAAAGATGCCATCGGGCACGAAGCGCGGGCTGAGCGCGGTCTTGACGGCATTGTTCAGCCTGAGTTTCAGCGCGTCGTCCAGCTTCGCGCCGGCTTGCAGCACCACGAACAGCGGCATGTAGCTGTCCCGGCCCAGGTACTCCAGATCGACCACCAGCGAATCAAGCACTTCGGGCAGGGCCTCGATGGCGCTGTACAGCTCGCTGGTGCCCATGCGCAGGCCATGGCGGTTGATGGTGGCGTCTGAGCGGCCAAAAATCACGCAGCCCCCGGCCGGACCGGCGTCTATCTTGAGCCAGTCGCCATGCCGCCAGACCGCGCCGGTCTCCGGGCCGGCATCGCCGCCGCCCGCCTGCCGGCCATGGCCGGGTGGGTAGGCGTCGAAATAACTGGCAAGCAGGCGCGCACCGCTGTCGTCGCCCCACAGAAAAAGCGGCATCGACGGAATCGGCTGGGTGCAGACCAGTTCGCCGACCTCGCCGGTGACGGGCCGGCCCTGTTCGTTCCAGGCCTCGACCGCTGCGCCCAGCATGCGGCACTGCATTTTTCCGGGCGTTTGCGGCAATTCCCGGTTGCCGCCGATGAAGGCGCCGGCAAAGTCGGTGCCGCCTGAAATGTTGCACCACCAGAGGCCGTCGCCGCGGCCCTGCGCGCGTCCATCAACGCCGGCTGCGGCCATGAACCGCGTGCCCCACTGCTGCACATCGGCGCTCAAGGGCGAGCCGGTCGACCCCAGCGCCCGGATGCGGCTGATGTCGCCGCATGGGCCGGGCGTGATGCCGGCTTTCATGCAGCTGGCATAGAAAGCGGCCCCGGCGCCGAAGAAAGTCACGCCGGTCTTGGCCGCAAAGCGCCAGAGCGTGGTCCAGTCGGGCCGTTCGCGGCTGCCGCCCGGGCTGCCGTCGAAAATGACGCAGGTCGTTCCGCCCAGCAGGCCGGCCAGCTGGGCATTCCACATCACCCAACCGGTCGAGCTGTACCAGTGGAAGCGCTCGCCCCAGGTGTTGGGGTGGTAGCTGCAGCCGATGTCGCTGTGCAGGCACAGGTGCGCCAGCATGACCACGATGACGCCGCCGTGGCCATG
>JAQGMZ010000033.1 GCA_028292045.1 Polaromonas sp. | reverse complement strand
CAACAACGCATTCGGCATCGAGATGGCGGCGCGCACCTACTTCGACAAGTCGGCCGACAAGCTCGATGTGCTGGAAAGCGCCACGCTGATCGGCATGCTCAAGGGCACCAGCTATTACAACCCGGTGCTCAACCCGGACCGGGCGCGCAAGCGCCGCAACCTGGTGCTGAGCCAGATGGCCAGGCACGGCAAGCTTGATCCAGCGCGGCTGGACGCGCTGGGCAAGCGGCCCTTGCGGCTGGACTTCGAGCGCCAGGTCGAGCCGCTGGGCGCAGCGCCCCATGTCGCTCAGCACCTGCGCAAATGGCTGATCGCCTGGGCCGACAAGAATGGCTACGACATTCATGCCGACGGCCTGCGGGTGCGCACCACCATCGACATCAATATCCAGAAACTGGCCAACCAGGCGGTGTCGCGCCAGCTGGCGCAGTTGCAAAAACTGGCGGACGGCCAGCGCAAGGCGGGCGAGGAAAAGCCCCTGCTGCAAGCCGGTTTCCTGGCGGTGGACCCGCGCAACGGGTCGGTGCGGGCCTGGGTGGGCAGCCGCGATTTTGTGCAGGAGCAGTTTGACCATGTGAGCCAGGCGCGCCGCCAGCCCGGCTCGACCTTCAAGCCTTTTGTGTATGGCGCGGCGTTCATGCAGGGCTTGAGCCCGTCCTACGCTTTCATCGACCAGCCGGTGTCCATTGCGTCCGGCGGCGACGTGTGGACGCCGAGCGATGCGACGCCGCCCACCGGCCAGCCTACCAGCCTGCGCGACGGCCTGGTGTATTCCAAGAACACCATCACCGCCCAGCTGGTGCAAAAGATCGGACCGGCCAGCGTCGGGCAGCTGGCGCAGGCGCTGGGCGTGCGCCAGAGCAAGCTCGACCTGGTGCCTTCGCTCGCCCTGGGCACCAGCCCGGTCACCCTGCTGGAAATGGTGGCGGCCTACGGCAGCATTGCCAATGGCGGCCGCTACGTGCTGCCGGTGCTGGTGGCCAGCGTGGAAGACCGCAAGGGCAATCTGCTTGAAACGTTCGCGCCGGTCACGGAGCCCGGGCTGGCCATGCCGCGCGCCGACACGCTGACGCTGGTGGACGTGATGCGCGGCGTCATCGACCAGGGTACCGGCAGCGCCATCCGGCAGCGCTACGGCATTCAGGCCGACGTGGCCGGCAAGACCGGCACCACGCAGGACATCACCGACGGCTGGTTCATCATGATGAACCCGCAGCTGGTGGCCGGCGCCCGGGTCGGCTTCAACGACAACAGCGCGACGATGGGCAGCTGGGGGCAGGGCGCCCGCAGTGCGCTGCCCATCGTCGGCGATGTGTTCCAGGGAGCGTTTCGCAACCGCTGGCTAGACCAGAACGCCGAGTTCGACATACCGCGCCGGCGGCCGCAGCCGCAGCCGCAACCCGAGCAGCAGCAGCGGCGCAATGACCCGCTGGCGGACATCGTCAACGGCTTGTTCGGCAGAATCTTGAAGCAGCTGCAATAGCGCCGGGCTGCCCGGCCGTGCCACTCAGCGCCTCGACAATGCCAGACACCATCAGCCCGGCCACGCGCCGTTCCATCTTGCTGCTGTCGTTCGCCACCTTCGCCAGCATGGCGGCGCAACGCATTTGCGACGCCATGCTGCCGGAATTGTCCCGGGTGTTTGCCGTCAGCCTGGCGCAGGCGGCGCAGGTGGTGTCGGTGTTTGCCATTGCCTACGGCGCGGCGCAGCTGTTCTACGGACCGCTGGGCGACCGGCTGGGCAAGTTCCGCGTCATCACCTTTGCCACGCTGGCCTGCAGCATCGGCAGCACGCTGGCGGTGCTCGCGGGCACGCTGGACGCCCTGGTGTTTGCCCGATTGCTGATGGCGCTGGGGGCCGCCGCGCTGATTCCGCTGTCGATGGCCTGGGTGGGCGATTCCGTGCCGCCCGACCAGCTCCAGGAAATGCTGACCCGCACCGGCCTGGGCAGCACCCTGGGCATTGTCGGCGGCCAGCTGGTCGGCGGCCTGCTGACCGATGCGCTCGGCTGGCGCTGGGCTTTTGTCTTCATGACGCTGCTGTTTGGCGTGGTGGGCTCCTTGCTGTACCGCGACCTGCGCCGCCAGCGCTCCGTTCCTGCAGAGCCAGGGCCGCATTCCCCGCCGCCGGCACAGCGTCCGGGTTTTGTCAGGCAGGCCGTGCTGATCCTTACCGGCCGCTGGTCGCGCACTATTTTGCTGATGGCCATGGTGGAAGGGGCCGCCGGATTCGGCGTACTGGCCATCTGGGCATCGCACCTGCACCGGTCGCTGGGCCTGTCGCTTTCCATGGCCGGTGCCATCGTTGCGCTGTTTGGCCTGGGCGGCATGCTCTACATGGCGACAGGCCGCCACCTGATCCGCCGTTTCGGCCAGCAGGGGCTGGTCCTGATGGGCGGTGGATTCGTCGGCGTGTCCGCCGTGGGGCTGGCCTACACGCCGCACTGGGGCCCGGCCCTTCCCGCCAGCCTGCTGGCCGGATTCGGATTTTTCATGTTCCACAACACCATGCAGGCCAATGCCACCCAGATGACGCCGCATGCGCGCGGCACGGCCGTGTCGCTGTTCTCGTCGTTCCTGTTCCTGGGCCAGTCCATCGGCGTGGTGCTGGCCGCCAGCCTGATTGACCGGATCGGCAGCAGCGCCGTGATTGCCCTGGGGGGCGCCGTCATGGCGCTGGAAGGTGTCTACTTTGCCTGGGCGCTCCGTCAGCGGGAACGCCAGGCCAGTCGCTGAACCGAGGGCGGCAATTCAGGCAATGATGCTCAGCGGCGGCCCAGTTCCGCATCAGATGGCAGCGTCAGGTCGCCCTGTGTCATGTCGGTGAAGCTGTCCAGTGAAACGGTGGGCTGCAGACGGTCGATGGCGTTGACCACCAGGTCATGGGCCATGTAGTGCACCATGTGTCCGGCTTCGGGAACGACATGCAATTCGCTCTCCGGCAGCTCATCGTGCAGCCTGCCTGAATGGTCGGCGGTTTCAATGATCAGGTCTTTTTCGCCACCAATGAGCGTGACCGGCATGGCCAGCTCGCCGTAGCGCTTCGACATGGCCATTGCTGCAGGAATCATGAAGGCCGCATCTTCTGCATTGGCGCGCAACTGCACCGGACGCAGCATCATCTCGCGTGAAATAACCGGGAAAAACTGGTCCGGCACTTCCTGGGGCGAAAACAGGGCCTTGCCCACCTTGCCGAGCATCAGGCGGCCTGAAACGGCCGTCACCGTGTAGCGCATCACGTCGCCGAGCACCGGCAGGGCGACTGGCGCGGTCAGCAGCGCATCGACCCGAAAGCCGGGGTAGAAGTAGCCGCCGATCATCACCAGGCTTCGCACCACTTCGGGGTGGTCCAGCGCCATGGCCATTGCCACCAGCGTGCCCATCGAATGGCCGATGACCACCGCTTTCTCGACGCCCAGCCGTTCCAGCGCCGCGCAGAACAGGTCGGCCTGGGCCGCAGGTGTCCAGAGCCGGTCGCGGGGCCGGGTGCTGTGCCCAAAACCGGGCCGGTCGAAGGCAATCACGCGGTGGTTCAGGGCCAGACGGTCCATCAGGCCGCTGGCGATGAAGTCCGCATGGGTCACGGTGTTGCCATGCAGGAACACGACGGGCGGGCCTTCGCCGCGCTCGACATAGTGAAGGTCGATGCCGTCGATGTCCAAGAACTCGCCGGCGGGCGGGTTGTCGCGTTCGGCATGCCGTGCCTTGACTTCGACCCAGACTGCGGTGGCGGCTGCTGTGGCCAGGGCTGCGGCGGTGATCAGGCCTTTGCGGGAAGGGGGTTCGATCTGTTGGCTTGAACGAAAGCGGTTCATGAGATTTTCCAAAAAGGTGAAAAAACAAGCCTAACGGTTTCGGCGCCTGCGCCGCGTGACAATGTGTTTTGTTACCAGCGCCGGATTGAAGATTTATCGAAAAGGGCTTGCGAAACGCTTGTGATGCGGCCTTTGCCTACGCAACATCCGCGGGGGCAAGTTTATGTTTGAGGTTTTGATTCACAACGGGGGAATACAGATGGGCAACGATTTCTTGGGCCAGATTCTGGGCAGCGTTCTGGGTGGAGCGAGGTCGGGCCAGTCAAGCCCGATGGGCGGCGGGTTGGGCGATTTGCTGGGCGGCATGCTGGGCGGCGGCAACCGCCAGCCTGACAGCGGTTTGGGCGGACTGGGTGGATTGGGCGGTGCAGGAGGCATGGGCGGTCTCGGTGGCATCGGCGGCGGTTCCGGAATGGGCATGGGCAGCAAAGGCGGTGCGTTGATGGTGATGCTGCTGCCGCTGGCCATGCAGTGGGTCCAGCGCAATGGCGGCATCGGGGCGGTGCTGCAGCGCTTTCAGAACAAGGGCTACAGCCAGCAGGCGGCTTCCTGGGTTTCGACGGGGGAGAACGAAGCACTGGAACCCCAGGCGATGTCCGAGGTGATGGGAACGGAAGAGCTGTCACGCCTATCGCAGCAGCTGGGCGTGAGCAAGGAGGAAGTGTCCAGCGGCATGGCCCAGATAATGCCGCAAATGGTCAACCACCTGACGCCTGAAGGCGGCGTGCCTGATGACGGCGACGATGTGCTTGACCGGGGAAAATCAATGCTCGAGCAGTTGATGAACCCCGGACGCCAGCGCTGAAGCCAGGCTGAAGGCCAGGCCCGGCAGCCTGGCTTTGTGCATGCCGCCCTAGAATCGCGGCCATGAAACCCCTGTTGCCCCATTTCAGACAAGCCGCTGCTGCATGCGCAGACCGCCTGCGCAAGCTCGACCGGCGTGGCTGGACGACCATAGCCGCATTGGCACTGCCCGCCTTGCTGACTTTGTATGTCCTGGTCCAGATTGCGCTGACGCCCAGCATTGCAGACCTGCGCAAAGCCAAGACTGAAAAACCGTCCGTGCTGATGACCGTCGATGGGCAGGAACTGGCCGTCTTCAAACGGGCCAACCGCGAAAGGGTCAGGCTGGCGGACATTTCGCCGCATGTGGTCAATGCGCTGATAGCCACCGAGGACCGCCGTTTTTACCAGCACCACGGGATTGACCTGAAACGGACCGCCGCTGCAATGCTGCAAACCGTCCAGGGTGATTTGCAGGGCGGCTCGACCATCACGCAGCAGTTGGCGCGCAACCTGTATCCGGACGAAATCGGACGCGCCGCCAGCCTGACGCGCAAGATCAGGGAAGCCATCACGGCCTTGAAGATCGAGTCGGTCTATTCAAAAGACGAGATCCTGGAAACCTATCTCAACACAGTGCCGTTTTTGTTCAACGCCCATGGCATCGAGATGGCCGCGCGCACCTATTTCGACAAGTCGGCCGACAGCCTTGACGTTCTGGAAAGCGCCACGCTGGTCGGCATGCTCAAGGGCACAAGCTATTACAACCCGGTACAAAATCCGGAACGGTCAACCCGGCGCCGAAATCTGGTGCTTGCCCAAATGGTGAAAAATGGCAAGCTGCCCGAAGCCGGGCTGGCCAGCCTGCAAAAAAAACCGCTCGGGGTTGACTTTGAACGACAGGCAGAAACCCTGGGCGCAGCCCCCCACCTGGCCCAGCAGCTCAAGCGCTGGCTGATCGAATGGGCTGACCGCAACAGCTACAACATTTATGCCGACGGTTTGGTGGTCCGCACCACCATCGACTCCCGGTTGCAGAACCTGGCGAACCAGGCCGTGGCGCAGCAATCGGGCAGGCTGCAAGAACTGGCCAATGCCCAATGGGGTCTGAATACAGGCTGGAAAATCCGGAAAAATCTGGTTGCTGACCTGGTGCAGGCAACGCCCGAATACAGGTTGGCCCTTGCTTCGGGGATGCGCCCTGAGGCAGCCCTTCAGCAGCAGCTGTCCGACAGGGCTTTCCTCCAGAAGCTCCATGACGGCAAGACCCGATTGCAGGCCGGTTTTCTGGCGATTGACCCGCGCAGCGGACAGGTGCGGGCGTGGGTTGGCAGCCGCGACTTTGTGCAAGACCAGTTTGACCATGTACAGCAGGCGCTGCGCCAGCCCGGCTCGACCTTCAAGCCTTTTGTCTACGGCGCCGCCTTTGAAGACGGTGCAAAGCCAGGCGACACCCTGGTAGACCGGGCGGTCGAAATCCCGATGGGAAACGGAACGTTCTGGCGGCCTACGGACAGCGGAGGTCCTTCGGGCGCCGCCTTGAGCCTGCGCCAAGGGCTGATGTATTCCAAAAATACCATCACCGCCCAGGTCATGCAGCAGGTGGGGGCGGCCCATGTCGCCGCGCTTGCCCGGTCCATGGGGGTGCGCCAGAGCCGGCTGCAGGAAGTCCCTTCGCTGGCGCTGGGAACGAGTCCGGTCACGCTGAAGGAGATGGTCGCGGCGTACGGCACGATTGCCAATGAAGGACAGTACATCGAGCCTGTGCTGGTCACGCAGATTGAAGACCGCAGCGGCGCGGTGCTGGAGGTGTTTGCCGCCAAGGCGCCTGAGCTTGCCTTGGCAATCGAAGTGTCGCAAACCCTGCTTGACGCCATGCGCGGTGTGATTGACCAGGGCACGGCTTCAGGTATTCGAACCCGCTTCGGCATTCAGGCAGACGTTGCCGGAAAGACCGGCACGACGCAGGACAATACCGACGGCTGGTTCATCCTGATGCATCCGCAACTGGTGGCGGGCGCATGGGTTGGTTTCAACGACAACCGGATTACCATGGGCGACCGGTGGGGACCGGGCGCCCAAAGCGCGCTGCCCATGGTGGGTGAATTTTTCCAGCAAGCGCTGCGGTCCAAGGTGATTGACCCGCAGCAGCGTTTCAGCGCGCCCAAGCTGGTGAAACGGTTTGTGCCGCCGGTCAACCCCGGCGATACGCCCGGGAACGAATCCTTGCTGGAGCCGCCAGCAGGCTTGGCTGGTTCGGAAAACTCCCCCGTCAGTGCGGAACAGCCTGATGCGCCAGTCAGGGAAGAAACCGGCAGGGGGCGCCAGGAAGTCCAGCCGCTCGATCCCATCGTTCGCTACATCGACATTGCGCCGCCCGCGCGCCCATGAGGCGCAAAATTTCAAGCTTCTTCGCTGCCCCAATCTACAACTCATCGATATGAAAAAAGCGTTTTCAGGCACCGGTCTGGTGTATTCAACCGATGCGGGTCGCATGTGCCCCGTCTGCCGCCAGGCGGTGTCGGCCTGTATCTGCAAGCAGGCAAAGTCCCAGCCCACATCCGACGGCGTCGCGCGTGTTTCCCGCAGCACCAAGGGTCGGGGCGGCAAGACAGTGACTTTGGTGGCCGGACTGGCGCTCGGCGAAGTTGCGCTGGCCCAGCTTGGCAAGCAACTCAAGGCGGCCTGCGGTTCCGGGGGAACGGTCAAGGACGGCGTGATTGAAGTGCAGGGCGACCATTGCGAACAGGTCATGCAGGCGCTGGGCAAGCAGGGGTTTACAGTAAAAAGGGCAGGAGGCTAGCATGAACCCCGACGACCTTCCCCAGTTGCTGACGCGGGTCATGCCCTTTGGCAAGTACAAGGGAACGCCCATTGCCGACCTGCCCGGCAACTACCTGAACTGGTTTGCGCGCGAAGGGTTTCCCAAGGGGGAAATTGGCCGGTTGCTCGCGCTGATGCAGGAAATTGACCACAACGGACTGTCTGCCCTGCTGGACCCCTTGCGCAAAAGATAGCACCCGTCCATCGGCATGCCGCGTTAATCTTCGCTAAGCCCGCGCATGGGGGGTTTGTCGCAAATCGGGCAATTCGCGCGTTCATGAACGCAATGCCGCTTACAGCACCTTGCTCAAGAACCGGCGTGTCCGCTCCTGCTGGGGATGGTCGAAAATATCGGCAGGCGATCCCTCCTCGACCACCAGCCCTTCGTCGATGAACAGCACCCGGTCGGCAACCTGGCGGGCAAATCCCATTTCATGGGTGACCACCACCATCGTCATGCCTTCCTCGGCCAGGGCCTGCATCACCGCCAATACCTCGCCTACCATTTCCGGGTCAAGCGCCGAAGTCGGCTCGTCAAAAAGCATGATGCGTGGCTGCATGGCCAGCGCCCGTGCAATAGCCACCCGCTGCTGCTGCCCGCCTGACAGCTGGCTGGGATAGGCATTGATTTTTTCAATCAGGCCGACTTTTTCCAGCAACTCGCAAGCCCGTGTCCGGGCCTGGGCGGATGTCAGCCGGCGCACCTTGGAGGGCGCCAGGGTGATGTTTTCCAGCACCGTCTTGTGCGGAAACAAGTTGAAGCGCTGAAACACCATGCCGATTTCAGAGCGAAGCGCATCGACATCGGTTTTGGGCTCATGCACCGACACGCCATGCACCAGCACCTCGCCGCCCGATGCATCTTCCAGGCCATTGAGGCAGCGCAAAAATGTGCTTTTGCCCGAACCCGAGGGTCCGATGACGCACACGACTTCAGTGGCCTTGATGGCGCAGTCAATTCCGCGCAACACCGCATGCTGGCCAAACAGCTTGGTCAAGCCTTTAACGTGAATCACCTCGTCCATAACGTGCCTCCAGTTGTTTCACGCCATAGGCCAAGGCCAGCGTCAGCACCCAGTACATCAGTGAAATCGTGAGATACGGCTCCCAGTAGCGCGAATAGGCGCCCGCCACGGTTCGCGCAGCGTAAGCCAGTTCGGCCAGTCCGATGGCTGAAATCAGCGATGAATCCTTGAGCAGCGCAATGGCGTTGTTGCCCAGCGGCGGCAGCATCCGCCTGAATGCCTGCGGCAGGATGATGTGGTACATCGTTCGGGGAAACGACATGCCCAGCGAACGTGAAGCCTCGACCTGTCCGCGGTCGATGGACTGGATGCCTGCGCGGAAAATTTCTGAAATATAGGCGCCGGAATTGAGCGTCAGGGCCACCACGCCCGACAGAAAAGCGCCGTAGTTCTGCTTCAGGTCGCGAGCCGCCTCGCCCGAAATCAGCAGCCCGTCCGTCGGGTTGATGAAGACGGGCAACAACGCAAAATGAATCAGCAGTATCTGGACAAACAGCGGTGTGCCCCGGAAAAAACTGACATACACCACTGCCGGCCATTGCAGCAGGTATTTGCATAGTTGCTTTGCCGGCGCATGCCGTGCTTCGGCCACACGCGCCAGGCCCACTGCCAGGCCCAGCGCCGTGCCCTGCACGATGCAGATCAGGGTGACAACAACGGTCATTTGCAGACCACGCCAGAACAGGCCTGCGTATTGGGAAATGATGTCGGCCCGAAACCAGCCGAACCAGAGAACTTGCTCCATGGGGTTTCAGGTCGGGAGTTGGTTAGGCCGGCAGCGGGCATTGCCGGCTACAGCTGAAGATGCGTAGAGAAAAATCATGAGCGGTGCAATGGATGAAAAGATGCGCGAAATGGCATGAAATGAGAAATGCTGGCAACAGTCGGGCTAGAAAGAGTACCTGCTGGTTAGGCACGCGGACGATGTTAACGCGTGCAAGAGCCATGCCGGCTTCTGGTTACTGCGGATGTTTCCTTAAAATTTATAGCGAAAGGGGGGCTTGCAATTGACATGGAAGGAATGGTTGCGATTCATAATCAACAGGTTCAAGATACACAAATGTTACACATGGCATTCCGGCTTGCCTGTAACAGGCGTTCTTCAATAAATCGCAATAAATTTAAAAATTCAGGGGAACCCACAGTGGATGCATGGCCAAATCTCATGTCATTGGTAATTTTGTTCGCCGGTGCGCTGCTGGGCGGTTCTCTGTGGGCCTGGTGGATCAGCATCGGTCGCCGCAAACAGGGCTCCACGCTGCCACCGCCGGGTTTGTGGCCAGTGCAGGGGCGGCCACTGGTCAATTCCAACGAACTTGAAGTCTGGAACAGGTTAAAAAGTATTTTTCATGACCTTGCGGTCGTGGTGAAAGTCCCTGTTTTGCGCTTTACCCAATTGCGTGAATCGTCAAGGGCAACGCCTGCAGGGGGCTCCGCCCAGCTCAGCAGCGTGCCTGTTCAAAACGAACAATGGGCGGACATGCTTGGGAAGCTCTATTCCACTTTTGCCGTCTGTACGCCGGACGGCAAAGTGGTGGGTTGTGTGGATGTGGTGGAGCCGCATGGAGGCACCAGAACCGGCCATGAGTTCAAGGAAGCCTTGTTGCTCAAATGCGGAATTGCCTACATCGCCTTGAATATTTTCAATTTTCCTACGGCTGTCATGCTCCGAGAATTATTTCTGGGTGAACTGCCGGTTCAGTCGAAAGACGAGCAGATGACCCGTGGCGGCGACAGTGATTTTTATGCGGAGATGGTTTCATTCGCCAAACAGCCCGTCAAGCCAGCGAGCTAATTCCAGGCGAACTCAAGTATTTTGAAATCCCAACCGGTATAAATGCGCAAAACTGCCATTCAGCGCCAGCAACTCCCTGTGCGTGCCCGACTCGATGATGCGCCCGGCATCCATGACGATGATCCGGTCGGCATTTTGAATGGTGGACAAGCGATGCGCAATAACCAGCGAAGTGCGCCCCGATGTCAGTCGCCGGATGGCTTCCTGCACCGCGATTTCAGATTCAGTGTCCAGTGCGGACGTGGCTTCATCCAGAATCAGGATGGGCGCATCCTTGTACAGTGCGCGTGCTATGGCCAGGCGTTGCCGCTGCCCGCCTGATAACTGCATTGCGTTGTGCCCCAGCACAGTGTCCAACCCTTCCGCAAGCCCGGCCAGCAAGCCTGACAGGTTGGCAGCTTGCAGGCAGTTTTTGACCCGCTCCGCATCGACCGACTGGCCAAGCGCCACATTTTCGGCAATGGTGCTGTTCAAAAGCACCACATGCTGGCTGACCACCGCAAACTGCGATCGCAGGCAGGCCAGGTCCCAGTCCCGGATTTCATGGCCATCCAGCGTGATGCTGCCGGTGGTGATTTCGATAAACCGGGGAAGCAGGTTGGCCAGGGTGGACTTGCCCGAACCTGAGACGCCCACAATGGCGAGGGTTTCACCCGCAAAGACCGACAGGTTCAAGTTTTGCAGAACAGGCGCGGTACCCGCCTTGTAAGCCACGGCCACGTTCAAAAACACGATCTCACCGACAGCTCTTGCCTTGGCGAAGGTGCCGCTGGACTCGCTGGGCGTCAGGTCCATGAGGTCAAGCCCGCGTTCTACTGCAGCCAGCCCCCGGGTAACCGGCGTGGCGGCGTCCGACAGGCTTTTAATGGGAGCAATCAACAGCAGCATGGCCGTGATGAACGCTACAAATCCGCCAACCGTCGTTGTATTTTCCGCACTTTGCATTAGTGCAATGGAAATGACGGCTGAAAGCGCCACGGCCGCAAGCACTTGCGTGATGGCGCTCATGCCGGCGTAGGCCGCTGTCGACTTCATCGAAAGCCCGCGCAGGGAATGGCTCAGCCGTTCAAATCGTTCAGCCTGGCTGGCTTGGGCACCATGCAGGCGAACGTCGCGGTGGGCCATGACATTTTCTTCAACCACATAGGCCAGGCTGTCGGTGGCTGTCTGGCTTTCCTTGGTTAGCCGGTAAATTCTTTTGGACAGGACCTGAATCACGAAGGCAACCGCCGGGAAAAGAAACCCGACGATCAGGGTAAGTTTCCAGTTCAGGTAGATGAGGTAACTTATCAAGGCCAGCAGGGTCAGGACATCGCGTGCCAGACGCATGACCGCATTGATCAACGCAGATGAGCCGTTGAACACTTCGTACACGACGGTGTTTGCAATCATGCTGGAGCTTTGGTCAGTGAACAAACTCAATCTAGCATTGAGAAGCTTGCCAAACATGGCCCTGCGCAATTCAAGCAGGCCGTCGTTGGTTACTTTCGCCAAGGCATATTGGGCTAAAAAGCCGGACAGCCCGCGAATGATGAACAGCAGCATCAACGTAACTGGAACCAGCCACAGGCTGAAGGAGCCCTGCTGGAAACCACGGTCCAGCAAGGGCTTGAGCAGCGCTGGCACAAACGGCTCAGTGGCTGAAGCGACGATGGTTGAACCAATAGCCAGCGCCCAGCCCGCCCGCGAGCCGCTGAAGTAAGGCCATACCCGTGCCAACCGCTGCAGCAAGCTTTGCTTAAGGGCTGGTGACGCGATGGATTCGAGTGAAGGATGGGTCACGCAAGCTGCTTGAATTGAGGAGGCACCGCTGGCTGGTTTGGCGGAGCTTTGAGCCCCAGGGCCAGCAGCAGACCCAGCAAGATGCAGAAAAAATCGCCTATCTGCGCATCGTAAATCGACGAGTTGAAAAGGCATGAAATCGCCAGAGCGGCCAGCGTGGACTGGGCTGCATGCCTGTAAGGCTTTTCCATTTTCACCGTGTCCCGCCATATCGACACCAGCAGCCCCAGGAAAAGAAGAATGCCCGGCACCCCCAGCTGGACACCCCAAAGCAGGTATTCCTGATGCGGATTTCCGTTGCTATTGATATCGACATGCGCAGAATTGCGCTGGCGTTGAAGCTGATTGAAGACAGGGCTCCAGCTGCCAACGCCCGCGCCAGCCAGCGGAGTCAATCGCATGCTGTCAATGGCAGTGCGCCATAGGTTGAGCCGTATGCCAGAAGACGTTGCAGGTGCTTCGCGGCTTGAATAGAGTTGTACTTCGGTCTGCACCAGAGTCAGGCGGTCACGCACCTTGGTTGAAGTGAAGAACATGCCCATGGCCAGCAAAAAAGGCAAAACGACAATGACAGGGCGGTATTTTTTGGGCAATTCCCACATGATGGCCAATGACACCAAGGCGATCGCCACCACATGTGCGGTACGGCCGCTCAACACAAAAAGCACGTTGGCCAGCGCCATCAGGGCGACAAAAATTGCCAGCTGGCTGCCAAACCGGCCTGGCGCCAGTTGCCGTAAATGCCAACATATTCCTGCGAGCACGGCGCCCATGATGCCTTGGTCCAGGTAACTTGAGAATACGGCGTATTCGGTCAATGCCAAGTGCGAACTGGCCCAAGGCACCGGCAGCTGTGCAAAAAGCAGCCATGAACTCATGACCAAAAGCGTCTGGGCCAAGACAAAAACGCCCAAGGCAACAATTGCTTCCCGCCTGTCACGAATGATGACCACCATCAGCACCATCATGACGAGCTTGCCGTATTTCGCCAATGCGCCCAATGCTTCTGCTTGCGGCGCCACTGTCCATAAAAGGCTGGTGGCGAATGCAAAAAATGCAACAACCACCGCTATGGGCGTAAAAAGACCATTCAGGGGGTTTCGGTTGCTGGTTTCCCGGCCCATGAACAACAGGACCACCAGGCCGCAGATGACCAGCAATAGCTTGGCGATGCTGATCATGACCATCGATAATCCGACTGCAGCTGATGCCATGCAAATGACTGCAAGCCGAAAGTTGATGGGGTTTTTAAACAATGTCAATGCGCAGGTGAAGGATATTTGCCCGCATTATCCGCGATTGCGTCCGGTGTCTTGCCGCGGTTGGCCAAAGAGGGTCTGCTATGCTTTACCGCAGGCAGGCAGTTGTCAAACTCCCCAAATCAAGTTCCAGATTCGGTTGGAATCAATTCAAAAAAGGTGTTTGTTGACAAGCTTGTCGGTCATCGTGATCACGCAAAATGAAGCGCACAATATTGAGGCTTGCTTGCGTTCCGTCTTGTTCGCTGATCAGATTGTGGTGCTCGATTCGGGCAGCACTGATGAAACAGTCAACATTGCCAAACGGCTGGGTGCTGAAGTCGAGGTGAACACACAATGGGCAGGATTCGGTGTCCAAAAAAACCGTGCTTTGGCGCTTGCCACCGGCGAATGGGTGCTTTCGATCGATGCCGATGAACGGCTGACCCCTGAATTGCAGGCTGAAATACAGGCAGTCTTGAGAAATCCGCAGGCTGAAGCATATGGCTTTCCTCGGCTTTCCAGCTATTGCAAGCGCTACATTCATCATTCTGGTTGGTATCCTGACCGCGTAATTCGGCTATTCCAGCGTGGCACGGCCCGGTTTTCGGATGTGGTCATTCATGAAAAGCTGATCGTCAAAGGCCGGGTCAGCCATTTAGAACAACGAATGCTGCACGAGAGCTTTCAAGATTTTGAAACGGTTCTGGATAAAGTGAACCGGTATTCAAGTGCCGGTGCCATGGGCATGTTGCACAAGGGAAAATCATCTTCTTTTCCAAAAGCGCTGGGCCATGGTTTGTGGGCCTTCATTCGCACCTATTTTTTGCAAATGGGTTTTCTGGACGGCTGGATGGGCCTGGCTTTGGCCATTTCCAATGCTGAAGGCACTTACTACCGCTACCTCAAGCTTTGGCTTTTGCTTGATCAAAAATCAGCATCAGCTTCTTCATGACAATCACATTCATTGTTACGACCTATAACCGCACCGATGCCCTGTTGGCCGTACTGCGTTCATTGGCCAGACAGTGCCATAAAAACCACCAGGTAGTCATAGCAGACGACGGCTCCAATCCTGACCAGGTTCACACCTTGTTTGAGCAGTGCCCGGATTTCAATTGTCCTGTTCTACATGTGTGGCATCCAGACGTTGGATTCACGGCGGCGCGGGCACGTAATTTGGCGGCCCGACACGCAACCGGCGAATACCTGGTATTTCTCGACGGTGACTGCATTCCAACTCGCGACTTTGCCGTAAATCACGAACGCCTTGCGGAGGCAGGTCATTTTGTGAACGGCAGCCGGGTTCTGCTGGCCCAGGAACTCACAAACCGCGTAGTTAACCAAGAAATTGACTTGTATAGCCAACCCGCCTTGTTCTGGCTGCGCGCAAGGCTGAGCGGAAAATGCAACAAGCTTTCGCACCTTGCAAACTGGCCATTTAACATTTTCAGGGTTGTCAAAAAATTCAAATGGAAAGGCATCCGCAGTTGCAACCTGGGAGTCTGGCATCGGGATTTTGCAAGCATCAATGGGTTCGACGAATCGTTCCAAGGCTGGGGTCATGAAGATGCAGATTTGGTTCTCAGATTAAGCCATTTGGGCATACTGAGAAAAAATGGATTTTTAGCCACTGAGGTGTTCCACCTCTGGCATCCTGAAAGCAGTCGCGACAAGGTTGTGGACAACAAACACCGCGTCTTGGCCCGTATGAAAACCAATCTTATTTGGGCCGACAAGGGTTTTCGGGAACTCGACACCTCAGAAAATGTCGAATTGGCCAAATTAACCAAATTAACCAAATTGCAGTAACAAAAATTAATTTATGCGCTTCATTTCGTCTTTAAAACGTAGAAATATCATTGGCTTGCTTGCAGCCAGCCCAGTCTTCGCCGTGCCCTCGTTTGCACAGTTTCGCGTCGAAGTTTCAGGTGTGGGAACGACTCAACTGCCCATTGTCGTTGCACCGTTCAAGGGGGAAGCCCAATCGCCGCAGAAAATTGGCAGCATTGTCAAAGCCGATCTGGAGCGCAGCGGCATGTTTCGCGGCGTCGATGCCGCAAGCCTGGTGGCAGATGAAAGTACCCGTCCGGATCTGGCCAGTTGGCGGCAAAAGGGCGCCGACGCCATGGTGACCGGCAGTGTTGCCTCCCTGGCCGATGGCCGATTCGAAGTTCGCCTGCGCTTGTGGGATGTAGTGCGTGAGCAGGATCTGGGCGGTCAAAGCTTTACGGTGGCCAAGTCTGAACTACGCCTTGCCGCGCACCGTGTTTCAGATTTTGTGTATGAGAAGCTGACTGGCGAAAAAGGGATTTTTTCAACACGCATTGCCTATGTGACCAAGTCAGGCCAGCGCTACAACCTCTGGGTTGCAGATTCAGACGGTGAAAGTGCGCAGTCTGCATTGGCCAGCCCCGAGCCCATTATTTCTCCAGCCTGGTCCCCCAATGGGGCTCAACTGGCTTATGTGTCATTCGAATCCCGCAAGCCTGTGATTTATTCACATGAGGTTGCGACAGGAAAGCGCCGTTTGTTGGCAAATTTCAGAGGTTCGAACAGCGCCCCCGCATGGTCGCCCGATGGCAGCCAGCTAGTCGCCACCCTGAGTCAGGGCGGAGGTTCACAAATTTATGCACTGGGCCTGGGCGGCAGCGAACCAAGGCGTTTGACCCAGTCTTCCAGCATTGATACCGAACCTGCGTATTCGCCGGACGGTCGCTTTATTTATTTCGTCAGTGACCGGGGAGGTTCGCCCCAGGTTTACCGCATGAGTCCGGCGGGCGGCAATGCGGAGCGTGTGACTTTTAGCGGCAACTACAACATTTCACCAGCCATCAGCCCCGACGGCCGTTGGCTGGCTTTCGTATCAAGGGTGGGTGGGGGTTTCAAGCTGCACTTGATGGAACTGTCCAGCGGCACTGTAACCGCCATCACGGACACATCGGCAGACGAAAGTCCCAGTTTTGCTCCGAACAGCCGACTCATCGTCTACGCGACGCAGCAGCAGGGCAAAGAAGCGCTGATGACCACGACGCTTGACGGCAAAATCAAGGCGCGTTTGTCTGGCGCCAGTGGCGATCTTCGCGAGCCCGACTGGGGTCCTTTCCAGCGATGAGCCACTATTTCGTATCCATTTTTTTGTACAGCAAAGGTAGACCATGAAGCGCATTTTTTCTTCGATCATCCCAGCCCTTGTCCTGGCGGTTACCTTGGTGGCCTGCGGCTCCAATGTCAAACTGCAGGACGTTCCAGTTGAAGACAAGTCAGCCGGTTTGTCGCAAGCAGAACGAGATGCAGCCGCCGCCGCAGCAGCGGCTGCAGCAGCCAGAGGTGTGGCTCCCGTGCAGATTGGCACATCGGATACGTCCGCTGCAGGACCGGCGAACACCACAAAAGTTATTTATTTCGATTTCGACAGTTTTGTGGTCAAACCTGAATTCCAGAGCGTCATAGAAACCCATGCGAAGTACCTCACCGCCAACAAGGCGCGCCGCATGGCCGTTGAGGGACACACCGACGAAAGTGGCGGGCGTGAATACAACCTTGCCCTGGGCCAGAAACGCGCAGAAGCCGTACGCCGTGCCTTGGGTTTGCTGGGGGTGACTGACTCACAGGTCGAGGCTGTGAGTTTTGGCAAGGAAAAGCCTGCAATGGCTGGTTTCGATCAAGAGTCCATGGCAAAAAATCGCCGTGCCGAAATTTTTTATCGTTAACAAGGCGTACACGCGGTGAAAATATTCAAGGTTATTCTTGCCTCGATGGCTTGTGTGCTGGCTTTCAACGCCAGTGCCGCTTTGTTTGAAGATGACGATGCACGCAGAGCCATCCTCGATTTGCGGCAGAAGATCGAAGCTTCACAACAACGCACGGCGGAAGAGCTTCGAAAAGCAAGTGATGACAGTTCCCAGTTGCGGCGCAGCTTGCTGGACTTGTCCAATCAGATTGAATCTTTGCGCAGCGAAATGGCAGTCTTGCGAGGGCAGAATGAGCAACTGACCCGTGGGATTGCCGACCTTCAACGAACACAAAAAGATGTGGCGCAAGGCGTTGAAGACCGTTTGAGAAAAGTTGAGCCCAGCAAGGTAACCCTGGATGGGCGCGAATTTGATGCCGAGCCCGGGGAAAAACTGGAGTTTGATGCAGCCTTGGGAAATCTTCGAAAAGGCGATTTCGCCAACGCGCAAACTGCATTTACCGCATTCATGAAACGTTACCCTCAAAGCGGGTACAAATCATCCTCAATGTTCTGGTTGGCCAATGCGCAATACGCCTTGCGTGACTACAAATCGGCCGGAGGCAACTTTCGGATGATGGCCAGCGCCGACCCGCAGCATCCGCGCGCACCAGAAGCCTTGTTGTCATTGGCAAATTGCCAAGTCGAACTTAAAGATGTCAAAACTGCCAAAAAAACCCTGGAAGATCTTGTGATGGGCTACCCGCAATCTGAGGCTGCATCTGCTGCCAAAGAGCGCCTGACGAAACTCAGGTAGTTTCCTTTAGGGCAGCAGCCGGGCTTGGCAGCCCGGGCCCCGGGTAAATCGACTGGCTATTTCCAAATTTACCTTTCTTGCTGCTGAGGCGTTAATTTCTTCCATCGAAGTCATGTGCCGTGGCCTTTTTGCAGCTAGGCAAAGCCTCTCAGACAAAGAATGCGTGCGTAGCGTCTCCTGAAAATACAACCCCATAATGAATGAACCGATTTTGATTTCCGAGGGCATCGAGCGCAGGTTTGGCGGCCTGGTTCGACTGTATGGAGAAACAGGTGCAGCCCGCATCAGGTCAGCCCATGTTGTGGTGGTCGGGTTGGGCGGGGTAGGTTCCTGGGCGGCAGAGGCTTTGGCGCGAAGCGGCATAGCCCGCCTGACTCTGATTGACCTGGACCATATTTCAGAGTCCAACGTCAACCGCCAGGTTCATGCGCTTGACAACACGATTGGTCAAGCCAAGGTGCAAGCCATGCGCGAACGCATAGCGCACATCAACCCAGAGTGCAGAGTCGATTGCATCGAAGATTTCGTTGACGCTGAAAACTGGCCCGATCTTGTCGCGCTGGATGAATGCGTGGGTGGACACGGTCTGGCTTTCATCGACGCATGTGACCATGTAAAAGCCAAAACATCCATGGCCGCATGGGCCTCGAAATACAAAGCCGCATTGATCAGCGTAGGCGCTGCAGGTGGAAAACGGTTTGCGCACCGGGTTGAAATTGAAGATATTTCGGCTGTGACGCATGATCCTTTACTGGCGCAAGTACGGTCGCGCTTGCGCAAGAATTTTGGTTTGCCCCGCTTGGGAAAAATGAACGTCATGTGCGTTTTTAGCCGTGAACCTGTCGTCAAGCCTTCCGTTGCAAGAAGCGGTGCTGAAGCATCCAACGCTGCCTCTGACATGCAGGAAGCGATGGACATCGAACCTGCGGTTGTAGAAGGCAGCTTGAATTGCCACGGCTATGGTTCAGTGGTGACCGTGACTTCCACCTTTGGAATGTGCGCAGCCAGCTGGGTTCTAAACAAAATTGCTGGGTGATCCAAAAAAGGGTTCAAAGGACGTTATAATTTGAGGCTGTGCTCCAGACAGCTTCACAGCCTAGATGAAAATCTTGGGACGTTAGCTCAGTTGGTAGAGCAGCGGACATTTAATCCGTTTGTCGTGGGTTCGACCCCCGCACGTCCCACCAGAATATTGAATAGAAAAAGCACTTGGCGCCTAAAGCCCAAGTGCTTTTTTCATGCTTCATCCATTTGCATGGCCAGGCGAATCGATCTTCTCAACTTCCCGTCTCAAAGCTAAAGGTTCTGCTGAAAGGCGTGCTGTTGTTGGTTCCGCTGATCATTACCGTGTAACGGGTATTGGGCGCCAGTGGGGCGTCAGGAACCACATAAGCCTGATGCGTCTTGAAGCAGCCCGACTGGCACGGTCCATACGGATCGTTGGCGGAGGTAATGGGTGCTCTCAGCGCAACGCTTACTCCGGTTGCCGAGTGGGTCATCGCTGCGCCCGTGATGGTCAGGCGATTTCCTTCACGAACTCCCACGTAGACGGTTGAGCCCAATGGTGATGTGCTCAAATCCCGACCCGGCACCGGATTGGGGGTTTCATTGGTCAACTGCCGGTTCACGCCTGTGGCGCCCTCGCACGGGTAAGTTTGCACAGCCGAATTTCCCAGCAGTTGCGGTCCGGCGCTTTTGGTGAAAGCGGCATTGATTTGCAGGAGCACACCGCGTGCACCCTTGCCTGTATCTTCATTGGAACGAACCGCAATACCCACATCCCGGTAGCCCGACATCAAGCCGTTCAGGTGATAAGGCGCATTGAGCAAGGCGTGAATGCCCAATTTTCCAATGCCCAGCTTGGATTGAACCGGGCTGCTGGATGTAAAAAAAGCAAATTCATCCGTCACTTCGCCCAGGTCAGCATAGCCTTGCGCTTTGACGCGTGCGTCCGGATCGTTGCCTGTGAATCCTTCCGGATATTGGCTGGCATTTTCCAGGTGGGAACTGACGAAGTTGATGATCTGGTAGTCAGCATGCGCCTTGGCGGCAGCGTCAAGCGACAAATTTTTTGCGAGCAGTCCAAAACCGCAACGGTCGCGCTCCGCGTTCAACAGGGTATATGCTTCCAATTCTTCGCTGCCAGCTGGATAAGGCAGGGTTGGAGAAACCGATGTGACGATCGACGGAGTAGTTGAAACAGGCGGCGCTACGGCACCTTGAATGGGAAACGTTGCGGATGGTTCGCTATCACTGCTTCCTCCGCCACACGCTGCCAGTAACATGCCTAGAAAAAGAACAGGTACCAGCCTGAATTTTAAAATCCGTAAGCCGGCCACCAAACCTGAAGAAGATGCATTTTTGTTCATAAATTTCATGCTTGCTCATTATTATTTAAATGCTACAAGTTTTAATGACTTGTTCTGAATAAGCTGGCGGGAAATTGAGTAAAAAAAGTAAATACATGTTTGCAATTTAATTTGATTGTAAACAGATTAATAAATTGATTCATGAAATTATTTATAATTAAGAGTCAAGATGGTTTGGTTTGACTTTTTAAAAGGCGTAAATTGTTTCCTGCAAAGACGCAATTTTAAACAGTAAGCTCGTCGTTGAAAAAAAGCTGGCCTCGCAGCAGGCCAGCCATGGCCTTATGCAGATGATTCGCTTTTAAGCGCTTCTGGTTAGACATAAAATTACAGCTATGCGAATAATTGCCAAAGGACAGGCCACTTGCATGCACTTGCGCTTTGTGGATACGTTTCTCGTTTTTCATCCAGAATGCAGCACCCATACTCGGGCTGAATGCGGTGAGGGCAAATCCCAGGATGGGCTCGTCCGATTGGCAATTCCTGATTTTTTTCTCAACACGGAAAGTTAATCAAAAGAAAAAATATCAATTCAGAAAATTAGAGATATTGGCGACTTCGCTGGTTTTTCAAAATGTAAATTTCAGCGGGCTGTTAATACCGGGTGTTAATGCCGGGAATACTTTGAAAACATCAACCGAACCAAAGCAACCAGATGAGGTGGTTAACGCGCAGCATTCTGTTTTCGGGCGCTATGGGCTTGCATCGATGGCCAGCAAGCATGTGGGCATGCAATTGCTGGATTCAATATTATTTCAACGGAATGACTGTTCCAGCAGGCACCGGAACCGCCGTCACGCTGTTTTGGGGTGATCCTTCAATCAAGCGTTCTGAATAGGTGAGGTAAACCAGCGTATTGCGTTTGGCATCGACCATGCGCACCACCCTCAGCTTCTTGAACACCAGCGAGATGCGTTCGCTGAACATTTCCTCCTGCTTGTCCAGTGGTTTTCCATTCACAAAAGTGATGGCACCTGTCTGGCGGCAGGCAATCGAAGCTTCGGCCTTGTCTTCGGCCAGGCCTAAAGCGCCCTTTACGCCGCCAGTTTTTGCGCGGGAAACATAGCAGGTCACGCCCGTGACCTTTGGGTCGTCATAGGCGTCCACCACAATCTTGTGGTCGGGTCCAATGAACTTGAAGACAGTATCGACTGCGCCGACTTCCTCGGCGCTGGACAGGCTGCAAGCGCTCAACAGCAGCATGGCGACCGTGGCCGCGAGTCGGAAATGGTTGTGCGTGTTCAGGGAATAAGTAAATAAGTTCATGAAAATCCTTGAAAATTACCTGGGTCGGAAGCCGCATGAACCGGGCCGGATTGTGCTGGCACCGGGATGCGGTTCGAAGCTCGATGCTGCATGGCGGTGTTTCGCATTTCAGATTCGGTTCCGCATATTACGATAGCGCATGACTACCACAAACCCAGCGACTAGCCCCGCCAGCACCTCCGACTTGCGGCTTGATGCCGGCGTGATCGGACTGGTCGGGCTGGCTCACCTGGTCAGCCATTTCAGTCAGTTGCTGCTGGCGCCTTTATTTCCGTGGCTCAAGGAGGAATTCAACGTTAGTTATGCCCAGTTGGGGTTTTTAATGTCGGTTTTCTTCGTGGTGTCATGCGCATCGCAGGCTTTGGGCGGCTTTGTGGTGGACCGCTTCGGGCCGCGTCCGATATTGCTGGGGGGCCTGGCCCTGCTGGGGTTTTCGGCATTGGGGTATGCCATCAGCACCAGCTACTGGATGATGGCCGCATTTGCAGTGGTGGGCGGTGTGGGCAATGGCGTTTTTCACCCGGCCGACTACACCTTGCTCAATCGCAAGGTGAGCGCCTCGCGCCTGGGCCATGCCTACAGCGTGCATGGCATCACCGGCAGCCTGGGTTGGGCGCTGGCGCCTGCGCTGGTGGTGGGCCTGACCTTCGTTTTCTCATGGCGCATTGCGCTGGCCAGCGCCGGGGTGCTGGTTTTTGCCGTGCTGCTGGTGCTGGTGCTTCACCGGGAAAAACTGGCGCTCAAGCCCATGGCGCCTTCCGTTGGTGCGCAAGCTGCCGGCGGCAGTTTGGATTTTCTCAGGATCCCCTCGGTCTGGATGTGCTTCGCCTTTTTCTTCTGGTATGCAATTGTGCTCAGCGTGGTGCAGGCCTTTGCCCCTGAGGCCGCTCGCCAGCTGCATGGCATGCCATTGACACTGGTCGCCACATGCCTGACGGTTTATATGCTGTGCGCGGCCGGCGGCATGGTGCTGGGTGGGTTCCTGGCCACCGATCCTTCGCGCTGCGAGCGCATCGTGGGCATCGGTTTTGGCCTGGCTGCAGCATTGGCGCTCGTGCTGGCCCTGGGCAGCCCGCCGCCAGTGTTGGTTCCCGTGCTGTTCGGCCTGATGGGGTTTGTCTCCGGCATTGCCGGCCCGTCGCGCGATCTGCTGGTCAAGCGGTCAACGCCTGAACATGCCTCAGGGCGCGTCTATGGTGTGGTTTACGCGGGACTGGACATTGGCCAGGCGGTGTCGCCGCTGGTTTTTGGCGCCATGATGGACCACGGCCAGTTCCGGGGCGTCTTGCTGGGGCTGGCGCTGATGCAGGCCGTGCTGATTGCCAGCGCTTTCAATGTGCGGCGGGTGCGGCGCACCATGTTGGCCAGCGCCTGAACGGTTGGGCTGCGGGGCCGTTGTCAACGGGCCTCTATGATGGCAGTCCCTTCGACTCCAGCATGCCGCGCGCCAGCGTTGCTGTTTTCTGATGCGCATTGCCCTCCCAAGATTTTTGAAACTCTTATTCCTCCAAGCCGGGCGCCATGTTCGGCTTACTGGCGCTGGCCAATGCTTGCGGGGCCTGGTGGCTGGTTTGCTGATGGGGGTGATTGCGCTGTGCGCCCATGCCCAGCCAGACAGCATCAACACGTCGCTGGACTCTGCGCGCGCGCAAATCGACCAGGCCAGAAAAATCCTTGACAGCCCGAATGCAGAGGAAGCCGACCTGGTCTCACTGCGTGCCCAGGTGCTCAGCGCCGGTGCCCAAGCCGACGCCGAGGCTGCGCTGCTGGAGCCGCAACTGGCCAGTCTTCAGGAGCGGCTTTCCGAGCTGGGAATTGTTGCGCCGGGACAGACCGAGGCGCCCGATGTGGTGTTGCTGCGCAGCCAGCTCAACAAGGCGCGGGCCGAACTGGACGCTCAGTTCAAGCGGGCCAAACTGCTGTCGGTGGAAAGCGAGCAGACGGCAGGTGAAATCTCGGCCTTGCGGCGCTCTGAATTCCAGGCCAGGCTGGGCGAACGCACGTCGTCCATCCTGAGCAAGCTGTTCTGGGCTGAACTGAAAACGGACATTCCCGGCGACCTGCTGCGGGCCAGCCGCGTCTTCAACGCTGTGGCCGTTTCAGCGCAGGCCAGCGGCGCCAGGGTCTGGTTTGGCGTGGGTGCGGTGTTGCTGCTCCTGGCGTTCCTGCATGTCTGGGCGGGCCGTGTTCTTTTGCGGCTGGCGACCACCCGGGTTCCGCCGGGCCGGCTTCGCCGTTCATTGCTTGCCTGGGCCCGGGTGCTGCTGCCGGCGGCAACGGCGGGCCTGATGGCGCAAGTGGTTTATCTGGGGCTGGTGTGGGTCGTGCGCTTGCCGCCAACGGTCATGCCTATGGCGGGCCAGCTGGTGGGCGTGATCAGTTTTGGCGCTTATGTGGTCGGTCTCGGCCATGCGCTACTGCTGCCCGACCGTCCGTCATGGCGGCTGCTGCAACTGCCCGATGCGGTGGCGCTCAAGCTGCGCTGGCTGCCGCCCTTCCTGGCACTGCTCATTGTGCTGACCTGGGTGGCCGTGCAGCTCACTGCCCAGATCAATGCCAGCCTGATCACCACCGTGGCAAGCGATTGCATCGTTGCGCTGGCCATGGGCATTGCCATCGGCGTAGGCCTGCTGCAAGGCAACCTGGCGCGCCAGCGGGCGCTTACCGACCCTGAACTGGCCGCCAGCTGGCCGCCCAGCCCGCTGTGGCTGACCACGGTGCTGGGCCTGGCCTGGCTGGGCGTGGCCGGCAGCCTGCTGGCCTTGTTGCTGGGCTACGTGGCCCTGGGCAGCTTTGTCGTACACCAGATGGCCTGGATCGCCACTGTGCTGGGCTCTGCCTACCTGCTGGCGGTACTCGTTGACGATGGCTTCAGCACGCTGCTGAGCCCGCAGCCAGGCGTTGCTGAAGCAAACAAAGGCAGCACCGATTCAACGGCCGGCTTGCCTGGCTCCCGGTTCACGAGCGTGCGCGCGCAAGCGGCTGTTTTGTTGTCGGGCATTGGCCGGCTGCTGGTGGTGGCCATTGCATTGATGCTCCTGCTGGCACCGTTCGGCGAAGGGCCTTCTGAGCTGTTCGAGCGGGCCGACAAGCTGCACCAGGGCATTTCAATCGGCGCATTTGAGATTCTCCCGGCGTCGGTGCTGCAGGCGGCGCTGGTCATCATCCTGTGCCTGTTCGTGGTTCGGATTGTCAGGCGCTGGCTGAAAGAAGATTTTCTGCCAACCACTTCGCTCGATGCCGGCATGCAGGTCTGGACAGCCACGCTGTTTGCCTACGCGGGCAACCTGCTCGCCCTGTCCATGGGACTTGCCGCGGTCGGCATTGGGCTGGAACGGGTTGCCTGGGTGGCAAGCGCCTTGTCCGTGGGCATTGGCTTTGGCCTGCAGGCGGTGGTGCAGAACTTCGTTTCGGGCATCATCATGCTGGCTGAAAAACCGGTCAAGGTGGGCGACTGGGTGTCGCTGGGCGGCATAGAAGGCGACATTCGGCGTATCAACGTGCGCGCCACTGAAATTCAGATGGGCGACCATTCCACCGTGATTGTTCCCAACTCGGAATTCATTACCAAGACGGTGCGCAATGTCACGCATGCAAACCCGATGGGGCTTGTCAAGATATTGCTGCCCGTGCCGATGGCAGCCGACGCCGACCAGGTACGCAGCTTGATTCTGGACGCCTTCGCCGGCCATGCCGATGTGCTGAAAACCCCAGCGGCCACGGTGCAGCTCGACAGCATCGACAGCAGCGGCATGGTGTTCAACGCCACCGCTTTCGTCAACTCGCCCCGCGCCGCTTATGGCGTTCGCAGCGCCTTGCTGTTCGACATGCTCCGGCGCCTGCGGGAGGCCGAGATTTCATTGGTCAAGCCTGCAGGCCTGGTGCTAAGGGAAGCGTTGCCGCTGGGCCCCGATCCACTGGCTCCACCGTCTGCGCAGCCTTCGCCGCCCCCGCCGTTGTCCGCCCTGGCGCAGTAACTCCAGATTCGGGCAACGCGGGCAACTGCCTCACGCCTTGCACTGCCGGGCGGGCAGGCGTACATTGACTGGCAGAGCTGGCTCAGCCGGCCTCACACTCAACTCCAGGAGACTTACATGGCCGCATCGCAAACACCCCCCGGCAACGACTTTGTGCGTTGGGTGGAAGAAAAATCCGACGCCGTCATGGCCGACCTGGCCGACAAGTTTCCACCCGCGACCAGCGGCCCCGAAGCCATTCATGCCGAGACGTTCACCCAGCGCATCGAGGAAGTGCTGCTCGGGCATGAGCCTGCCGAAGAGGCGCTGCTTGAAGAACTGGCCGCCCTCGAAAACGCGCCGCCCCTGAGCGATGAGGAACTGGCCCGGCAGGCGCTGGAGGATGGCGGCTCCGATGCGGACACCGCGACCCCCGAGTAGCCATGAAAAGTTAGTGGCATTGCAGTGGACCCTGCCGGCCGTTGCGTGCAATGCAACGGGCACAATGAACGCATGAATTCACAACTTGCCGGCCACCTTCTAGTCGATTGCCTTTTGGCCCAGGGCGTCAGTCATGCATTTGGCGTTCCCGGGGAAAGTTACCTGGCCGTGCTGGACGGGTTGCATGCGCGGCGGGACCAGATCCAGTTCATTACATGCCGGCAGGAAGGCGGCGCAGCCTTCATGGCCGAGGCGCACGGAAAATTGACGGGCCGCCCGGGGGTGTGCATGGTCACGCGCGGTCCGGGCGCCACCAATGCGTCCATCGGCGTGCACACCGCTTTTCAGGATTCCACGCCCATGGTGCTGCTGGTCGGCGACGTGGCCAGCGACTGCCGTGACCGGGAGGCTTTTCAGGAGGTCGACTACTCAAGCTTTTTCGGCCCCTCCACCCGCGGCTTTGCCAAGCGCGTCGAGCGCATCGACGATGCGGACCGCATTCCTGAATATGTGGCGCGCGCCTTTGCCACCGCCATGAACGGCCGACCCGGCCCGGTCGTGCTGGTGCTGCCCGAAGACATGCTGACCCGGATGACCTCCGCCCGGCCTTTGCCCCGGGTAGAAGCCGTCCAGGCCTGGAGCGACCCCGGCGCCTTGCGCACGTTGCGCGAAATGCTGCTGGCTTCCAGGCAGCCGCTGATCATTGCCGGCGGAGGCGGGTGGACACCGCAGGCGGCTCAGGCCTTGCAGCGCTTTGCTGAAAACTGGAAGCTTCCGGTGGGCAACGCCTTTCGCTTCCAGGACACCTTCGACAACCACCATCCGCTGTACGCCGGCGACGTCGGAATCGGCCTGAGCCCCCGGCTGGCGGCCCGCGTCAAGGCCAGCGACCTGATCATTGCCATCGGTCCGCGCCTGGGTGAAATGACGACCGGCAACTACAGCCTGATTGAAGCAC
This sequence comes from Polaromonas sp., assembly GCA_028292045.1. GTDB lineage: Bacteria > Pseudomonadota > Gammaproteobacteria > Burkholderiales > Burkholderiaceae_C > Polaromonas. The sequence goes on along the minus strand of JAQGMZ010000033.1, from coordinate 10,419 downwards.
CACGGCCCAGGCAAAAACTGGTGCATGTCCATGCCAGCGCCGAGGAACTGAACCGTGTCTTTCAGGCGGACCTGGCGATCAACGCCACCATGAATGCCGCCGCCCGATCGCTTGAAGTGCTGACCGCGCCCGTGTCCGTGCCGTGGGAAGCCTGGACGGCTGCGGCCCATGAAGACTACCTGGCCAACCTGCAACCACAGGCATTGCCGGGCGACATCGACATGCCGGTGATCGTCGGGCTGCTGCAAAAACATCTGCCGCCCGATGCGGTGCTGACCAACGGGGCTGGAAATTTTGCCAGCTGGATTCATCGCTTTTACCGGCACCATGGCTTGGCCAAGGGGCACAAGACCCAGCTGGCGCCCACCGTCGGGGCCATGGGCTACGGCGTGCCGGCGGGCATTGCGGCCGCCATCACCACCGGGCGCCTGGTCTTCACTATTGCAGGCGATGGCGATTTTTTGATGAACGGCCAGGAACTCGCCACGGCGGTGCAGCATGGCGCTAAAACCATCATCGTGCTGCTCAACAACGGCATGTACGGCACCATCCGCATGCACCAGGAAAAGCAGTATCCCCTGCATCAGAGCGGCTCGCACCTCCAGAACCCCGATTTTGCGGCGCTGGCGCGCGCATACGGTTATGCGGGCGTGCGCATCACCCGCACGGACGAATTCGAAGCTGAGCTGCTGGCTGCCATCAACCGCACCGAAGGCACGCTGATCGAAGTGACGCTGGACCCCGAAGTCATCACCACGCGTGCTACGCTTTCTTCAATTTCCCGGGATGCGCAGCAAAAATCACGTTGAAACAGGAATGGCCAGTGCATAAAACTATGCGCAAACCGCCTGGTTAAATAGGTGTTTGCTTATGGCCCCGGCATTGATTTGCCATGGCCTGCAGGGCTGCGAATAATTAACAGGCGGTTGTCATGCCGGTGTCACAAGTCCGCTGTAAAAATACTGCTTGTTTTTGACTGTAAAGCTCATCCTTGCCGAATTCCACTTCACCTGTCGTCCCTTTGCCGGCTGTGGTGCCCATCACGTTTCTTGACCGTGACCGCAGCATTCTGGCATTCAATGAAAGGGTGCTCGACTGGGCGCGGCGTGACGACGTGCCTCTCCTGGAGCGGCTGCGCTTTTTGTGCATCGTGTCGTCCAACCTTGACGAGTTCTTTGAAGTCCGCGCTGTTTCCCACCTGACGGCCTTCGAGGGCAGCGAGCAAAAAGGCACTTGCACAGCCGCATCCTTCAAAGCCATTTCGGGCATAGCGCACGACATGGTGGCGCGCCAGTACGCCTTGTACAACGATGAACTGCTGCCCGCATTTGGGCGTCAGGGCATTCGCATTGTTTCGCACGGCGAGCGCAATGCGCTGCAGCGGCGCTGGGTCAGGGCGTATTTTGAGCGTGCAGTGCGCCCGCTCCTGGTGCCTGTCGGGCTGGACCCGTCGCACCCGTTTCCGCAGGTTGCCAACAAGTCGCTCAACTTCATCGTCCGGCTTGGCGGGCGCGATGCCTTTGGCCGTGAAAATGAAATCGCCATTGTCAAAGTGCCGCGGGTTCTGCCGCGCCTCATTCCCATGACTCACCGGGGCGGTGGAGAAGGCCGGCTTTTTCTGTCGCTGTCCAGCGTCATCCGGGCGCATCTGGCCGACCTGTTCCCGGGCCGCAAAGTGGGCGAGTTTTCACAGTTTCGCGTCACCCGCCATTCCGACCTGGAAGTGGATGAGGACGATGTAAAAAATCTTCGAACGGCCCTGCGCCTGGGCCTTGAGCAGCGGCACTACGGCCAGGCGGTAAGGCTGGAAGTGTCAGCCGGCTGCTCTGAATTTCTCTCCGGCTTCTTGCTGACCCAGTTCAACCTGCCTGCGCTGGCCCTGTACCGGGTGCCCGGTCCGGTGAACCTGGTCCGCCTGACGCAACTGGTCGATCTGGTCAATGACCCCCAGTTGCTGTTTCCCCGGCACAAGCCGTGTTATCCCCGGCAACTGCAGCCCGGACAGTCCTTTTTTGAGCGGCTCCAGCAGGGCGATGTCTCGATCCACCAGCCTTTCGAAAGCTTTGACGGCGTTCTGGCCTTTCTGCGCGAAGCCGTGAATGACCCCAAGGTGCTGGCGATCAAGCAGACCATTTACCGCACGGGCGCTGATTCGGAGTTGATGCTGCTGCTGCGCGAAGCGGTGCGGCGCGGCAAGGAAGTCACGGTCGTGGTCGAACTGAAAGCGCGTTTTGACGAAGAGGCCAACATCAACTGGGCAGAAATGCTCGAATCCATTGGCGCGCAGGTGGTCTATGGCGTGATGGGCCTGAAAACCCACGCCAAAATGCTGCTGGTGACCCGCAGGCAAGGCAGGCGGCTGGTGCGCTACGCCCATCTTTCGACCGGCAACTACAACCCCGGCACGGCCCGCCTGTACACGGACATCAGCTACCTCACGGCCGATCCGCTGCTGACGTCGGACATTGACCATGTGTTTGTGCACCTGGCCAGCCACAGCCGTTTGCCCAAGCTGAATCGCCTGCTGCTGGCGCCGTTTCAGCTGCACACCAGGCTGCTGGAAAAAATTGATGCGCTCGCGCAAGCCGCGCTGCGGGGAAAAGACACCCGCATCGTGGTCAAGACCAACGCCCTGACCGACGAAGACCTGATTCTGGCCCTGGTCAGGGCAGGGCAGTGCGGCGTCAGGATCGACCTGATCGTGCGCGGCGCCTGCATGCTGCCGGCGCAGGTTCCCGGCGTGACCGACAACATCCGGGTTCGCTCGGTGATTGGCCGGTTCCTGGAGCATTCACGCGTGTTTTACTTCCGGGTGGAAAAAGACGACACCCTGTACCTGTCCAGTGCCGACTGGATGAACCGCAACATGCTGCGCCGGGTTGAGCTGGCATGGCCGGTCACCGACCCGGTACTTCGGCAGCGTCTCATTGACGAATGCCTGGTGGCTTACCTGCACGACGGGCGCGACGCCTGGGACCTGCAGCCCAACGGCAGCTATGCGCGTGTAAAACCGACTGATCCGGCGCAGCGCCATGGGGCGCAAGCCGCCCTGATGGCGCGCTATTCGGCCTCCAAACTGCGCGAAAGGTAACGCCAACCATGGACCTGATCTTGTGGCGCCACGCCGAAGCCGAAGAGATTTTGAAATCAACGGCGGACGTGCAGAGCGATCTGGCGCGCAAGCTGACCCCGCGCGGAGAAAAACAGGCGGCCCGCATGGCCGAATGGCTGGACAGGCGGTTGTCGGGAAGTTTTCGCATCGCGGCGAGCCCGGCCCGACGCTGTGAACAAACCGCCCTGGTGCTCGGGCGCAAGTACAGGCTTCGCGAGGAACTGCTGCCTGGGTCGACACCGGCGCAATTGCTGGAAGTGGTGCAATGGCCCATGAGCAAGCTGCCCATGCTGGTGATAGGGCACCAACCCACCCTGGGACAAACCATTGCGCAGCTGATGGGTTTTCAGGAGAGCGAGTGCGCGCTCAAGAAAGGTGCGCTGTGGTGGCTGCGCACCCGTGAACGCGAAGGGCGACTTGAAACGGTCGTCGTCACCGTCCAGACGCCTGAAATGCTTTGATGCGGGCGCTACCAGCCGTAATTTGACGCTTAGGATTTAAGCAGCGGCCGTCCGGTCTTGATGGTTGGCACCCTGGCCAGCGCTGAAAGCAAGGCGTCGTTCGACAAGCTGGCCAGCAACTTGATGCCTGCGCGCAGAAGTTCGCTCTTTTTGACAGGACGCCCCAGCACGGCAGAACGCTGCTTCAAATCCTCCAGCACGGCAAATTCAGTTTTTGGAATGGTGAAACTGTCGCGGACCAGCCTGTCTTTTTTTACTTTTGCAGGAAGTGTCTTTTTGCCTGCTTCGGGCAGTGCAGCGGCTTTTGCCAGGGGCTTGATGACCGGCTTGGCGATGACGGGCTTGGCGATGACGGGGGACGGCGCAGGTTTTGGCGCCGCCAGCGGCACTGCTTTGGCTGCAACTTTCTTGACGGCTGCTTTGCGGGCAACCGGGGGTTTCACCGCCGGTTTTGGCGCTGGCGCAGCCGGCACGACCGCTTTTTGCACAGAGGCACGGGTGCGTTTCGCTGGAACGGCTTTTGATTTTGCAGGGGCGGGTGATGTCGTGGCTGGAGCGTTATTCAACGCCGGCAAGGCGACGGCGGAAGTTGCAGGGGTTGTTGAATCGATGGGTTGCGGTGTGGTGGCCATGGCTGTATTCCTCAATTAATGATTTATACAGTTTATACGATTAATTCAGACGGATGCCACTCATTCATAGCTCTGCAATCAACAGGGACCAGGCCGTTTTTTGCCATGCGAGCACTTCTTCCCGCAGCAGATGGGCAGATTGCGGAAAGGCTTCCGACCAGCCCGGACGGCAATTCAGGGTAAATTGCCGGCCCGGCTCGGCTTCCCAGTCGAATGACAGGCCCTTGAGGTCAGGGTCGCGCCGGGCGTGGCACAAAATCACGGCCAGGCGCAGACACAGCAGTTGCTGAACAAATACCCGGTCTTCAAAGTCGGCTTCTAGTTTGCGCAATTTGCCGCGGTGTCCCAGCACCAGCAGGCTCAGGCGGTGCAGTTCGTGGGCTGCAAAGCCTGGCGCGTCCGAATTGTCGAGAATGTAGGCGCCATGCTTGTGGTAGTCGCTGTGCGAAATCTGCGAGCCGATTTCATGAAGCTGCGCGGCCCAGGCCAGCTTGCGCCTGGAGCGTTCCGATTCAGGACGCGGCATGCTTTTGCTGCCCAGCATGAAAAGGTGCTGGGCCACGTTGCTCAGGCGTTCGGCTTGTGCGGCATCGGTGTTGAAGTTAAGCGCCAGCCGCTGCACGCTGGCAGCGCGCAGATCGGTCAGGTTCTGGTCGCGTTCCACCAGGTCGTGGAGCACGCCGTTGCGCAATGCGCCCTGGGCCACTTCCATCTGCTTGATGTGCAGCAGGTCAAACACTGCCCGAAGCACGCTGATGCCGCCGCCTATGACCGCACGCCTGTCTTCCTTCATGCCTTCGATCTTCAGGCGTTCCGCGCTTTGCGCCTTCAGCAGCCGGTCGACCAGCCAGTCCAGCCCTTCCAGCGTCACCATGCCCGCAGGCCAGCCTGCGGCGGTCAGCACCTCGCCCACGGCGCCGATCGTTCCCGATGAGCCGTAGGCCACATCCCAGGCGTCCGAGCGGTAGGTGTTGACCACTTCGTCCAGGACCGCCTTGGCGGCAATCTCGGCAATCTCGAATGAACGCGGATTGAACTGCCCGTCGGGGAAGTAGCGCATCGACCAGGTCACGCTGCCGAGCCGGTATGACTCCAGGGTCCGCGCTTCAAGCCCCTGGCCCAGGATCAATTCGGTGGAACGCCCTCCGATGTCCACCACCAGGCGGCGTTCTTCAGACTGCGGCAGCAAGTGGGCAACGCCCTGGTAGATCAGGCGCGCTTCTTCCCGGCCGGAAATGACATCGATCGGAAAACCCAGAATTTGCTGGCCGCGCGACAGGAACTCCTCGCGGTTGCGGGCTTCGCGCAGGGTCTGGGTGGCCACAGCGCGGACCTGCGCGGCCTCGAATCCGGCCAGGCGCTCGCCGAACCGGGCCAGGCAGTCCCAGCCGCGCTGCATGGCGTCGAGGGTGAGGTTTCTGTCCAGGTCCAGCCCGTTGCCCTGGCGAACGGTTTCCTTAAGGTACTCCGTTCTGCGTATGCGCCCGTGGTCGAGATGGCCAATTTCAAGGCGAAAGCTGTTGGACCCTAAGTCCACAGCGGCAAGCAGTGTTCCGTTTTGCATGTCTGAGTTTCTTGATTGAATCTCAGCATAGCATTGGCGCGCTGCACGCTTGAACGCGGGCATTGCTCAGCCGACCAGCCGGCCGTCGAGCGTCATCATGCTTTGCGTGACATAGGCGCTGCCCTGTCCCTGGGCGTTGTAGGCAATGCGATAACCGCCCACATCCACGCTGCTGCGCTTTTGAAACCGGGCCAGCACATTTTGGCGCGTCAGGGGGGCTTCGATGTCGTTGAGGATGTCAAACGTGTACCGGGCGGCAATGAAGCCGGCCAGGCTGTGCGGCGTGGGCGGTTCGTCAAACAGCCGGGCCAGGGTGTCGCGGTACTGCCTGACCACCGGCAGGCTGGCATTGACCATCGGCACAGGCTGGGTGGCAATCACCGGGGTGTTGCGCGCTGCGCCCATCTGCATCAGGGTCTGGAGGTTCACATCCGCCAGGGCAACGATGTAGCGCTGGCGCGACTGTTTTTCCAGACCCAGGGTAAATTGCGCCAGTTCCGGCGTTCCGCCGATGAACAGCAGGATTGCAGGCGTGTCCGCAGTCAGCTTCTGGCCGAGAATGCGGGCATCGGCCCCAGCCTGGTAAGACTTCAACTGAAACTGCATGCTCGCTGCAATGCGTTCGACTTCCTCGTGGTGGGCGGCATGGTCCCGGCTGCTGGCATACACCGCACCCAGGGTTTTCACGCCCATGACCGCCAGGGTCTTGAACGCATGGCCCATTTGTTCCCGCCGGGCGGCAAAAATAGGAAACGTGTTGTCACCCAGATCAAGCGTGGAGTTTTGCAGCCAGGGTGCGGCGTGGGCGATGGTCTGGCCGCGCGTCAGGGCCGCTACCTGGCTGGCCAGCAGATCGCCCGCGCTGCCTGACAGGACCACGCAGGCCGGATTGCCCAGGGCTTCATCCAGGCCCAGGCGCACGCTGGCGGGGGTGCCGTTGGTTTCCAGCGCAAGGTGCGTCACCGCCTGCCCCCGAACCCCGCCACGGGAATTGATGTCTTGCCAGGCGGCACGGGAGCCGATCAGAAAATCCTTCGATACATCTTGCTGGGACTCGGACACATCCACCAGCTGCGCGACCGTCAGTCTTCGGGTTGATGCCGCCAGCTTGCCGGGCTGAGCCCAGCCTGCTGGGGAAAGCAGGCCGCCTGCTGTCAACGCGCTGGCGCGCTGCAGCCAGCGGCGGCGATTATGGATTGAAGAAGGCAATGGCATGTTTTTAGGCCGCTCTGGCATGCGCCGAGTAGCTATTGAATGAAAAGCAAATCAAGCTTTTTCAAATGGCGCATGGCGCATTCATGGATCGAGGCCAAGGCTGTCGCAAGCAAAGCCCTGCGGCATTTAACGGGTGGCGGGCGGCAAGAGAACGCTATCGATGATGTGAACCACGCCATTGCTTGCCGAAATATCGGGCGTTTGCACCAGCGCGTCTTCAACAGTCACAAAATCGCCGGCCCGCGACAGCGCCAGGTTGGCGCCATGGACGGTCTTGCTGTTGCCGTTCCTGACATCGGCCACTCTCACCAGAGCGGGCAGGACGTGGTAGGCCAGTACGGCCTTGAGCCGTGCCGGGTCATTGGCCAGGCCTTCCATGGTTTTGGCAGGCACTTTGGCAAACGCTTCGTTGCTCGGAGCAAACACGGTCAACGGGCCCGGACCCTTGAGCGTATCGGCCAGGCCGGCCTTGACAACCAGGCCCCGCAAGGTGGAAAGCTCCGGCTGCAATGCCAGGGTGTCCGTCACTGAAACTGGCCTCATGGGTGTGGCGCAGCCAGACAACAAGGCAGCCGCCGCGATGGCGGTCAGCAAAAAAATGGAAGTGCGTTTAAGCATGAAAATCTCCGGAATGACTGAACAACAGGCTGAGCAGCCGCAAGCGTAGGCAAGTTTGATGACCGATTTATGACAAGTTTTCTGAAGGCGCGGATGGTGGATGGCCTGATGCAGCAAAGGCTTTGAATCTTTTGAAATGCAGTTTTCCTGTCATATCCGTGTCACATAACGCCCTTAAAGTGATGACATCTTTCTTACCAACCGTAAAGGTGTTCTGATGAAATTTGCGATCAAAGCTTCGATGTCCGTGACCCTGGGTGCGGCCCTGATGTCGTTTGCCACACTGTCGGCAGCCCAAGACGTGACCGGCGCAGGTGCGAGCTTTCCGGCGCCCCTCTATTCCAAGTGGGCTGCTGACTACAACAAGGCGACCGGCGTGAAGATCAATTACCAGTCGGTGGGCTCCGGCGCCGGCTTGCGCCAGATCGAAGCCAAGACCGTTGACTTCGGCGCTTCAGATGCACCCCTGAAGGACGAGGAGCTGGCCAAAAAAGGTTTGATGCAATTTCCCACCGTGATTGGCGGCGTCGTGCCAGTCGTCAATATCAAGGGCATTGCCTCCGGACAGCTGAAGCTGAGCGGCCAGGTGCTGGGCGATATTTACCTGGGCAAGATCACCAAGTGGACGGACCCCGCCATCAAGGCTCTCAACCCCGCGCTGGCATTGCCTGACGCGGCCATTGCACCGGTGCGCCGCGCTGACGGGTCGGGCACGAGCTTCATCTTCACCAATTACCTGAGCAAGGCTAATGCAGAGTGGAAATCCAAGGTGGGCGAGGGCACGGCGGTGAACTGGCCGGTGGGCGCAGGCGGCAAGGGCAACGAGGGCGTGGCCGCTTTCGTGGCGCGCCTGCCCAATTCGATTGGCTATGTCGAATATGCCTATGTCAAGCAAAACAAGATGGCCTTTGCCCAACTGAAAAACGTTGCCGGCAATTTCGTGTCGCCCGAAGACACGACATTCAAGGCGGCAGCGGCCGGTGCCGAGTGGTCCAAGAGTTTCTACCAGATCCTGACCGAGCAGCCCGGCAAGGACGCCTGGCCCATCACGGGCGCCACCTTCATCCTGATGCAAAAGGTCCAGGACAAGCCGGCCCAGGCTACTGCATCGCTCAAGTTTTTCGAATGGGCCTACAAGAATGGCGACCAGACCGCCGATGCGCTGGACTATGTGCCCATGCCGGCGAATGTCAAACTGATCGTTGAAAAAGCGTGGGCAGACATCAAGGACGGCTCAGGCAAATCCGTCGCTTTCAAATAAGCCCCGCAAGAAGTTGCCGGATTTCAGACTGCGTGCGTCAGTTTCCAACCTTGGGGTTTCCACTTCGTGTCCTCTACACTTCCGGCAAGCCGGGCCGCTTTTGAGTTTCCGGACAAAGCGAACGGCCGAGCCATGTCTACCCCCCCTCCTGTGAACCCCGTAAAACGCAGCCCGCTGCCTGACCGAATCTTCGGCTGGCTGGCGCTGGCCGCGGCCCTGCTGACGCTGGGCTTGCTGATTGCCATTCTCGCCTCGCTGGTTGTCGGCGCCTGGCCGGCCATCAGCAAGTACGGTCTCGGTTTTCTGACCAGCAGCGTCTGGGACCCGGTGCAAAACGAATACGGCGGGCTGGTGATGATTTACGGGACGCTCGCCACGTCATTTATTGCGCTGCTTATTGCCGTGCCGGTCAGTTTCGGCATTGCCCTGTTCCTGACAGAACTCTCACCGGCCTGGCTCAAGCGGCCGCTCGGCACGGCTATCGAATTGCTGGCCGCCGTTCCTTCCATTGTCTATGGCATGTGGGGCTTGCTGGTGTTCGGTCCCATCCTGGCGACTTATGTGCAGCAGCCGCTGCAGGCCATGTTCAGCGAAGTGCCTTACCTGGGCGCGCTGTTTTCCGGACCGCCGGTGGGCATCGGCATCCTGTCGGCCGGCATCATCCTGGCAATCATGATCATCCCGTTCATCGCCTCGGTGATGCGCGATGTGTTCGAGGTCACGCCGGTATTGCTGAAAGAGTCCGCCTACGGCCTGGGGGCGACCACCTGGGAAGTGGTTTCGACGGTGGTGCTGCCCTACACCAAGGCGGGTGTCATGGGCGGCATCATGCTCGGGCTGGGGCGCGCATTGGGCGAGACCATGGCGGTGACCTTTGTCATCGGCAACTTCAACCAGCTCGATTCGCTGAGTTTGTTCCAGGCGGCCAACAGCATCACCTCTGCGCTGGCCAATGAGTTCGCCGAGGCGGGCGAAGGGCTGCACCAGGCTTCGTTGATCTACCTGGGCCTGGTGCTGTTTTTCATCACTTTCGTGGTGCTGTCGCTGTCCAAGCTGCTGCTGGCGCAGCTGCAGAAAAACGAAGGAGCCAAGACATGAGCGCCGTGATGCAACCCGCAGCGCATGCCGCGCGCCTGGCCAGGTTTGCCCAGCGCAAGCGGGTCAATCGGGTGGCGCTGGTGCTTTCCCTCGCAGCCATGGCTTTCGGCCTGTTCTGGCTGTTCTGGATCCTGTGGGAAACCGTCCGGCTGGGAATCGGCGGAATTGCCCTGGCAACCTTCACCGAAATGACGCCTGCGCCCAACGAGGAAGGCGGCATTGCCAATGCCATCTACGGCTCGTTCCTGATGGTGACGCTGGCGACCTTCGTGGGCACCCCGATCGGCATCATGGCCGGCATTTACCTGGCCGAATACAACACCAAAGGCGTGCTGGCGACCATTACCCGCTTCGTCAATGACATCTTGCTGTCAGCGCCTTCCATCGTGATCGGCCTGTTCGTCTACACCCTCGTGGTGGCCAGGTTTCATTCCTTTTCAGGCTGGGCCGGCGTCGTG
>JAQGMZ010000019.1 GCA_028292045.1 Polaromonas sp. | reverse complement strand
AGCGGCACGCCCCAGTTGCGCTGGCGGCTGATGCCCCCGTCGGGCCGGCCGGCAATCATGTTTTGCAGGCGCAGCTTGCCGTTTTCCGGGTAGAAACGGGTTTCCTCGATCGCGGCCAGGGCCAGCTGGCGCAAAGTTTTATCGGCCTTGTCGCTGGCGAAAACCCCTTGCGTTCCCGGCGTTTCCGCATCCATGCGGATAAACCACTGGGCGGCGGCGCGGTAGATCACCGGCGTCTTGTGGCGCCAGCAGTGCGGGTAGCTGTGGGTGATGGTTTCGGTGGCAAACAGGCGGCCGGCTTCGCGCAGCGCGTCGATCACCAGCGGCGCGGCCTTCCAGATGTTGAGCCCGCCAAACAGCGGCAGCTCGTCGACATAACGGCCGTTGCCCTGCACCGGGTTCAGGATGTCGTCCTTGCCGATGCCGTTGGCGATGCAGGAGTTGAAGTCTTCCACCCCATAGGCTGGCGACGAATGCACGATGCCGGTGCCGTCGTCGGCGGTGGCGTAGTCGGCCAGGAACACCGGACTCAGGCGGCGGTAACCCGCATCCACGTCATGCAGCGGGTGCATGAAGTTGAGCAGCGCCAGGTTTTTGCCGGGCGTGGTGGCGATGACCGTGCCGGTCATCTCAAAGCGCGCCAGGCATTTCTCGACCAGCACGGCGGCCAGCAGCAGCAGGCCGCGCTCGGTATCGACCAGCGCGTAGTCCAGTTCCGGGTTCAGGTTCAGCGCCTGGTTGGCCGGGATGGTCCATGCGGTGGTGGTCCAGATGACGGCGAATGCATCCTTGGCGAGTGCTTCCAGGCCAAACGCAGCGGCAAGTTTTTCAGGCTCGGCACATTTGAAACCCACATCCAGCGTCTGCGACTTCTTGTCGGCGTATTCGATCTCGAACTCGGCCAGCGACGAGCCGCAGTCGAAACACCAGTACACCGGCTTCAGGCCCCGGTACACAAAGCCGCGCTCGATGATGCGTTTCAAGGCGCGGATTTCATTTGCTTCATTGCCAAAATCCATCGTGCGGTACGGGTTGTCCCACTCGGCCAGCACGCCCAGGCGCTTGAAGTCGGCCATCTGGCCGGCGATCTGCTCGGTGGCGAAGGCCCGGCTCCTGGCCTGCACCTCGTCACGCGGCAGGCTGCGGCCGTGGAGCTTTTCAATCGCGTTTTCAATCGGCAGGCCGTGGCAGTCCCAGCCCGGCACGTACACCGCGTCCAGGCCCTTGAGCTGGCGCGCCTTGACGATCATGTCTTTCAGCACCTTGTTGACCGCGTGGCCGATGTGGATCTGGCCGTTGGCGTAGGGCGGGCCGTCGTGCAGCACGAACTTTTCAGCCCCGCAGCGGGCGGCGCGCAGCTTTTTGTAAATGCCCTTGTCTTCCCATTGCTGGGTCCACCCCGCCTCGCGCCTGGGCAGGTCGCCGCGCATGGGGAACGGCGTGTCAGGCAGGTTCAGGGTGCTGCGGTAATCGGTTTTTGTGTCAAGCATGGGTTACTTTGGTGGCGCTTTGGGACGGCGGCCTGAAGGGGCAAAGCCGGGGATCGGGGGCGGGGAGAGAAGCCGTTCGCGGGGCAATGGGCGAAGGCAAAGGCGGCGAGGTCGTCTAAATTCGGTCGCGCGTGGTCTGGCGGGTCGTTTCCAGGTGCATCGACGCAAAGAAAGCCTGCGCATCGCCGCAGTCCCGGGCAATGCCGGTTTTGAGGCTTTCAAGGCCGTCGTATTTCAATTCGTCGTGCAGTTTATGTATCAGTTCCACGCGAATGATTTTACCGTATGCGCCTTCCGCGCCCAGGCTGGCGGGCCAGCGCAGGCAGTGCGTTTCCAGCAGCACCCGGCCGCCGTTGATGTCGCCGGGGTCGAGCGAAGGCCGAATGCCCAGGTTGGCCACGCCAGGGAGCGGCGCGGCGTCCAGCCCATGCACCAGCACCGCAAAAATGCCGCTGGCCGCGGGTTTCCAGTGCGAAAAGCGCAGGTTGAGCGTGCGAAAACCCAGGTCGCGCCCCAGCTTGCGCCCGTGCACCACATGGCCCGAAATGCTATAGGGCCGGCCCAGCAGGCTGGCCGCCCGCGCCATGTCGCCCTGCACCAGCGCTTCGCGCACGGCGGAACTGGAGACCCGGCTTGCGCCGACTTCGTAGCTGTTCATGCGGGCCACGTCAAAGCCATGCGCTGCGCCGGCTGCGCCCAACAGGGCGTAGTCGCCGCTGCGCTTGGCGCCGAAGCGAAAATCATCGCCCACCAGCACATACCGGGCGCCCAGGCTGTTCACCAGCACGTCCTGGATGAAGGCCTCGGCCGGCTGCGAAGCCAGGCGCGCGTTGAACGGCAGCACCACGCACTGGTCGACGCCGCAGCCGCCCAGTTCGCCCAGCTTGTCGCGCAGGGTGGCGATGCGGGCAGGCGCCAGGTCGGGCTTCCTGGCCAGGGCGGCGAAATAGTCGCGGGGATGCGGCTCGAAAGTCACGGCGCAGCTGGGAATGCCCCGGTGCCGCGCTTCGCTGTTCAGCAGCGCCAGCATGGCCTGGTGGCCCCGGTGGACGCCGTCGAAATTGCCGATGGTCAGGGCACACTCGGGCGCGAGTTGCGGGTGTTGGTGGCCGCGAAAAATTTTCATGCAGCCGATTATCGTTTCTGCCATTGCCACGGTTGAGCGTTCAGGCCCGAAGGCAAAATTATCAATTGGAATCAGATTCATGCCGATCTCACAATTTCACTGTATATTGATCCATTGACAGTCTGCCGCCGTGTTCGCATGTGGATGGAGGTTCGTTTTGAAGGTTCTGAAACTATCAGCCCAGGGATTGCCCCAAGCCTGGATCAGCCTTGAACTGGCCGTGCTGCATTACGCAGCCGACGAGGTGCGCTGGGAGATGGGCGCGCGCATCGCCACCTTCCATGGCGGGCACAACGCCGTCACGGGCGAGCAGTCGATCATCCATGTCAACAGCATCATCGGCACCAAGGGGGTACCCAGCATCAATCCGTTCGAGCTGGTGCCGGGGCTGACCAACAGCAAGCTGTTCATCCGCGACCGCAATGTCTGCGCCTACTGCGCCGACCATGTCGCCGAGGACGACCTGACGCGCGAGCACATCATTCCGCTGGCCCAGCGCGGCCAGGACACCTGGATGAACGTGGTCACCGCCTGCCGCGCCTGCAACCACCGCAAGAGCAACCGCACGCCCGAGCAGGCGCACATGCCGCTGCTCTACACGCCTTACGTGCCCAGCCTGTGGGAAGACTTCATCCTGCGCAACCGCCGCATCCTGGCCGACCAGATGGAGTTTTTGATGGCCCATGTGCCGAAATCCTCGCGCCTGCTCAGCTGAGCCGTGCCCGAGGCGCAAACAAAAGGGCCTGCGAAGGCCCTTTTTAACGGGGACGGGCTGCTGCAGGTCAGGCAAACACGCCGGCCGTGTCCTGCATGCGGCTGGAGACCTCGCCCAGCTGGTGCAGCGTGTCGCCGAAAGTCATTTCAAGCTGGGTGAGTTTCTTGAAGTAATGGCTGACGATGTATTCGTCGGTCACGCCGATGCCGCCATGCAGCTGCACCGCCTGCTGGCCGACAAAGCGCATCGACACGCCCAACTGGTACTTGGCCCGCGCCAGCGCCCGGCGGCGTTCTTCAGCCGGGGCGTTGAGCTTGAGCGAGGCGTAATAGCTCATCGAGCGGGCCAGTTCGAGCTGCATCTTCATGTCGGCAATGCTGTGGCGCAGCGCCTGAAAGCTGCTGATGGCCACGCCGAACTGCTTGCGCGTGTTCATGTAATCGACGGTGACCGCCAACGTCCGGTCCATCACGCCCACGGCCTCGGCGCACACGGCGGCAATGCCGATGTCGATGCCGTGCGCCAGGGCGCTCAAACCGTCCAGCGTGATCAGCGTGGCGGGCGAATTGTCAAACGTCACCTCGGCAGCGCGGGCGCCGTCCTGCGTGACATAGCCGCGGGTGGCCACGCCCGCCGCCGTCCGTTCGACCAGAAACAGCGCCATCTGGCCGTCGGCCAAGGCGGGAACGATGAAGGCATCGGCCTGGTCGCCGGCAGCCACGATGCTTTTGGTCGCGGTCAGCGCATAGCCTTCTTGCGCTGCAACCGCTGTTGCCTCGCATTTTTCAAAATGGTAGCGCGCCGCACGCTCCTGGTAGGCCAGCACCACCAGGCGTTCGCCCGAGGCTATGTTGGGCAGCCAGGCGGACTTGAGCGCATCGGGCGCATAGCCGGAGAGCAGGCTGCTGGCGATCAGCGTCTGCGCGAAAGGCTCCAGCACCATGCCGCGCCCCAGCTCCTCCATGACCACCATGCCCTCGACCGGCCCCATGCCCAGCCCGCCGTCGTCTTCTGCAATGTAGAGGCCGGCCAGGCCCAGGCCGGCCAGCTCGCCGTAGGCTTCGCGGGAAAATCCGCCGTCCTTGACGATGCCGGTGCGGCGCTCGAAACCGTAGCCTTTTTCGACCCATTTGCGGGTCGCGTCGCGCAGCGATTCCTGATCGTCGGTGAAATCAAAATCCATGATGCGTGTCCTTTAATTTCTGTGTTCAGCCAAGCACGAACTGCGCAACGATATTGCGCTGCACTTCATTGGATCCGCCGTAAATCGTGGTCTTGCGCAGGTTGAAATAGCTGGAGGCCAGCGGCGCATCGGCCACCACGCCGCCGGGGAAATCGCCCTGCCAGCCAGCTTCCATGGCCTCTTCGATGAACGGCAGGCTGAACGGGCCGGCCGCCTGCATCATCAGTTCGCTGTAGCGCTGCTGGATTTCGCTGCCCTTGATTTTCAGCAGCCCGGCGATGTCGAGCGAATTCTTGCCGGACTTTTCGGCCGACAGCACGCGCAGTACCAGCATTTCCAGCGCCACCACATCGACTTCAAGCCTGGCGATCTCGTCGCGAAAGCGCAGGTCGTCGTAAACTTCTTCGGTCCTGGCAATGCGCTTGAGCCGCTCCAGCTCGCGCTTGGAGCGGTTCACGTCGGCAATGTTGGTGCGTTCGTGGCTGAGCAGGTGCTTGGCGTAGGTCCAGCCCTTGTTTTCCTCGCCGATCAGGTTGTTGACCGGCACGGCGACGTTGTCGAACCAGACTTCATTGACTTCGGCCTCGCCGTCGAGCAGCTTGATGGGGCGCACGGTCACGCCGGGCGACTTCATGTCGATCAGCAAAAAGCTGATGCCGGTCTGCGGCTTGCCTTCCGTGCTGGTGCGCACCAGGCAAAAAATCCATTCGCCGTACTGGCCCAGCGTGGTCCAGGTTTTCTGGCCGTTGACGATGAATTGGTCGCCTTGCCGTTCGGCCTTGCACTTGACCGAGGCCAGGTCCGAGCCCGCGCCGGGTTCGCTGTAGCCCTGGGACCACCAGACTTCGCCGCTGGCAATGCCGGGCAGAAAGCGCTGCTGCTGCTCGGGCGTGCCGAAGGCCATGATGACCGGCGCGACCATCACCGGGCCGAAGGGCACGACGCGCGGCGCGCCCGCAAGCGCGCATTCTTCTTCAAACAGGTGTTTTTGCACCGCGTTCCAGCCCGGGCCGCCGAATTCCTTCGGCCAGCCGTGGCCTAGCCAGCCCCTGGCGCCCAGGATCTTGGCCCAGCGCTGCATGTCGTCCCGGGACAGGCGCAGGGCGTTGTGCACCTTGTGCGCAATGTCGGCGGGTAAGTTGGCATGAACCCAGGCGCGAATCTCGTCGCGGAAAGCCTGCTCGTCAGGGGTGAAGGCTAAATCCATGTCGTGTGTCTCCAGTGGCTTATTTTTAGCACGGGCAACCCCGCCGCGCTGTCAGGCCTGTGACAGCCCCAGCTCTTTATACAGGTGCGCCACCTGGTCTTCAAGCATTTCAATACGTTGTTGCAACCGTTCCGCCTGGCCCAGGGTAACCGGCTCGGTTTCCCGGTTGACCTCGGCACCCGCAGAGCCGGCGTGCAGCTCGGTCGCCAGCAGGGTTTCGCCGCATAGCCTGTGCGCCCAGCGCTGCTCACGCATGCCGCTGGCGCGGGCCAGCTGCACCACCATGGGCGCGCCGCTGTCTTCGCCGCGCGCCTTGAGCGCAGCCAGCGCATCCTCGACACTGGCAATGTCCATGAATTTGTACCAGCGGTCGCTGTTCAGGCGCAGCTCGCCCGGCGTCTGCGGGCCGCGCAGCATCAACAGGCCCAGCAGCACGGCCTGCGGTTCGGTCACGCCGAAGCCGCGCTGGAAATTGTGCTCGAAGCGCGGCACCCGGCTGGAACTGGCCTCGAACACCAGGCTTTGCTTTTTCAAAGTGTCCAGCGCGGCCTGCGCCTCGGATTCGGTCAGCTCCATCACCGGGTCGCGGCTGGTTTTCTGGTTGCAGCCCAGCACCAGGGTGTTGAGCGACAGCGGATAGCTGTCGGGAACGGTGCGGGCTTTTTCCATCAGCGTGGCGAGCACGCGGGCTTCGTGGGGGGTAAGTGGTCTCATGGCGATAATCTTAGGCGCTCTTGCACTGCTGAAGTCAATTGTGCTTGAGCCCCACCGGCCCCTGCATGGCCTTGATGGCGGCATGCCCAAACTCCTGTCAAGATCAATCCGATGACCCACTACAAATTCTTCATCTACCTTCTTGCCGGCTGGTCAGGCTACTTCGTCATGGCGCTGGAATTGCTCGGCGGGCGGGCCATGGGGCCGTACTTCGGGTCGGGCATCTATGTGTGGGGCGCCATCATCACGCTGTTCATGCTGTCGCTGTCCATCGGCTACCTGATCGGGGGCTCGCTCTCGACCGCCCGGCCCAGCCTGCAAAAACTGAGCGCAATTTTGCTGCTGGCCGGGGTGGCGGCGCTTCCCTGCGTGCTGGCGCCCGACGCGATCCTGGAATTCATTTTTGACCGCGTGCCCGACCCCCGCTACGGGGCGCTGTGCGCTTCGGTGGCGCTGTTTTTCCTGCCCATCACGGTGTCGGGCGCCGTGTCCCCGTATGCCGTGCGGCTGCTGGTTGACGGCCTGGGCACCAGCGGGCAGGTGGCCGGCAAGGTGTTTTTTGTCTCGACGCTGGGCAGCACGCTGGGAACGCTGCTGACGTCGTTCTACCTGGTGCTGCTTTTCGAGCTGGACCAGATTTTGGCGGGCATGATGGCCATTTCGTTTTGCATCGGCATTGCCGGCCTGTTGCTTCACCGGGGAGGGCGCGAACATGGGACAGCTGCGTAAATGGCTGATGGCGGCAGGGGCTGCGGCGGGACTGGCGGGTAGCCTCGCCCAGGCGCAAGACATCTACCAGGAAAAATCGTTGTACCGCAACATCGTGGTGTACGAGGACCAGGGCCTGCGGTGCATGAAGTTCGCGCGCCACAACACCGGGCGGCAAAGCTGTATTTCGCTGGGGGCCCCCAATACGCTGGTTCTCAATTACACCCGGATGCTCCTGGGCGCCCTGTACCTGAACCCCAAGCCCGCGAAAATCCTGGTCATCGGCCTGGGCGGGGGAACCATGCCTTCGACGCTGCAAAAAATCCTTCCCCAGTCCAGGATCGACAGCGTTGAAATCGACCCCTCCGTGGTGAAGGTCGCCAGGCAGTTCTTCGGGTTTTCTCCTGCCCCGCAAAGTGGTGTGTTCGTCGAGGACGGCCGCGTTTTCGTCAAGCGGGCACTCAAGCAGGGAGCCGCCTACGACCTCATCATTCTGGACGCGTTCGACCACCTGTACGTGCCCGAGCACATGCTCACCCGCGAATATTTGCTCGAGGTAAAGTCCTTGCTCGCCACCAACGGCGTGATGGCGGCCAACACTTTTTCGTCTTCGAAACTCTACGATTCCGAATCGGCCACCTACGCCAGCGTGTTCGGGCCTTTCTACAACCTGAAAACGGAAAACCGCGTCATCCTGGCAAGAAACGGCGGCCTGCCGCCCCTGCCGGAAATCCAGGCCAATGCGCTGCTGGTGGACAAAAAGCTGGCACCGTTCGGCACTGGCAAGGACTGGCTCTTGCCGCTATTTGCAACCGGTGTCAAATGGCCCGCCGGCACGAAGGTGTTGACCGACCAATATTCCCCGGCCAACCTCCTGAACGGCGGCGAGGGCTTTGAAAAGCGCAACAGCCCGCGGTGAAGGACCCGGCCCATGACCGCGCAGCAACCCAGAACACAAAAACCAGAACAATGAAAAACATCGTGATCCTGATCTCAGGCAGCGGCTCGAACATGGCCGCCATTGCCCGCACCGCCCAAAAAGAGCAATGGAAAGACAAGTTGGGCATTCGCGTTGCCGCCGTCATCAGCAACCAGCCAGACGCCCCGGGGCTGGCGCTGGCCAGGGGCCTGGGCCTGGGCACCGATGTCGTGCATCACCGTGATTTCCCTTCGCGCGATACGTTTGACGCCGCGCTGATGGCGCGCATCGAGTTGCATGCGCCCCAGCTCGTGGTGCTGGCCGGCTTCATGCGCATCCTGACGCCCGGCTTCGTGGCCCACTACGCCGGCCGGCTGATCAACATCCATCCGTCGCTGCTGCCGGCCTTTACCGGGCTGCACACGCACCAGCGCGCCATAGACATGGGCTGCAGGCTGGCAGGCACCACCGTGCACCAGGTGACGGCCGAGCTGGACCACGGCCACATCCTGGCGCAGGCCGCCGTTCCGGTGTTGCCCGGCGACACGGCCGCCTTGCTGGCTGCCCGGACGCTGACGCAGGAGCACCTGATCTACCCGCAGGCGGTACGGTCTTTCTTTGCGCACAGCGCGCCGGGCGCTGGCCCTAACTGACGCAGGGCATGGGCGCGTGCGGATTGGCGCACCGCCCTGGGAAGTTGTTGCAACCGGTAAGCGTGTTGAATCCAGTGGCGGGTTTGCGCCGTATTCATTACAGCCAGCCGCAAATCCATCTTGATTCCGGCAGGCGAGGAACCTCAACCCCCCTCAACTTCACTCCAAGGATTTCACATGCAGACAAAACACAAACTGGCTTCCATCGGCCTGGCCATGGCCTTGTCCCTCTCGGCTGCGTCTTCGTTCGCGCAGGTCATGGTCGGCGGCGCTTCAATGCTGCCCACCAAGGACATCATCGACAACGCCGTCAATTCCAAGGACCACACCACGCTGGTGGCTGCCGTCAAGGCCGCCGGCCTGGTCGAAACGCTGAAAGGCGCCGGCCCGTTCACCGTGTTCGCGCCAACCAATGCCGCCTTTGACGCGCTGCCGGCCGGCACCGTCGACACGCTGCTCAAGCCTGAAAACAAGGCGATGCTGTCTGGCATCCTGACCTACCACGTCGTGGCCGGCAAGATGGACGCCGCCTCATTGACCAAGGCCATTGCTGCCGGCGGCGGCAAGGCGATGCTGAAAACCGTGGCGGGCGGCACCCTGACCGCCTCGGCTGCGGGCGGCAAGGTCATGGTCATGGACGAAAAAGGCGGCTCCTCCACCGTCACCATCGCCGACGTGATTCAGTCCAACGGCGTGATCCATGTGGTGGACAAGGTCTTGCTGCCCAAGTAATTGCCTGCCTGAAGGCCGATAACCGGCCTGTGCATGGCGCGCAAAATCAGCCGTTGCCTTTTCATGACAAAGCCTGCCAGCGGTGTTCACCGCGAGCAGGCTTTTTCTTGGGGTGGTGTTGCCCAAGACCTGCAGACGTGGACACGTTGAATCTGCTGTGACTTTTTGCTGCCTTCGGCTCGGGGCGTTCTGTTGTTGGTTTGAGTCCGGGCAGGCGCCCGGACTCACAACAAAGACAGAACACCCCAAGCCAAAGGCAACCAAAAAACAGCCAACAACAACCCTCCTCAGTGACCGCCCGACATGCAGTCAGGATAAATCTGACTTACCGGCCATTCAGTGAAACAAGCGCCGCCGAAACGATGCTTTGCGCATCAACGCCGAAAAACCGGCGCAGGGCGGCCCGTGTGTCGCTGCGGCCGAATCCGTCCGTGCCCAGCGTGAGATAACGGCGGCCTTCCGGCATGAAGGCGCGAATGCTTTCCGGCACGGCGCGCACATAGTCGGTGGCGGCAATCACCGGCCCCTGGCTGCCGGCCAGCAGTTGCGTGACATAGGGCGCGTCGCCGCCGGTGCCGCCGTCCAGCCTGCGCTGCTGGGCCGCCGCGCCACCTCGGGCCAGCTCGCTCCAGCTGGTGACGCTGTAGACCGTGGCGCTGATGCCGAGCCCGGCCAGTTGCCGGGCGGCCTGGATGACCTCGGTCAGGATCGCGCCGGAGCCCATCAGGGTGACTTGTTTAGGCGATTCCGGGCTGCCGGGCTTGTGCGCATCGTGCAAGTAGCTATCAAATAAATAGCACCCCTGGACAATGCCGGTTTCCGATCCCGGCCGCAGGTCGGGCTGGGCGTAGTTTTCGTTCATCAGCGTGACGTAGTAAAACACGTCGAGCCGCTCCACCATCATGTCGCGCATGCCCTGGTCGATGATGACGGCCAGCTCGCAGGCAAAGGCCGGGTCGTAGGACTTGCAGTTGGGAATGGTGGCGGCCACCAGGTGGCTGGTGCCGTCCTGGTGCTGCAGGCCTTCGCCGCCAAGCGTGGTCCGGCCCGAGGTGGCGCCCAGCAAAAAACCGCGCGCCCGCTGGTCGGCCGCCGCCCAGATCTGGTCGCCGACGCGCTGAAAGCCGAACATCGAGTAGTAGATGTAAAACGGCAGCATCGCCAGGCCGTGCACGCTGTAGCTGGTGGCGGCGGCCGTCCAGCTGGCCAGCGCGCCGGCTTCGGAAATGCCTTCTTCCAGGATCTGGCCGTCCATGGCTTCGCGGTAGCTCAGCACCGAGCCGATGTCCTCGGGCGCATAGCGCTGGCCCACGCTGGAATAGATGCCAACCTGCTTGAACAGGTTGGCCATGCCGAAGGTGCGCGCTTCGTCGGCGACGATGGGAACGATGCGCGGCCCCAGCGCCGCGTCCTTGAGCAGGCCGCCCAGCATGCGCACAAACGCCATGGTCGTGCTCATTTCCTTGCCGTTGGCGGCCAGCGCAAACTGGCCGTAGGCGTTCAGGGCGGGCACATCGACCAGGTCCGCCGTGGTGTCGCGCTTGGGCAGGTAACCGCCCAGGGCCGTTCGCCGCTGGTGCAAATACTGCATTTCCGGGCTGTCGTCGGCGGGCTTGTAGAACGCCATCTGCCGGGCCTGCTCATCGCTCAGCGGCAGGTTGAAGCGGTTGCGGAACTCGATCAAATCGCTTTCGTCGAACTTCTTCTGCGAATGCGTGGTCATCTTGCCCTGGCCGGCGCTGCCCATGCCGTAACCCTTTTTGGTATGCGCCAGGATGACGGTCGGCTGGCCCTTGTGATTGGCCGCAGCTGCATAGGCCGCGTGGATTTTCACCAGGTCGTGGCCGCCGCGCTTGAGCCGGTCGATCTGCTCGTCGGTCATGCCCTGCGCCAGCCGCGCCAGTTCGGCATTCTGGCCGAAGAAGTTGTCGCGGTTGAAGCGGCCGTCCTTGGCGGCAAAGGTCTGCATCTGGCCGTCGACGGTCTCGCCAAAGGCCTGGGTCAGCGCGCCGGTCAGGTCACGGGCAAACAGCCCGTCCCAGTCGCTGCCCCAGACCAGCTTGATGACATTCCAGCCGGCGCCCAGGAACAGCTTTTCCAGCTCGTCGATGATGCGGCCGTTGCCGCGCACCGGGCCGTCGAGCCGCTGCAGGTTGCAGTTGACCACCCAGACCAGGTTGTCCAGGCCTTCGCGCGCGGCCAGCGTCAGCGCGCTCATCGATTCGGGCTCGTCCATTTCGCCGTCTCCGAACACGCCCCAGACCTTGCGGCCCGTGCAGTCGAGCAGGCGGCGGTGCGTTAGGTAGCGCATGAAGCGGGCATGGTAGATCGCGCTGATCGGGCCGATGCCCATGGAGCCGGTGGGGAACTGCCAGAAATCGGGCATCAGGTACGGGTGCGGGTAGCTGCACAAGCCCCGCGCCGCGCCGCCGCTTTGCGCGGGCGCGGTGAGTTCCTGGCGGTAAAAGCCCAGGTCCTGTTCGCTCAGCCGGCCTTCGAGGTAGGCGCGGGCGTACACGCCGGGGGCGCTGTGCGGCTGGAAAAATACCAGGTCGCCCCGGTGCTGCCCCTCGCCCAAGCCTTCGCGGGCATGAAAAAAGTGGTTGTAGCCGGTTTCAAACAGATCGGCCGCACTGGCGTAGCTGGCAATGTGTCCGCCCAGTTCGCTGGAGCCGCCCGACTCGGCCTGGTTGGCGCGCACCACCATGGCCAGCGCGTTCCAGCGCATCAGCGAGGCCAGCCGTTCCTCCAGGGCCAGGTCGCCGGGAAACACGGGCTGCTCGTCCACCCCGATGGTGTTGACATAGGGCGTGGACAGCTCGGGTTTCCAGCCGATGCGCTTCGCCCGCGCCAGCCGCGCCAGTTCATCAAGCAGGTAGCGGGCGCGGGCCGGGCCCTGGGTGGCCGCCAGCGCCACGAAGGCGTCGCGCCATTCGGCGCTTTCCAGCAGGTCGGCATCGGCTTGCGGGCCGTTGGACGGGACAGCGGCCTGAAAAGGTAGAGAGGCATTCATAAATCAAGAATATACGAGGGTTGGCCCGATAGCGAGTCACGGCGTCGTCACATTGCCTGCGCACCATATGGATTCTTTCAAACAAGGAATCGCTCCGCATGTATTTTTCTCTTCGCGTTTTTCCCCTGCATTCCTGCCCGGGCGCCCTGGCGCTGGCCGCTACCCTGATGCTGGCGACCGCGCCGCTGCAGGCGCAGGCGCAAACACCCGTCCCGGCCGCTTTCCCGGCCACGCTGGCAGGCCATGTCGTGGTGCCCGCGCAGTCGTTCATCGCAGCGCCCCAGGATGCCCCGGCAGACCTGAAGACCAGCGGAAAATTCACCACCGGCCAGCGCGTCGACGCGCTCGGCACGGTCGAAGGCCTGTCTGCCGGGCGGCCCACCGGCGTGTTCCTGCCGTTTCGCGGCCAGCCCCTGCAAGGCCATTCGGGCATCAGGAAAATGCCGGACGGCAGTTTCTGGATACTGACGGACAACGGATCGGGCTCCAAGGCCAATTCGCCCGATTCCATGCTCTACCTGAACCGTTACCGCATTGACTTCAAGAGCGGCGCGATGAAGCGCCTGGAGACCATTTTCCTGCACGACCCCGACAAGAAAGTGAGTTTTCGCATCACTCATGAAGGCACGAAAAAGCGCTACCTGACCGGCAGCGATTTCGACACCGAGAGCTTCCAGTTCGCGGGCGGCGCCTTGTGGATCGGCGACGAGTTCGGCCCCTTCCTCATCAAGGCCGACCTCCAGGGCAAGGTGCTGGCGGTGTTCGACACGCTGGTCGATGGCAAGGCCATCCGCTCGCCCGACCACCCTTCGGTGACGACGCCCGCCATGCCCGGCGGCGCGGTCGATTTCCAGGTGCGCCGCTCGAAAGGATTTGAAGGCATGGCGGCGTCCAAAGACGGCAGCACACTGTATGCATTGCTGGAAGGCGCGCTCTGGAACGCGCCTGCCAAGGCCAATGAAAGCCTGGACGGCAAGGACTATTTGCGTGTGCTGGAATTCGACGTGAAAAGCGAGTCCTGGACCGGCCGCCACTGGAAATACGTGCTGGAGGGCAACAGCCACGCGATCGGCGACTTCAACATGATCGACGGCACGACCGGCCTGGTCATCGAGCGCGACAACGGCGAAGGCTCGGCTGACAATGCCTGCCCTGAAGGCCAGAAGCGCACCGACTGCTTTCACGACATCGCCAAATTCAAGCGGGTCTACAAGATCGAACTGACCGATGCCAACGCGGGCGGCCCGCTGCGCAAGATCGGCTACATCGACCTGATGGCGATGGCCGACCCGGCCCAGCTGGCGCGCAAGCCGCTGAACAACGGCGTGCTGACCTTTCCCTTCTTCACGATTGAAAACGTCGATGTGGTGGACGCAACCCACATCGTGGTCGGCAACGATAACAACCTGCCGTTTTCCAGCAGCCGCGAGCCCAGCAGGGCGGACGACAATGAACTGGTGCTGCTTGAGGTCGGTGACTTTTTAAAGGCAAAGTGAGTCGGCTTCAGCGCCGCCGGGCCGGACGCCGCGAATTGGCGTAAAACGCCGGCGGCTTGTTGGCCACCCAGCGCACGAAGTCGGCGATTTCAGGGTGGGTTTGCAGCGCCTGCCAGTTGCTGTACTGGGTTGCCAGCTCCCGCTCGCTGAAGGTCGCGTGAATCTTGCGGTGGCATATCCGGTGGATCGGCGCCTTGGCCTTGCCGCCCTGGCTGCGCGGCACCAGGTGGTGTTCATCGACGCTGGCGCCGGGCTCCAGCAACCGGCCGCACAGCGGGCACAGCGCCGGCCCGGGCGGCCTGACATGGCCCAGGGGTTCGGTGCCGCGAAGCGCTCTTTTTGAAACCATGCGCCGCGGTTCAAGACGCTTTTGCCATGCTTGCGGGCGGGTGGGTGCAGGCAAGAGCCCAGCCGATCAGAACGAGCTGCAGCGGCAGCCAAAGGCCCGCCGGCGTGAACTGGGTGAACAGTTCCGGGTGCAACGCCATGTGCAGGTTGGCTGGAAACACCGCCATGCACAGCCCTGCCAGCCCCCAGCCTGCCACGCCCTGCCAACGCCGCAGCAAGAGCAGCGCTCCCAGCGCGATTTCAGCTGCGCCGCTGGCCTGCACCAGCGCCAGTGGCCACGGCAGGTAGGGCGGCATGATAGACAGGTAGAAATCGGTGTGCCAAAAATGGTTAAGCCCGGCGGCGATGAAAAACACACCCAGCAGGCCGCGGCAAAAAGGTTTCAGGAACGCCATGCGGCATTATTTCGCAGACCACCATGGCCTGCATGCCGCCTGACTAATCACCGGCACGCCGGGTGACTGGGCCAGGGGCTGAATAAGCTGGCCCATGGAGAAGAGCGTGCCCGACGGTACTGGGGTTGTCGTCAGCGGCAACCGCGCGTAAAACGCTGCCCCCATTCCGGTGGCTCACACTAGCCCGCCTGCACACCGCATATCGGGCGCCTTGCGTGGCTATGAAGCTATGAATTTAATAGATTAATTCGCCCGCCGACAGTAGGCAATCGGCCAATAACTACATTTTTGACTGAAACACCAGCCCGGCGTGCTCGCGCAGCGCATGGAACTTGATCTTCGGCCATTGCTGCTCCACCGCCCGCAACGTGGCGCTGTGGTCCACCAGCAGCGTCGGCGCATCGACCGCGTCCAGCGCCACCCGGTGGGCGTTGGCGTCCATGAATTTTTTCAGTTCGTTCGCGTCGTCGCAGGTCACCCAGCGGGCCAGGTTGAAGTTGCTTTGCAGGATGCGCGCCTTCACGCCGTATTCATGCTCCAGCCGGTGCGCCACCACCTCGAACTGAAGCTGTCCGACCGCGCCCAGCAGCAAGAGCGAGCCGGCAATCGGCCGGAACACCTGGATCGCGCCTTCCTCGCCCAGCTGCGTCAGGCCGGCGCGCAGCTGCTTGCTGCGCAGCGGGTCGGCCACCTCGACGGCGCGGAACATTTCCGGCGCGAAGAAGGGCAGGCCGGTGAACTGCAGCGCCTCGCCTTCGGTGAGCGTGTCGCCCAACTGCAGCACGCCGTGGTTCGGAATGCCGATGATGTCGCCGGCAAACGCCGTGTCGAGCAGTTCGCGGCGCTGGCTCATGAAGCTGACCACCGTGTTGGGCCGGATTTCCTTGCCGCTCCGAACGACCTTGAGCTTCATGCCGCGCGTGAACTCGCCGCTGGCCACGCGCAAAAAGGCAATCCGGTCGCGGTGCGCCGGGTCCATGTTGGCCTGGATCTTGAACACCACGCCGGAGAATTTCTTTTCGTCCGGATGCACGATGCGCTGCATGGCCGGGCGGTCGGCCGGCGCCGGCGCCAGGTCGACCAGCGCGTCGAGCACTTCCTGGACACCAAAGTTGTTGATCGCCGAGCCGAAGAACATCGGCGTCTGGCGGCCCGCGAGGAATTCGGCGCGGTCGAATTCGGGCGACGCGCCTTCGAGCAACTCCAGCTCGTCCTGCGCCTGGGTGAACTCGGCACCGAAGCGCTTGGCGGCCTCGGCGTTGTCCAGGCCCGACAGGATCTCGTCGTCGCCGCCGGCCTTGTCCTCGCCGGGGCTGAAGACGCGCATGCGCTCCTCGCGCCGGTCATACACGCCGTGGAACAGCTTGCCCATGCCGACCGGCCAGGTGAAGGGCACGACGGCCATGCCGAGTTCGCGCTCGATCTCGTCCATGACGCTCATCGGATCCTGCACTTCGCGGTCCATCTTGTTGACGAACGTCAGGATGGGCGTGCCGCGCGCGCGGCAGACCTGCAGCAGGCGGCGCGTTTGCGGCTCCACGCCGTTGGCCGCGTCGATCACCATCAGCGCGGCATCGACGGCGGTCAGCACGCGGTAGGTGTCTTCCGAGAAGT
>JAQGMZ010000265.1 GCA_028292045.1 Polaromonas sp. | reverse complement strand
GACCTGCTGCTCAAGGTGCTGCACCAGCTGCGCGACGCGGGCAACACCATCGTCGTGATCGAGCACAACCTGGACGTGATCAAGACCGCCGACTGGCTGATCGACATGGGGCCGGAAGGCGGCGCGGGCGGCGGCATGGTGGTCGGCGTCGGCACGCCCGAGGACATTGCCGCCAACCCGGACAGCTTCACCGGGCATTACCTGGCGCGGCTTTTGTAAGGCGGCCGCTGGCCGGCACCCAGTTCATTTTTCCGCCCAGGCGGCTCCACGCAATTTTTAAAGATTCATGTTGAACAGCGCATCCATCTTCACCCGCCGCAAAGTCGTCTTTCTGGTGGCTTCCCTGTGCTGTCTGCTCTGGGGCAGCGCCTACCCGGCCATCAAGAACGGCTATGCGCTGTTCAACATCGCCGCGGGCGACATTGCCTCCAAGCTGGTGTTCGCCGGGTGGCGCTTCGTTTTTGCCGGGCTGGTGCTGCTGGCGATTGCCGCCATTGGCCGCAAGACCCTGCGGCTGGACCGGCGCACGCTGGGTCAGGTCACGCTGCTGGGATTGAGCCAGACCAGCCTGCAGTACGTGTTTTTCTACACCGGGCTGGCCTATGCCACCGGTGTGAAAAGCTCGATCATGAATGCCACCGGCACCTTCTTCAGCGTGCTGCTGGCCCACTACATCTACAAGAACGACCGGCTCAGCTTCAACAAGGTGCTGGGCTGCGTGGTCGGCTTTGCGGGCGTCATGGCGGTCAACTTCAGCGCCGGGCTGCTGAGTTTTGACTTCACGCTGCTGGGCGAAGGCGCCATCGTGATGGCCGCCTTTGTGCTGTCGGCCGCCAGCATTTACGGCAAGAAGGTGTCGCAGCAGGTCGATTCGGTGGTGCTCACCGGTTACCAGCTGGCCATCGGCGGCCTGGCGCTGCTGCTGGTCGGTTTTGCGTTCGGCGGCTCCCTGAGTGGCTTCACGCTGAAATCGACCGCGCTGCTGGCCTACCTGGTGGTGCTGTCGTCCGCCGCCTTTGCGCTGTGGACCATCCTGCTCAAGTACAACCGGGTCAGCATGGTGGCGGTGTTCAACTTCATGGTGCCGGTGTTCGGCGCCCTGCTGTCGGCGATGTTCCTGGACGAGAAAATCCTGGAATGGAAAAACGTCCTGGCGCTGGGGCTGGTGTGCGTCGGCATCTGGCTGGTTACCCAGGAAGAAAAGCCGGTGCTGGCGGTGCAGCCGGGCTACGCGGCAAAAAATCCATAGGTGTCAGGGACCTGGCCAGTCATCGGCCGGGCCGGGACACGTTGAAAGCCGCTTGCCAGCGATAGGCCTGCGGCGCATTGACCGCGCCCCAGGGAAGGCGGCCCTGCAGCAGTTCGGCCACCTGGGCCACGGTTTCCAGCGCCTGATGCTCGACGGCCGGCAGCGTCAGGCCGCCGGTGTGCGGCGTGGCGATGGCGCGCGGATGCGCCGCCAGCCGGGGGCACGGCATCTGGTCCGGCGCGCGGCCCACGTCGAGCGCGCAACCGGCCAGGGCGCCGGCGTCCAGCGCGGCGAGCAGCGCGTCCTCGTCGACCAGGTTGCCGCGCGCGGCATTGATGAAATAGGCACCCGGCTTCATCGCGGCAAAGGCCTGCGCATTCATCATGTTTTCGGTCGCCTCGGTGGCGCCGGCCAGGCACACCACATAGTCGGCCTGCCGCAGCAACTCGCCCAGGCCCCGTTGCGCCAGTTCGGCGCGCCCGGTGGAGGTGTGCGGGTCGGACACCACCACGCGCATGCCCAGGGCCAGCGCCACATCGCAAAGGTAGCGGCTGATCTGGCCGTAGCCGATCACGCCCAGCGTGGCGCCGCGCAGTTCGCGCCCCAGCCGGGCGGGCACCGGCTGGCCGGCGTGGTAAAGCGCCGTGGAGGCGCTGATATGGCGGCTCAGGTCGATCATGGCGCCCACGATCCATTCGGACACCGCCGCGGTAAAGCCCGCGCTGGCCTGCGTGACCAGCACGCCGTGCCGGCTGGCGGCGGGCAGGTCGATGTTGCGGATGTCGATGGCGCAGCGCGCAAAGGCCGCAAGCCGGGGCAGCGCGGCGAACAGGGCCTCCTCGCCCGGCGTTTGCCGGTAGGAAATGATGATGTCGCAGTCCTGCGCCAGGGTGGCCAGGGCAGCGGTCGGCAGTTCGGTGTCGTCCGGATTGAAACGCACATCGGCGATAGCCTGCAGCGCGGCGATGGCCCGGTCGCCGAAATAAAGCGCCAGCGCGGTGCGCGGATGGCTGAGCAAAACGGTACGCATGGCATGGCCTTGTGTTCAAAAAATGAAAGTCCTGGCTTGCCCGGCTGTAGGCGGGCACAGGCGTTGACGCTCCGGTTATACCGGCAAGGGCGATGGCCCGGGCAGGCTGGCCAAGGAATCGGCAATCCGCGAAGGATCAGGGTCCATAATCCAAAACGCAAGCCCCGGGCATGATTCCTGCACACGTTAAGCCGGTGCAGGCCATCCGCCTGCTGCAACCCCGGATCACTTCCACCACGACAAGGAATTCATCTTGAGAAATCCATCATTTCCCTGCGTCCCGCTTTCACGCCGGTTGCTGTGCGCCACGGCGGCCGCCGCCCTGCTGCTGTGCCACGGCCCGGCCGCGCTGGCAGCCACGCCCAAGGACACGCTGGTGGTGGCCTTTGCCTTTGACGACATCATCACCATGGACCCGGCCGAGGCGTTCGAGCTGTCGGCGGGCGAAATCATGGGCAACACCTATGACCGGCTAGTGCGGCTGGACGTGAACGACCCGTCCAGGCTGGTCGGCGACGTGGCCAAATCGTGGACCGTGTCGCCCGACGGCAAGAGCTACACCTTCGAGATCAAGCCCGGACTGAAGTTTGCATCGGGCAATG
This sequence comes from Polaromonas sp., assembly GCA_028292045.1. GTDB lineage: Bacteria > Pseudomonadota > Gammaproteobacteria > Burkholderiales > Burkholderiaceae_C > Polaromonas. The sequence continues at coordinate 24,984 of JAQGMZ010000265.1, read as the reverse complement.
CGCTGACGGCCGAGGAAGCCGCCTATTCGCTGCAGCGGGCGGTGAGCCTGGACAAGTCGCCGGCCTTTATCCTGACGCAGTTCGGCTTCACCAAGGACAACGCCCGGGACAAGATCAAGGCCACCGGGCCGCTCACGCTGACAATGGAAACCGACAAGGCCTATGCGCCGACCTTTGTGCTCAACTGCCTGACGGCCAACATCGGCGCCATTGTCGACAAGAAGCTGGTGATGTCGAAGGAGCAGAACGGCGACTGGGGCTACGCCTGGCTGAAAACCGGCTACGCCGGCTCCGGCCCGATGAAGCTGCGCGAGTGGCGCGCCAATGAAATCATCGCGCTGGAGCGCAACGATAACCACTACGGCAGCAAGCCGCCGCTGGCGCGCATCATTTACCGCCACGTCAAGGAAGCCGCCACGCAGCGCCTGCTGCTGGAAAAAGGCGACATCGACATTGCCCGCAACCTGAGCCCGCAGGACATTGCCGCGTTGGGCACCAACAAGGACATCAAGCTCACCTCCGCCCCCAAGGGCACGGTGTACTACATCAGCCTGAACCAGAAAAATCCCAACCTGGCCAAGCCGGAGGTGCGCGAGGCGCTGAAATGGCTGGTCGATTATTCGGCCATCGGCGACACCCTGATCAAGAACATCGGCGTGGTGCACCAGAACTTTCTGCCCATCGGCCTGCTGGGCGCCAGCAAGGAGGCGCCCTACAAGCTCGTCGTGGACAAGGCCAAGGCGCTGCTGGCCAAGGCGGGGTTGCCCAACGGCTTCAAGCTGACCATCGACATGCGCACCGTGCAACCGGTGCAGGGCATCACCGAGGCCTTCCAGCAAACCGCCAAGCGCGCCGGCATCGACATCGAGATCATTCCCGGCGACGGCAAGCAGACGCTGACCAAGTACCGGGGCCGCACGCACGACATGTACATCGGCCAGTGGGGTTCGGACTACTGGGACCCGCATTCGAACGCCGACACCTTCACCCGCAACCCGGACAACGCCGACGACGCGAAGGCCAAGCCGCTGTCGTGGCGCAATGCCTGGGCGATTCCGGAGTTGACGAAGAAATCGGACGCCGCCGTGCTGGAGCGCGACGCCGGCAAGCGCAAAGCCATGTACGAGGAACTGCAGGCCGAGTTCCGCAAGACCAGCCCGTTCATCATGCTTTACCAGCAGACCGAGGTGGCGGCCTACCGCAGCAATGTCGACGGCCTGAAGCTGGGCCCGACGTTCGACACGAACTACCTGTTCAAGGTAGCCAAGCGCTAACCCACCGGCACCGGTCTTGGCAGTTCCCGATCCCCTGGCCCTGAGCCCGGCACCGCTGGCGGCTGCCCGGCGTCCGTCACCCCATGCGCGCCGGCTGCAAGCCATCGGCCGCTTCCTGGTGGTAATTGTGCTTACCTACCTGGGCCTGCTGGCCGTCACCTTCTTCATCGGCCGGGTGATTCCGGTGGACCCGGTGCTGGCGATGGTGGGCGACAACGCGCCGCCGCATGTGGTGGCGCGGGTGCGGGAGGAAATGGGGTTGAACAAGCCGGTCTACACCCAGTTCGCCATCTACCTGCGCAAGGTGCTGAGCGGCGACTTCGGCACCTCGGTGCTGACCGCCAACCCGGTGATGCAGGACATTCGCCGCGCCTTTCCGGCGACGATGGAGCTGGCCAGCCTGGGCATTTTGTTCGGCGCCGGTTTCGGCGTGCCGCTGGGCGTGTGGGCGGCGGTGCGGCGCGGCACCTGGGTGGACCAGCTGGTGCGCATTATCGGGCTGGTCGGGTATTCGGTGCCGATCTTCTGGCTCGGGCTGATGGCGCTGCTGGTGTTTTACGCCAGGCTGGGCTGGGTGGCCGGGCCGGGGCGCATCGACGTGGCCTATGAATTCACGCTGGTGCCGGTCACCGGCTTCATGCTGCTGGACACCGCCATGGCCGGCGAGTGGGAAGCCTTCGGCAATGCTTTTTCCCATCTAATTCTGCCGGCGGCGCTGCTGGGCTATTTCTCGATGGCCTACATCAGCCGCATGACGCGCTCGTTCATGCTGAACGAACTGGCGCAGGAATACGTGATTGCCGCCCGCGCCAAGGGCCTGTCCGAAGCCCGCATTATCTGGCGCCATGCGCTGCGCAACGCGATGGTGCCGCTGGTCACGGTGGTTGCGCTGTCGTACGCCGGCCTGCTTGAAGGCTCGGTGCTGACCGAAACCGTGTTTGCGTGGCCGGGCCTGGGCGTGTACATCACCAATTCGCTGCAGAACGCCGACATGAACGCGGTGCTCGGCGGCACCATCGTGGTGGGCTCTGTGTTCATCGGACTGAATTTGCTGTCCGACCTGCTCTACACCCTGCTTGATCCGAGGACGCGCACGCGATGAGTGCTTCCATCAAACCCGGGGAACCCTCTCCCCTGCCCACTCCCAATCGAAAAGCGAGTGAAACCGGGAGACTGCACAGCTGGCTGGTTTCGGACCGGCCGACCTCGCGCCGCCAGGCGTCCTGGGGCCGGGCTTATCAGGGCTGGCGCACCTTTGCGCGCAACCGGCTGGCCATGCTGGGGCTGTTCATCGTGGTGGCGCTGGTGGGGGTGGCCATCTTCGCCGACTTGCTGTCGCCCTACTCCGCCTACACCGGCGACCTGCGCACCACGCGGCTGTTGCCGCCGTCGTGGGCGCACTGGTTCGGCACCGACGACCAGGGGCGCGATATCTTGTCGCGGCTGATCCACGGCTCGCGCATCACGCTGTTCGTGGTGGTGCTGGTGGCCGTGCTGGCCGCGCCCATCGGGCTGCTGGTCGGCACCGTGGCGGGCTATGCGGGCGGGCTGGTCGATGCCGCGCTGATGCGCATCACCGACATTTTCCTGGCGTTTCCGCGGCTGATTATGGCGCTGGCCTTTGTGGCGGCGCTCGGCCCCGGCATCGAGAACGCGGTGATCGCGATTGCCATCACCTCCTGGCCCCCGTATGCGCGCATGGCCCGGGCCGAAACCCTGAGCATCCGCCAGACCGACTACATCGCCGCCGTGCGGCTGCTGGGCGCTTCGCCGCGCCGCATCGTGCTGCGCCACATCATGCCGCTGTGCCTGTCGTCGGTCATCGTGCGGGTCACGCTGGACATGGCGGGCATCATTCTGACGGCCGCCGGCCTGGGCTTTCTCGGCCTGGGCGCGCAGCCCCCCATGCCCGAATGGGGCGCGATGATCGCCAATGGCCGGCTGTATGTGCTCGACCAGTGGTGGGTGGCGGCAGCGCCGGGCGCGGCGATTTTTGTCATCAGCCTGGCGTTCAACCTGCTGGGCGACGGTTTGCGCGATGCGCTGGACCCGAAAGGCGGCAAATGAATAACGCCCCCCTGCTGGTTGTCGAGGATTTGCGGGTGGCGTTTCCGGGCCGCGACGGCGGCATGGTCGAAGCCGTGCGCGGCGTGTCGTTCAGGCTGGGCCGCGAGCGACTGGGCATCGTGGGCGAGTCGGGCTCGGGCAAGTCGCAGACCGGCCGCGCCATCCTGGGGCTCACCGCGCCCGAGGGCAAAGTCACCGCGAAAAGGCTGGAATTCAGCGGCGTCGACCTGCTCAACTGCCCGCCCAAACAGCGGCGCGCCCTGCGCGGCGGGCGCATTGCGATGGTGCTGCAGGATCCGAAGTTTTCGCTCAACCCGGTCATGACCATCGGCGCGCAGATCGTGGAAACGCTGCAGGCGCACAGCCGCGTTTCAAGCAGCGAAGCCAAAAAACGGGCGTTGGCGGCGCTTGCATCGGTGCGCATCGACAACCCCGGGCGGGTGTACAAGCTCTACCCGCACGAGGTGTCGGGCGGCATGGGCCAGCGCGCCATGATTGCCATGATGCTGATTGCCGAGCCGGATATCCTGATCGCCGACGAGCCGACTTCGGCGCTGGACGTGACGGTGCAGCTGCAGGTGCTGTCGATCCTCGACGCGCTGGTGGTCGAATGGGGCATGGGCCTGATCCTGGTGTCGCACGACCTGCGGCTGGTGTCGTCGTTTTGCGACCGCATCCTGGTGATGTACGCCGGCCGGGTGGTCGAGGAACTGGCGGCCGGCGGCCTGGCCCATGCGCAACACCCCTACACGCGCGGCCTGATGGCGTGCCTGCCGCAGCTGGGCGCATCCACCCATCCGCTGGCGACGCTGGACCGCCGGCCGGAGTGGGCCTTGTGAGCGCCCGCACCCCTATGGGGCTCGAGGTCAGCGGCCTGCGTGTCAGTTTTGACGGCTTCGTGGCCGTGGCCGACACCTCGTTCAACGTGGCGCCGGGCGAGAGCTTCGGCATCGTCGGCGAATCGGGTTCGGGCAAATCGACCGTGCTGCGCGCCATTTGCGGACTGGCGGCCAAGGCATCGGGCACGGTGCGGCTGACCGGCGGCGGCGCCTTCGGCGCGCCCGGCAGCAAGGCTTTTCGGCGGCAGGTGCAGATGGTGTTCCAGGACCCGTACGGCTCGCTGCACCCCCGGCAGACCGTGGACCGGCTGCTGGCCGAGCCGCTGGCGATTCACGGCCTGGCGGATGCCGAAACGCGCATCGAACGGGCGCTGGACGAGGTTGGCCTGGGCCAGGGCTTCCGCTTTCGCTACCCGCACCAGCTGTCGGGCGGGCAGCGCCAGCGCATCGCGATTGCGCGGGCCCTGATTCTGGAGCCGCAGGTGCTGCTGCTCGACGAGCCCACGTCAGCGCTCGATGCCTCGGTGCAGGCCGAGGTGCTGAACTTGCTCGAAGACCTGCGCAGGCGCCGCAACCTGACCTTCATCATGGTCAGCCACGACCTGGCGGTGGTCACCCACCTGTGCGAGCGGCTGATGGTGATGCAGCAAGGCCGTACGGTCGAGCTGCTGGCCTCCAGCGACCTGGCCGCGCGGCGCGTGGCCGAGCCCTACACGCTGAGCCTGATGCAGGCTTCGGCCGGTTTCGTGCGGCTTGACAAGGCAGCCTGAGGGTGGGGAACCGTTGCAATCCCAGCCACCAAAATGCTATCTTAAATATAGCATTTCAAAACTTTTTCCTGTTGGCCAAACGCCAATTGTTACGCTGCTTTTATCCGCACCGCCGTCTCTTCACCCTACCCCAACCGCACCATGATTCACTGGGAAGCCCACGCCTGCCTGCCGCTGCACCCAGAGGCTGATTTTTCGCCGCTCGACCGCCTGCGCGAGGCGGGAGTGCATTATGTATCGGTCAATGTCGGCATGGACATGAACCCGGTGCCGCAAATCCTCTCGGTGCTGGCTGCCTTTCGCGCCCGGCTGGCGGCGCATCCCGGCCGTTTCCGGCTGGTTTCCAGTGCGCAAGAGATCGAACAGGCGGTCGCCGCTGGCGTGCTGGCCGTGGGCTTTGACCTGGAAGGCGGGTTGCCGCTGCTGGGCCAGCCCGACATGGTGGCGCTTTACCGGGACCTGGGCGTTCGCCAGATTCATCTGGCCTACAACCGCAACAACCCGGTCGCCGACGGCTGCCATGACGTCGAACGCGGCCTCACGCCTCTGGGCCGGCGCATGGTCGAGGCGATTAACCGCGCCGGCCTGCTGATGGACTGCTCCCACACCGGGCGGCGCTGCAGCCTGGACATCATGGCAGTGTCCAGCCAGCCGGTGATCTTCAGCCATGCCAATCCACTGGCGCTGGTGGAGCACGGCCGCAACATCACCGATGCCCAGATCAAGGCCTGCGCAGCCACCGGCGGCGTGGTCTGCATCTCGGGCGTGTCGGCCTTTCTGGGCAACCCCGCGCCCACGGCGACTGACGTGGCGCGCCATGCGGCCCATGTGGCCGGACTGGTGGGTGCAGGGCATGCAGGCATCGGGCTGGACATCGGTTTCCGCCAGCACGAACTCAACGACCACCCGCCGGGGGACTACGAACCGGCCTATTGGTGGCCCCGTTCAGCCGGCTACAGCGGCTCGATCGAACGCATGACCTACACACCGGTTGACACCTGGCAGCACCTGCATGAGGCGCTGCGGCGCACCGGCATGAGCCCTGCCGAAGCCGACGGGGTGATGGGCGACAATATGCTCCGCGTGGCGCGCCAGGTCTGGCAGCCGCGCTGAACCGGCGCCTGCTGCCCGCCCAAAATTCCTGACTGGTCATTGCATGTCCTCCATCACCCTGCGTTTTCTGGCCGAACCGAGCACCGTCAATTTTGGCGGCAAAGTCCATGGCGGCACCGTTATGAAGTGGATCGACGAGGCGGGCTACGCCTGCGCCACGCGCTGGGCGCGGCGTTATTGCGTGACGGTGTCGGTCGGCAGCATCCGGTTTCAAAGGCCCATCATGATTGGCGACCTGGTGGAAGTCGAGGCGCGCCTGGCCTACACCGGCAAAACCAGCATGAACATTTCGGTGGAAGTGCGCAGCGGCGACATCAAGACCGGCAAGATGGAAATCATCACCGAATGCCTGGTGGTGTTTGTGGCCGTGGATGCCGACGGAAAGCCTCTGGAGGCGGGAACCTGGCTGCCTGAAACGCCCGGCGACATCGCTCTGGCGCAACGCGTCAAGGCCCACCTGGACATGGCGCGTTCCATGCAGCCCGCTGGCTGAAGCGCCGCCGGCAAGCCTGTTGCTCCGGGGCGAAAGGCTTGCCTGGAAGGCCCGCTGGTGTACGGCCTAGCGCCGGCCCGCCATCAGGCCCACCACCACGCCCACGGCTGCCGCCACGCCCATGGCGGTCCAGGGCGAGCTGTGCACATAATCGTCTGTGGCATAGGCGGCGGCCCGGGTCTTGGCGACCAGCGCTTCCTCAGCCACCATCAGGCGCAGCCTGGCTTCGCGCAGGCGTTTTTCGAGGCGGCTGCGCAGCTTGGCAATTTTTTCACCCGACTGTTCTATCGTCGCCGACAGCACCTCTTCAGCGTCCAGGATTTCAGAGCGAATTGCGGACACCAGTTTTTCCTGCGTCCGAACCGGGGTAGTGCTGCCAATGGACATGATTAAGTCTTTCTAAAAAAAGTAACTGAACCTGCAAAAGGTTATCAGATTGTTCGGGCTTCGGGACCGCTTCACGCGTGAAGCCCCTTCGTTTTCAGCGTTGTGCCTGAATCAGCAGGCAGAGGTTAGGGAATAATTCACGGGTTCTTTCACCCGTGGCCGTCCTGCAACGTCCCCTTACCCGTGCCTACATGATGCTTTCTGCCTGCCTGCCCTGCCCTGCGTCCGCTTCTGCACCAGCCTGCGCAGGCGGCTTGTCTTGAGCGCGGAGCGCCTGAGCGGCCGCGACCTGGCCGCCGCGCTGGTCGTGGTGGTGGTGTGGGGCGTCAATTTTGTCGCCATGAAGTTTGCGCTGCATGACTTCAGCCCGCTCCAGCTGGGCGCGGCCCGTTTTGCGTTTGCCTTCTTGCCGCTGGCGCTGTTTGTCAAGCCGCCCCGGGTGCCGTGGAAATGGGTGGTGCTGTACGGCCTGTTCCAGGGCGTCGGGCAGTTCGGCATCTTGTTCATCGCCCTGAAGGTCGGCATGACGGCGGCGCTGGCGTCGGTGCTGCTGCAGACGCAGGTGTTTTTCACGGCCCTTTTCGGCTTCGTGCTGCTGCGCGAGCGCGCCAGCCGGCCGTTGCAGGCGGGCATGGCGCTGGCGGCGCTGGGCCTGGCTTGCTTTGGCTACAACTATGTCAACCCCGGCGCAGCCAGCGGCACCACGCTGGCCGGTTTTGCGCTGACGCTGTGCGCGGCCGCCATGTGGGCAGCGTCCAACATCGTCGCGCGGCAGGTGCAGAAAGTCTCCAGCGATTACGCGCCGATGGCCTTTGTGGTCTGGAGCGGCGGCGTGGCGGTGCTGCCGTTCATTGGCCTGTCCTGGGCGTTCGACGCCCCGGCCGTGCGCTGGCAATGGCTGCAGGCCGGCTGGACCAGCTGGCTGTCGATCGCCTACCTGGGCTGGGTGGCCACCGTGGTGGGTTACAGCCTCTGGACCGGCCTGCTCAAGCGCCACCCGGCCAACCGGGTGTCGCCTTTCGGGCTGGGCGTGCCGATTGTCGGCCTGAGCGCCGGCATGCTGGTGCTGGGCGAAGTCGTCACGCCGTGGCAGTGGGCCGGCGTTGCGCTGCTGGTATCGGCGCTAGCCTGCGTGATGGGCGGCGGTTTGTTCAAGGCGCGGCCCTGAGCTGCGCGCCCGCGCCGCTGAAGTAGTCCGCCAGCAAGTCCAGCGCATGGCGCACCTTGGCGGGCTGCTCGCCGCGCCGCAGCGTCACCGCATGCACCGGCAGGTCTTCCAGACGCCAGCCGGGCAGCACCGGCAGCAAACGGCCATCGGCCAGCGCCTGGCAGTCGTCCTCGCTCACGGCCAGGCCGATGCCCCAGCCCGCCACGCACAAGGCATGCAGGGCCGACACCTGGTTGGCCTGCACCCGCCCCTGCAGCCGCAAGGCCTGCCGTTCGCCACCCGGGCCCTGCAATTCCAGCAGGTCGACGCCCGGGCTTTGCGGCCGGCTGCCCACCCAGTCGTGCCGCAGCAACTCCTGCGGCTGCTCGGGCCAGCCGCGCTCTGCCAGATAGGCCGGCGAAGCGCACAGCTGACGTGCAATGCCGCCCAGCTTGCGGGCCACCAGGCTTGAGTCGGCCAGGGCGCCAACGCGCAAGGCCACGTCCACGCGCTGGGCGATCAGGTCGACCACTGCGTCGTCGAGCAGCAGGTGCAGCGTCAGCCGGGGGTGGCTGCGCAGCGGTGCCAGCACCCTGGCCAGCAGGCTGCCAAAGCCGATGGGCGCGGCCAGCCGCAGTTCGCCCTCGGGTTCGTCGCGCAGACGGGCCAGCGCCTGTTCGGCAGAACGCGCGGCCGCCACCATGGCCGCGCAGCCGGCGTGGAAGCGTTCACCGGCTTCGGTCAGGGCCAGCTTGCGGGTCGAGCGGTGCAGCAGGGCCAGCCCCAGCGCCTGCTCCAGTTGGCGCAAATGCTGGCTCACGGCCGAAGGCGTCATGCGCAGTTGGCGCGCCGCAGCGCTCAGGGAGCCGGCCGCCACCACTTCTGCAAACACCGCCATGCGCTTGAGCTGGTCCATGCAAATCCTTGGTTCATTAGTTTTACTTCACAATGATAGCGAATTCAGGCCGCTATTCATTTGATTTGAAAGCCTTCAGACTCAAACCTGCTTACATTTACAGGAGTTCTCATGAAAATCGCATTGATCGGCGCCACCGGTTTTATCGGCTCGGCCGTGCTTCCCGAACTGCTGGGCCGTGGCCACGAGGTCACCGTGCTGGCCCGGGACCCGGCCAAGCTGGCCGCGCAGCCCGGTCTGAGCGTGGTGAAGGCCGACGCGCTGGACGCCGCGCAGGTGGCCCGCGCCGTTGCCGGCCATGCGGCGGTCATCAGCGCCTACAACCCGGGCTGGGCCGAACCGCGCATCCACGACCTGTATCTGCAGGGCAGCCAGGCTATTCTGGACGGCGTGCAGCAGGGCGGCGTGCGGCGCTTGCTGGTGGTCGGCGGCGCCGGCAGCCTGTACGTGGCGCCCGGGGTGCAGCTGGTGGACACGCCGGGTTTTCCGGCGCAATACAAGCAGGGCGCGCTGGCCGCCCGTGAACTCTTGAAGCGGATGCAGGCTGGCTGCACGCTGGACTGGAGCTTTGTCTCGCCGCCCATCGCCCTGGCGCCGGGCGAGCGCACCGGCCAGTACCGGCTGGGTGCCGATGACCTGCTGCCCGGCCAGGGCGATGCGCCAGCCGGTATTTCGGCGGCTGACCTGGCGGTCGCCATGGTCGATGAAATCGAGCAGCCGCGCCATCTGCAGCGCCGTTTCACCGTGGCGCATTGAAGCCGCCTTGATGCGCCAGGCCTGGGCAGGAAAAGGCTGAGCGGGCTTGGGCAGCGGCGGCGAACCCGCTGGCGGCGCTGTCTGACAAGCGGCGGCCGCTGGTTTCGCTAAGGTAAAGATTTCTAAGGAAGCTCCGCCATGACCGCCACGCCCATCCGCGCACTGGAAAAAATCAAGGACCACGACGAGCGCCGCACCAGTTTACCGGGCGAGCACTGGCTGACCCTGGGGGCTGGCCTGGCCGTGCTGATGGCCTCACGCCGCAGCCGGTCGTGGGTCAAGCGAACTGCCGGTTCGGCCCTGGGCAGCGCCCTGCTGTACCGGGCGGCCAGCGGGCGCGACGGCTTGTCCAGATTGCTGCCTTATTTGCCCTCGGGCATCGGGCGCCGGTTTTAAACGGCCGGGTGTGCGGGGCGCGCCGACTCGAGCAGCTCGCGCGTCTTCAGCGCCTCGCGGCGGGCCGCATCGGCAAAATCATCGTCCGGCGACGCATAGATGATGGCCCGCGAAGAATTGACAATGATGGGCGCGCCCGGCCGCCATCCGGCTCGCACCGTGGCCAGCGCATCGCCGCCCTGCGCGCCCACGCCGGGAATCAGCAGGGGCAGCGTGGGCGCCACCGCCCGCACGCGCTCTATCTCTGCCGGGTAGGTGGCGCCCACCACCAGCCCCAGCTGTCCATTGAGGTTCCAGGGCCCCTGCGCCAGCCGGGCGACATGCTCGTACAGCAGCGGCTGGCCCTCGACCGACGCCAGGCGCTGGTTTTGCAAGTCGTCGCCGCCCGGATTGGAGGTGCGGCAGAGCAGGAAAGCACCCTTGCCGTGGTATTTGAGGTACGGCGCCACCGAGTCAAAACCCATGAAGGGCGAGAGCGTGACGGCATCGGCGCCGTAGCGCTCGAAAGCCTCGATGGCGTACTGCCCGGCGGTGCTGCCGATGTCGCCGCGCTTGGCGTCCAGGATGACGGGCACCTGTGGCGCGGTGCGGCGCATGTGGGCCATCAGCCGCTCCAGCTGGTCTTCGGCGCGGTGCGCGGCGAAATAGGCGATTTGCGGTTTGAAGGCAATGACGAGGTCGGCCACGCTGTCCACGATGGCGGCGCAAAAATCAAAGATTTTCCGCGGGTCGGCCTTGAGTTTGCCGGGGAACCGCGCGGGCTCCGGGTCCAGGCCAACGCACAGCATCGAGCGGTTCTGGCGTTCTGCGTCGCCGAGCATGTCAAGAAAAGTCATGCGCGCATTGTAAGAAGCAGCCGTCACCCGGCGGCCAGGCGCACGGCCAGGCATAAATCGTCCCAGGCCTTGGCCTTGTCGTGCGGGCAGCGCAGCAGGTAGGGCGCGTCATAGGTCACGATGGCCGGCCGGCCGTGCAGCGTGTGCGGCTGGCCGCGCAACTTGCCCAGGGGCTCGCTGGAAGCCAGCAGCGCCTGGGCTGCCAGCCGGCCCATGACCAGCACCGCATCGGGCCGGACGTGCGCCATCAGGCCTGTCAGCGCGGCAGTGAATTCTTCCATTGCGCCGGAAATGTTCTGGCGCACCAGCGGCGCAAACACCACGGCGCCTGCGCCCTGGTGCAGCCGGGCGGCGCGCAGCATGTTGTCGAGCAGGCGGCCGGCATCGCCTTCAAAAGCCGGCGATTGCAGCGCGCCCGGCGCGGCCTGCGCCAGCACCAGCCAGCGCACGCCGACGGCCTGCGCGGATTCAGGGTAAAGCGGCTGCGGCGAACCCAGGCGCCATCCGGCCTGGGCGCCGTCAGGCTGCATGGCGGCTGCGGGCGCAGGGACCAATGGGTGGGCAGGCTCAGCGCGCTGCGTTGCCCGAATGGCGGCGGGCGGCAACACCGCCGGAAGCGCTGGGCCGCCGTGCACAGCTTGGGGGGAACCGGCTTTTGCGCTGGCCGCAGCTGCGCGTTCAGCCATGGCTTCAGCAGCAGGGCTGCCGTTGCTGGCAGGCGCCATCGGCTGCCAGACCCGCACGCCCATTTCCTGCAGCATGGCGCGCTGGCGCAGGTCGAGGTCCAGGGGCAGGCGCGTCACAACGCCAGGCTCATGACGAGGGCGTCTTCGCCCCGGGGCAAGGCGGCGCTGGCCGGGTAGTAGTTGCGCCGCATGCCGACCAGCCGGAAACCGTGGCTTTCGTACACCGCCCTGGCGCGCGCATTGCTGACGCGCGCTTCCAGCCAGAGCCACTGCGCGCCCTGCCCGCGCGACCAGAGGCTGAGGGCGTCGAGCATCACCCGGGCCCATCCCTGGCGCTGGAAGGCGGGCGCGACGGTGATATTGAGCAGATGCACTTCGTCCACGCCTTTCATGGCCACAAAATATCCCAGCAGTTCGGGCTTTTCCGCCGGGCCGGCGCTCAGCAGCTGCATCTGGTAGCCGGCCTGGAGCGAATCGAGAAAATTGCGTTCGCTCCACGGATGCGCATACGCGCTTTGCTCCACCCGGAGCACGGCGGGCAGCACGGCGGGCGTGATGGCGTCGAAGCGGGCTTCGAACGGCTGCGCAGATGCAAGGGCGGCGTTCATCGAAAGGTCAGCTTTCCGGCGCGGTGCCGGCGGCGGCCAGGGCATCGGCCTTGGTGCGGGCGCGCTCGTCGGTGGTCTGCGCCACCTTGTCGCGCACATACAGCGGCAGGGCCCGGGCCGCGTCGATGCACAGCCCGGCAGCGGCAAGCGCTGGCGCCAGCCGCAGCATTGCGGTGGCGGTCGGAAAGGCTTCCACGCAGCGCAGCCCGGCCAGGCTGCCTGGCAAGCGGCCGGCATAGACGCCAAACACATTGCCCGCCAGCAGTTGCGCCGCGTCGCCAGGCACCAGGTTTTCGGGCCGGATCAGTTCGCAGCCATTCACGGGCCTGCACACGCCGCCCTGGAACTGGTAGCGTTGCACATACATCTCGTCCATGCGCGCATCGAGCAGCGCCGTGACGCCCAAGGGCGCGCCCTGGTCGGCGCCCGCTAGCTGGAAGCGCGCTTCTTCAGCCACCGCCATCAGCGTGTCGATGGGCAGCACGGCAATGCCCGCACCCTGGTTGGCCCCGAAGGCCAGGCCCTGCGCCACCGCGCAAGCCGTGCGCAGGCCGGTGAACGAGCCGGGCCCCCGGCCAAAGGCAATCGCATCGAGTTCGCCCAGGGCCATGCCGGCTTCGGCCAGCAGCCCCAAAATCGCCGGGATCAAGGTGGTGGACGCCTGCGCGCCGCCCGGGCCGCCGTGCTGCCAGACACGCGCGCCGTTGGTCACGGCGACCGACAGGCGGTCGGTGCTGGTGTCAAACGCGAGGAATTTAAGAGGTTTTGGCATCAAATACGGCTTTTGCGCTTATCGAACAAGTGCAGCAAGCTATCAAAATCATAGTCATTCGAAAGTTGGACAAGCCAGCGCGCCGTTGGCGGCAAGCTGGCATGCCGTGATTATCCGGCCTGCCAGCCGCGACGGATAATTGGCGCATGCTTTTGACACCATTTTCAACCTGCTTCTGCAGGCGCCTGGCTGCCGGACTGCTGGCGCTGCTGGCCGGCCTGCCAGCCAGCGCCCAAACGCTGCCGCCCGAAGTCGACGCCCTGCTGGCCCGCGCCAAGGTGCCGCGCGAAGCCTTTGCCGCCATGGTGGTCGATGCCGCGCCGGCGCTGAACGGCAAAACCGCGCCGCTGCTGAGCCACCGCGCCGGCAGCGCCATGAACCCGGCGTCGGTCATGAAGCTGGTCACGACCTATGCCGGCCTGGAACTGCTGGGCCCGGCCTACACCTGGACCACGCCGGTCTATGCGGACGGCCCGATTGCCGATGGCGTGCTGACCGGCAACCTGGTCATCCAGGGCAAAGGCGACCCGAAGCTGGTCATGGAGCGCCTGTGGCTGCTGCTGCGCCGGGTGCAGGGGCTGGGCATCAGGACCATCACCGGCGACATCCTGCTTGACCGCAGCGCCTTTGCCGCCACCGCGCACAACCCGGGCGACTTCGACGGCGAGGCCCTGCGGCCGTACAACGTGCAGCCCGATGCGCTGCTGGTGAACTTTAAGTCGGTGGTGATGACCTTTGTGCCGAACCCGGGCAACGGCAGCGCCAGCATCAGCTACGACCCGCCGCTGGCCGGCGTGCAGATGCAGGCCTCGGTGCCGCTGGCCGCCGGCAGCAACGGCCGCGCCACGCTGGCCGACTGCGGCGACTACCGGGCGCAGCTCAAGGCCGACTTTGCCGACCCGCTGCGCATGGCTTTTGCCGGGAGCTACCCGGTGGCTTGCGGTGAAAAAGCCTGGTCCGTCGCCTACCCCGATCCGGCGAGCTACGGCCAGCGGGCCATTGCCGGCCTGTGGCAGGAAATGGGCGGCAAGCTGGGCGGGCGGGTGCAGGACGGCAGCGCCCCCCCCGGGCTGAAGCCGGCGTTCGAACTGGAATCGGCGACGCTGGCCGAGGTGATCCGCGACATCAACAAGTTCAGCAACAACGTGATGGCGCAGCAGCTGTTCCTGACGCTCAGCCTGCAGCGCCCGGGCGGCGCCAGCCATGAAGCGTCGCGCGAGGCGGTTCGCGGCTGGTGGCAGGCGCGCTTTGCGGGCCAGGACCCGCCGGTGCTCGACAACGGCTCGGGCCTGTCGCGGGGGGAGCGGGTCACGCCGCAGGGGCTGGCGCGCATGCTGCAGACCGCCTATGTCTCGGGCGCCATGCCCGAACTGATGGCCTCGCTGCCGATCACCGGGGTGGACGGCACGCTCAGGCGCAGCCGCTCGCTGGTATCGCAGGGCTGGGCGCACCTGAAATCGGGCACCCTGCGCGATGCCACCGCCCTGGCCGGCTATGTGCACACGCCCAGCGGCCGGCGCCTGGTGGTGGTGGGCATCGTCAACCATCCGAACGCAGCGGCAGCGCGCCCGGCGCTCGAAGCGCTGGTCGACTGGGCAGTGAAAGAAGGCATGCGGTGAACCTGACTGAACTGGTTGGCTCGGCCGCCGCCTTCCTCACCACCGCCAGCTTTTTGCCGCAGGCCTGGCTGAGCTTCAAGACCCGCGACGTAAGCGGCGTCTCGCTGCTGATGTACAGCGTCTTCACGGTCGGCGTGGCGCTGTGGCTGGCCTACGGGGTGATGCTCGACGCCTGGCCCATCGTGATTGCCAACGCCGTCACGCTGACGCTGGCCTTGATGATCCTGGCCATGAAGCTGATCTACAGCCCCAGGTCCGGCAGCCAGTAGCGCGGTGCACCGTAAAGGGCGCGGCGCAGAAAATGCCCATTGGCAGCGCCAGCGCGCACCGCCTGGGTGCAAGCTGGCGGGCTGTTGAATGCAATTGCCAAAAACCAAGGGTTTTCCCGCTAATGCCATCTGCGGTTTCTGACGCCCGCACGGCGCCAGCGACGATAAATCAGCGCCCTGGCTGGCACCATACTTGCATTAATTGGATACCGGCGGGCCTTGGGAATACCGCCAAGCTCAACCATTTATCGGGCTGCAGACCTATGTTCATCAAAATTGGTTTCGACATTCAACTGGCCATCACCGCACCCATGGCCCTGGTGTATGTGCTGCACGTGCACCCGTCCAGGCGGGACGACCTGCTGGCGCCCGAAGTGGTGCAGATCGAGCCGCACCTGCTGGCCGACGAGTACCTGGACGCCTTTGGCAACCAGTGCGGCCGGGTCAATGCCCTGGCCGGGGTCGGCGAAGTCCGGTTTCACAGCGAATCCATCGTTCGCGACAGCGGCCTGCCCGACGAGGTGAACTGGTTTGCGCAGCAGCACGACCCGACCGAGTTGCCGCCGGCCACCCTGCAGTACCTGCTGCCCAGCCGCTACTGCGAAGTGGACAGCGAACTGCTGCAATTCGCCTGGAACCAGTTTGGCGCAAGCCCGCCGGGCTGGGCGCGGGTGCAGGCCATCTGCGATTATGTGCACGGGCACCTTGCCTTCAACTACAACGCGGCCCGCGCCACCCGGACCGCGGTCGAAGGCTGGCGTGAAAAAACCGGCGTGTGCCGCGACTTCACCCACCTGGCGGTGACGCTGTGCCGCTGCATGAACATCCCGGCCCGCTACTGCACCGGCTACCTGGGCGACATCGGCATTGCGCCCGTGCCCTACCCCATGGACTTCAGCGCCTGGTTCGAGGTTTTTCTGGGCGGGCGCTGGTACACCTTTGACGCGCGCCACAACACGCCGCGCATCGGCCGCGTCCTCATGGCGCGGGGGCGCGATGCGGGCGACGTGCCGCTGACCATGGCATTTGGCCCGAACACCTTGAAAAAATTCGAGGTCATCACCCATGAAGTCGACATGCATGGCCACGCCATCACCACGGTGTGAGCCTGGCGGCTGATGCCGGCACCCCGCAGGGCGATGCGCTGGTCATCACCTGCGAGCACGGCGGGCATGAGGTGCCGCCCGCCTACGCGGCGCTGTTCGCCGGGCACCAGGCGCTGCTGCCCACCCACCGCGGCTGGGACCCGGGGGCGCTTGAACTGGCCCGACAGATGGCCGGGACCCTGGGGGCGCCTTTGTTCGCCGCCACCACCACGCGCCTGCTGATCGACCTGAACCGATCGATCGGCCACCGGCAGCTGCACTCGGAAGCAACGCGCGGCCTGCCCCCGGCCGTGCGGCTCGGCATGGCGGCCGAGCACTACCGGCCGCACCGCGATGCGGTCGAGTCGGAGGTCGCCCGGCTGATTGCCGGGGGCCGGCGCGTCATCCACATCGCCTCGCACAGTTTCACGCCCGAGCTGCGCGGCGTGGTCCGCAATGCCGACGTGGCCTGGCTGTACGACCCCCGGCGCGCTGGCGAAAGGGCATGGGCCTCGCACTGGCTCAGCGCCTTGCGCCAGCGCCGGCCCGACCTCAGGCTGCGGCGCAATTATCCGTACCAAGGCAAAGGCGACGGGCTGACCTCCCTGCTGCGCAAGCGCCATGCGCCAGCGCACTATGTCGGCCTTGAACTGGAGGTGAACCAGCGCTTTGTGCTGCAAGGCGGCGCGGTCTGGGCCGGGCTGCGGGCCGACATCATCCTGGCACTGACCGATGCGGTAGGGATGGCGACGGCGCAGCGCTGAAAGTTGCGCCGCACCCGACCTGGAGCCAAGGCGCAGCAGGTTTTCCGGAGCGGCGCACGACCGGAATTGCCTATAAACGTCCGGCGAAAGCTATGATCGGCCTGTTTGCCGATGTGCTGCTGCGGTACAGCGCTGGTTCACGTTCCGTGTGACCCGACAACCGCGCCGCATGAACCAGAAATCACCTATGTACCGATCTCCCCCTGCGGTGTCACTGCCAGTGCGCTACCTGGGCCTGGCCTTTGCGCAGCGCTTGACTGCAGCGCCCCGCATGCTGCGGTACTCGATAGGGGCGACCTTCTTCCTGATTGCGCTGCTGGCCCGGTTCGAGCTGGTTCAGGTGCTGCCGGCAAAGGGTTTTCCGTTCCTGACGTTTTTTCCGGCAGTGCTCCTGACGGCTTACCTGGCCGGCCTCGGCCCCGGGCTGCTCACCTCGGTGCTGAGCGCCCTGGGGGCTTATTTTTTCTTTATCCAACCCGACCGCTCGCTCCCCCTGACGGGCCCGGACATGGTCGCCCTCGCCTTTTTCTCTGCCATCTTGCTGATCGACTGCGTGGTCCTTCATGTCATGAAAACGGCACTGGGCCGGGTGAGCCGCACCGAGCAGCACTTGCGCCATTCCAGCCAGCGCCTGCAACTGGTGCTCGACAACCTGAATATGTATGTCGGTGTGCTCGACCTGGAGGGAATTTTGCGCGAGGTCAACGAGGAACCCCTAAGAGTGACCGGCTTGCGCCAGGAAGACATCCTGGGGCGTCCGCTATGGGATGCGCCTTGGTGGGCGGACGATGTGGATCGGCAAAACGAGGTGCGGGCTGCCATCGGGCGCGCGGCGGCGGGGGAAACTGTGCGCTTCGACATCCAGGTCCAGCGTTCAGGCCAGAAGTTCACCATTGATTTTCAGGTCGGGCCCAAGCGAGACAGCGACAAAAAAGTCACGGCGCTGGTGGCCAGCGGGGTGAACGTGACGGCGCGGGTGAACGCCCTGGCCGCGCTGCAGCAGAGCCGCCAGGATGCGCTGGTTGCCGCGCAAGCCGCAGAAGCCGACCGGCGCTTGCTTGATGCCACGTTCAACGCGGTGCCCGCCGGGATCATCGTGGCCGATGCGAACGGCAAGCTGCTGCGCATGAACCGGGCCAACGAGCAGATATGGGGCATGGCACCGTTTTCGGCCGATGTGGCCGGCTATGGCGAATGGAAAGGCTGGTGGGCCGACGGGTCGGCGCGCCACGGCCAGCGCATCCAGCCGGACGAATGGGGCCTTGCGCGGTCCCTGCAGGGCGATTACTGCAGCCACATCGTCGAGGTGGAGCCCTTTGGGCGCCCGGATGAACGGCGAGTCACGCTGCTGTCTTCGGCGCCGGTGCTCAGCCCGTCCGGCCAGGTGGTGGGCGGCGTTGCGGCACAGATAGACATCACGGCGCGCATCCAGGCGGAAAAGGCCTGGCGCCTGAGCGAAGCGCGCTTTCGGGCCTTGTTCGACCGCGGCCCGATTGCGATTTTTTCGTGCGACAGTGAAGGAATCATCCAGGAATTCAACCCCTGCGCGGTGCTGCTGTGGGGGCGGGAACCGAAACGCGGAGACAGCAGCGAACGCTACTGCGGCTCGTACAAGCTGTACCTTCCCGACGGCACCTTCGTGCCACGCGGGCAAACCCCGATGGCGGCCGTGCTCAGGGGTGAAATGGAATCGTCGCATGACCAGCAGGTCATTGTCGAGCGGCCCGACGGCTCATGCATCACGATCATGGCCAACACCGTCGCGCTCAAAAACGAGCAGGGGCAGCTCACCGGCGCCATGTGCTGCTTCTACGACATCACCGAACGCAGCCGGCTGGAGCAAAAGACACGGGAGCAGGCAAAAACGCTGGCCGACCTGGACCGCCGCAAGGACGAGTTTCTGGCCATGCTCAGCCATGAGCTGCGCAACCCGCTGGCCCCTATCTCCAACGCCGTGCAATTGCTGGGCATGCAGGACAACGAAGGCCCCGTGCAGAAGAAAGCCCGCCTGATCATCGAGCGCCAGCTCGGTCAGCTCAACCACCTGGTCGATGACCTGCTGGAGGTGTCCCGCATCACCAGCGGCAGTGTGCGGCTTCGGCCGCAGCGCATCAGCGTGAACGGTGTCGTCGAACGGGCGCTGGAGACAGCCCAGCCGCTGATCTTGCTGCACCGGCATGAACTCACGGTGTCGCTGCCGCCGGAACCTGTTTTCCTGCAGGCAGACGCCGCCCGGCTGGAGCAGGTCCTGGTGAACCTGCTGACCAACGCCGCCAAGTACACGCTTCAGGGCGGCCGCATCTGGCTGAGCATTGAGCAGGAGCGGGACGCGGTGGTGATCAAGGTGCGCGACACGGGCATTGGCATTGCGCCCGAACTGCTGCCGCACATCTTTGAGCTGTTCACGCAGGCCGAACGCTCGCTGGACCGGTCGCAGGGCGGGATGGGAATCGGGCTGTGCCTGGTGCAGCGGCTGGTGGAACTGCACGGCGGATGCGTGACCGTCCACAGCGTGCTGGGGCAAGGCAGTGATTTCACCGTGCGCTTGCCGCTGGCCCGGGAAGCGCCGCCGGCAATGGCCGCGCCTGTGCCCGACACCGCCCCGCCCCCGGCGCATGGCCGCCGGGTGCTGGTTGTCGATGACAACGTGGACGCAGCCCAGAGCCTGGCCTTGCTGCTGGAAATGTCGGGCCACGAGGTCAGGCTGGCGCACGACGGCCTGGGCGCCCTGGAGGCGGTCATGGCCCACCCGCCCGACGTGGTGCTGCTGGACATCGGCCTGCCGCAACTTGACGGCTATGAGGTCGCACGGCGGATTCGCCAGCAGTATCCGCTGCAGCACATCCGGCTGGTGGCCCTGACAGGCTATGGGCAGGGCAGCGACCGGCAACGTTCGCTCGAAGCAGGCTTCGACCACCACCTGGTCAAGCCGGCCAACTTTGCCGAGATAGAAAAAATATTGCACACCGCCGCCCCTCCTGCAAAACCCGCCTGAAGGCCGGAGGGCGGCACGCCTTCGCAAGGCAGCGCATTTCAGCGCCGAGGGCGCGTGATTGGCCCGGATTGGCCTGAGAGAGGCCGAGTGGTGGAAAATCTACCTTTTTAAACCTTCACAAGCCATCCATGAACGAAGCCACGCCACTTTCCTCCCTGCCCGACCGCCTGTCCGTCGACCCGCGCAGCCCTTTTCATGTGGCCGCCCTGTTCGAGCAAGGCATCGGCATTCGGCTCAATGACAAGGAGCTTTCCAATGTCGAGGAATACTGCATCAGCGAAGGCTGGGTCAAGGTGCCGGCAGGCCGGGCGCTGGACCGCAAGGGCCAGCCGATGCTGATCAAGCTGAAGGGCCGGGTGGAGGCGTTCTACAAGTGAGGAGTCATGGCGCCAGCACCGCATGCGCCGCGGCAACGTACACCGGAATGCCCAGCAGGATGTTCAGCGGAAACGTAATGCCCAGCGACATGCCGAAGTACAGCGACGGGCTGGCTTCCGGCACCGCATAGCGAAGCACAGCCGGCACGGCGATGTAGGAGGCGCTGGCCGCCAGCACCATCAGCAGGCTGGTGTTGCCGGCACTCAAGCCGGCCAGCAGCCCGAGGCCGAGCGCCAGGGCGGCATGGACGATGGGGCCGACCACTGCGTAGGCCAAAATCAACGGGGATTTGCCCCTGGCCTCGGGAATATTCCGGGCGGCCAGCAGGCCCATGTCCAGCAGGAAAAAGGCCAGCAGGCCCTTGAACAGGTCGCCGACGAAGGGTTGCATGGCTGTGTGGCCGGCGTCCCCGGAAAGAATGCCCACCCCCATGGCGCCGAGCAGCAGCAGCTGGGCCCCGTCGGTGAAGGATTCGTGCAATATCTTGCCCAGGGAAATGCCACCGCCTTTCGGCCCGCCAACCGCCAGTGCCGCACCCGAGGTGCCCAACACCACGGCCCCCGGCACCAAGGCCTGCTTGCGCAGGGTGTTGGCCAGCACGACCGCCATGATGATCGCCGGCGACTCCATCAGCGCCATGGCGGCCGCCATGTGGCCGCCGAACGCCAGGCCGTGGGTTTCCAGGTACTGCACCGCCGTGATGAAGGTCACGGCGCTGACCGAGCCGTAGGTGGCTGCCACGGCCAGCGCATCGAACGGCGCGACAAAGCGCCTGAGCACCTGATAGCCGATGGCCGGAACCATCAAGGCCAGCCCGATGGCGCAGGTCAGGCTGCTAGCCACTTCAAGCGTCAGGCCTGACTCGGCCAGCGCGAATCCGCCTTTCAGCCCCAGCGCCATCAACAGGTAAAGCGCCAGGAAACGCGATATTTGCGGTGGAATTTCAAGGTTGGACTTGACCAGCCCGGCCAGCACGCCAAAGACAAAGAACAAGATGGCCGGGTCGAAAAGATTTTGCATGTCGCGTTTCCAGTAGTGGCGCCAATGCTAAATTTTTCAATCCATCTTGTAAAATCAATTTAATAGCAGCCTACGATAGTCAAAACTCTATGAACGTTACCTTCCGGCAGCTGCGTCTTTTTCTGTCCCTCGCCGAACTCGGAAGCATCACCGCCACCGCACGCGCCAACCATGTCACCCAGCCCACGGTGTCGATGCAATTGCGCGAACTGACCGAGTCGGTGGGCCTGCCCCTCTACGAAATCATCGGCAAGCGGCTCTCGCTGACCCAAGCTGGCGAGGAAATGGCAGCCACGGCCCGCGCCATGCTGGGGGAATGGACAGATTTTGGACAGCGCATCGATGCCATGAAAGGCCTGGGGCGCGGGCGGCTGCGGATTGCCGTGGTCAGCACGGCCCAGTACTTCATCCCCCGGATACTGGGCAGTTTTTGCAGCAGCCACCCCGAGGTGGACATTGCGCTGGAAGTGCTGAACCGCGACGGCGTGGTGCAGCGCCTGCGGGCCAACCAGGACGACCTGTACATCATGTCCATGCCGCCGGTTGATGTCGAGATTGAAAAGCAGGTTTTTCTCTCCAACCCGCTGGTGGTGGTGGCGCCCATCGGTCATGCGCTGGCTGAAAAGCAGCGAATCCCTCTGGACCGTCTGGAAAATGAGCGTTTCATTTTGCGCGAACAAGGCTCGGGCACCCGCCTGGCCTGCGATGCCTACTTTGCCAGCCACGGCTTCAAACCCATCGTCAGGCTGGAACTGGGCAGCAATGAAGCCATCAAGCAGTCGGTGGCGGGAGGCCTGGGCCTGGCCGTCCTGTCGACGCACTCGCTGGGCGGGCACATGGCGGACGATTCGCTGACCCTGCTGGACGTAGCCGGCTTTCCCCTGCCGTCCCAGTGGTTCACCGTGCATCTGAAGGGCAAGCGGCTTTCACCGACAGCGCAGGCGTTTCTGCTTCACCTGGCTGGCGCGCCGGGGGTGTCCGCCGCGTAGTCCGGCTTGAAGTTTTTTAGGCCGTCAGGCAGCCAGTTCGGCAAGCCTTGCCTTGAGGGACGCATTCTCGGCGCTGAGTTCGGTGATGGTCTGCCGGAGCCGGGCAATCACGCCTTCAGGCGATTCAGGCTCGGTGCGGGCCACGGCTTGGCTTTCACGCACCTGCCGGGCGGCCTGCTGCAGCTCTTTTTTGCCGCCGGCGACGGCCGCCACCTGCGCCTCGACCGGCAGGGACGCCACGGTGGCCGCCGCATTGATGGAAATCGTGCCTGACTTCACCGCAGCCACCAGTTCCGGGGCGGCTGACTTCTGGATTTTTTCAATCTGCTGGATGGTGGCGTTGCTGACGCGCGCGGACTTGGCGATGGCGCCCATCGTCGGCACAGGTTCGGGCTTGGGGTCGCTAGGCAGGGGCACAGGCACCGACCCGCAAGCGTCGGCTGGCGCGGGCTGCAGGCGCGCGGTCAAGATGTCTTTTTTGCGCAGCGCCAGCACGCCGCGCTGGAAATCGGACACGCTGCGCCGGCCCAGGTGCTGCTCGATCATCCACAGATGCACATCGTCGATTGAAGTGAAGCGCGTGTTCTGCACCGTATTGAAGGGAATGCCGTGCCGGG
Source organism: Polaromonas sp. (assembly GCA_028292045.1). Lineage (GTDB taxonomy): Bacteria > Pseudomonadota > Gammaproteobacteria > Burkholderiales > Burkholderiaceae_C > Polaromonas. The sequence goes on along the minus strand of JAQGMZ010000265.1, from coordinate 2,188 downwards.
TGCAGAGGCGGTGGCGGTTGTGGCCGTCCACCAGCACCTCGCCCCAGAGCACCAGGGCGTCGCGGCAGCCCTCGGCCAGCAAGCTGCGCTCCAGCGCCTCGTTTTCGTCCTGGGTCAGCGGGTCGATGTAGGCAAGCAATTCTTCGTTGACGGTGATGTTCATGGCGGAGTTGGACAGATGGGCAGGAATGGCAGGGGCGCCATTCTATAAGACCGGCGGTCTTGCACACGGCGCCCCGGGTTCAGGCGGGCCAGGCCTTAATGCTTTGCGGGCAGCGTGTTCGACAGGAAAAAGCGCAGCATCTCGGCGCTGGCATCGGGGCCGGCGCTGTCGGTGTACGAACCCCGCGCGCTGCCGCCCGACCAGGCGTGGCCGGCGCCGTGCACCGCCCAGTGCTCAGCCACGACGCGGCCATCGGCCCTCTTGAAAATGCGCTGTGTGTAGTCGCGGCCGTTGGCGCTTTTGGCGCGCTTCGCTTCCGGCTTGCTGGCGCCGGCGCTGGCCGCCAGGACCTGCTCTCCGTTGACCGGGTTCACGGTGGCATCCTGGTCGCCGTGAAAGACGATGGTCGGCGGGCTGGCCGTTGCTCGCGCAGATGGCGCAGCCCCTGTCTGCATCACGCTGAGCGCAGTCTGCACATTGGTCGCCGCGCCGGTGGCCAGGCCCGAATGCACGCCGACGGCGGCAAACAGGTCCGGATAGGCATCGCCCAGAATCGCCGCCATGGCGCCGCCCGCCGACAGGCCCGCGACATAGACGCGCTGCGGGTCGATGTTGTAGCGGCTCATCACGTCCTTGGTCATGCCGGCCAGCAGCGCCGGCTCGCCCCGGCCGCGCGCCTGGTGGTTGTGCTTGAACCAGTTCCAGCAGCGGGACGAATTGGCATGCTGGGTTTGCGACGGGTACAGCACATAAAAACCGCGCTGGAGCGCCGCTTCGTTCATCTGGGTGCCGGCGGCAAAGTCGTCCGGGTTCTGGGTGCAGCCGTGCAGCATCAGCACCAGCGGCAGGGGCTCGGTGAAGGATGCCGGTGGAACGTAGAGCTTGTACTCGCGCGTGCCGGCGCTGCCTTCGGTGTGGCTGCCGTTGACGAACTGCCCCGCGGCGCCGGGTTTGACCGTGGGCGCAGGCGATGCTGGTTCCCGCCTGGCCGGTGCCGCGCGGCCGACTTCATGCGCCTCCACGTCAATCACATCGAGGTCGTCGGCGGCGGGCGTCGTGGGAAGCGCAGCGCCGGCCAGCGCGGCCTGGATGGCGGCCGTGGCGGCCTGCAGGTTGCCGCCCTGCATCAGACGGGTGGCCTCGGCCATCGAGGACTGAAAAGAAGAGTTCATCGGGTTCGCGCTGCCTTCGTGGTTGAGCGGGCTGGTGGTGGCCAGGGTTTGCGGCCTGGCACTTTTCGCCAAGCGGGCCGCTTCGGAGAGAAAGCGTTCAAAGGTCGGGTTCATGGTGTTTCCTTTCTAAGAAACAGGGTGGAAATCAAGTCAGTGAGGAATGGCGGTGATTCGGGTGTCAGCGGATGCGGCCTGCCAATGCGGCTTTCACGGCCGGGCTGGCATGCAGCGCACCCAGCACCACCACCGAATCGATGGCGGCCAGGGCGAGCTCGGGGGTGACATCGAGCGCTATGGTGGCCAGGCCCAGAACACGGATCTGCAAGGTTTCGCCCGAGGCCTGCACGGCGCGCAGGTCGGCGGCAGAAAAATGCTGGATGCCCAGCACCAGCGTCTTGCGCGCCACCGCCTGCTTCACCACCTCGGCATGGAGCGCCAGCTGGTTGCGAATGGCGGTGCGGATCAGGTCGGTGCGGTTGGCGTAAAAGCCTTCCTGCACCAGCAGGTCGATCTGGCCCAGATCGACATAGCCCAGGTTGATGGTGATTTTTTCGTCGGCCGGTTTCAGGGCAACGACGGTGCTGGCGGTTCTTGGTGGCATGGCGTTATCTTAAAAACATCCAAGTGGATGGTCTATGGATGTTTCAGTTCTTTACATCGCCAGGCAAAGAAAATGCCTGCCTCTGGTATTTGCCTCATTTCCTCCGGGAGAAAGGGTCATCCACCGAATCGGTCAAGCTGCCCCGGCGGCTAAAGTGGTTGACCGGGTGCGCGGCCCTGAATCAATAGTGCGGCGGCGACTCGTCGCCGGCTCGGCTGTACAGGCTGGATTCCTCCGCGATCTGCTGCCGCA
>JAQGMZ010000253.1 GCA_028292045.1 Polaromonas sp. | reverse complement strand
CGACCGCGTCAAGGGCCCGATCAAGTCGATCACCGACTTCGGCGTGTTCGTCGGCCTGGCCGCCGGCATCGACGGCCTGGTGCACCTGTCCGACCTGTCCTGGAACGAGCCGGGCGAAACCGCGGTTCGCAACTACAAGAAGGGCCAGGAAGTCGACGCGATCGTGCTGGCCGTCGACGTCGACCGCGAGCGCATCAGCCTGGGCATCAAGCAGCTGGACTCCGACCCGTTCACCACCTTCGTGTCGGTGCACGACAAGGGCGCCGTCGTCAGCGGCAAGGTCAAGACCGTGGATCCCAAGGGCGCCGAGATCGACCTGGGCCACGAGATCCTGGGCTACCTGCGTGCTTCCGAAATCAGCCGCGACCGCGTCGAAGATGCGCGCAACGTGCTGAAAGAAGGCGACGAAGTGTCGGCAGTCGTGGTGAACGTGGATCGCAAGACCCGCAACATCCAGTTGTCGGTCAAGGCCAAGGACAACGCGGACCAGCAGGAAGCCATGAGCACCCTGAGCCAGCAGTCCTCGCGCGAAAGCGCCGGCCTGACCAGCCTGGGCGCCCTGCTTCGCGCCAAGCTGGACAGCAACGAATCCAAGTAATCTTGCAGGGCGGCGTGCATGCCGCGGTTCTCCGCGCATGCACGCTGTCCTCAACTTGACCAATGACCCGAAGCGATTTAGTCGAAGAACTGGCAGCCCGTTTCAGCCAGCTCACTTACCGTGATGCCGAATTTGCCGTCAAGACACTGCTTGACGCCATGGGCGACACCCTGGTAAGGGGCAACCGGATTGAAATCAGGGGCTTCGGCAGTTTTTCCGTCAACCGGAGGCCGCCGCGCATGGGACGCAATCCACGGTCCGGTGAAAGTGTGTCCATCCCAGAAAAACGGGTGCCGCATTTCAAGCCCGGAAAAGCCTTGCGTGAAGCAGTCGACGCGCGTACGGATGAATTGCTGAAGGTCACGCTTATCGGCTGATCCTTCATGGGACGCTTGCGATGGTCTGGCTACAATTGCCAGACCACTCCAGGAACTGCCCAGTGAAATACCTGATGTGGCTGCTCAAAGCAGCCATTTTTTTTACGCTTTTTGCTTTTGCGCTGAATAACCAGCAAACGGTTGCGGTGCATTTCTTTTTTGGCACCTTGTGGCAGGCCCCCTTGGTGCTGGTGGTGCTGGTCACTTTTTCCTGCGGGCTTTCAATGGGTATTCTTGTCATGACGCCGCGCTGGTGGAAAAACCGCAAAACCTCACGCTCCCCTGATTCCGGTACCTTGCCAGTCGAAACCGACAACAACGCTGTTCCGCTTCACCATGGAATTTGATTTCACCTGGGTGCTGCTTGGATTTCCAATTGCTTTCACCCTAGGCTGGCTGGCATCCCGACTGGATTTACGGCAGTTGCGCATAGAAAATCGCCAGGCACCCAAAGCGTATTTCAAGGGCCTGAATTTCCTGCTCAACGAGCAGCAGGACCAGGCCATAGACGCTTTCATTGAAGCCGTTCAAAACGACCCCGACACGTCCGAGCTTCATTTTGCGCTGGGCAACCTGTTTCGCCGCCGTGGCGAGTACGAACGCGCTGTTCGGGTGCATGAACACCTGATGTCGCGCGGCGACCTGACCCAGCCGGAGCGCGAGCGCGCCCAGCATGCATTGGCGCTTGACTTCCTGAAAGCGGGTTTGCTTGATCGTGCCGAGGCAGCTCTCCGAAAACTGGAAGGCACTCCTTTCGAAGAGGAGGCGCGGCTTGCGCTGTTGTCGATTTACGAACGCTCGCGTGACTGGGCCAATGCCACGGAAATTGCCAACCGGCTTGGGAGTTCGAGCCAAGGCAGTTTCAACGCACGGCAAGCGCACTACCTTTGCGAGCAGGCCAGTGCTTCTGCCGCTGCAGGCGACACCAGGATGGCGCTCAATTTATTAAAGCAGGCTGTCAGCGTGGCGCCTGCTTCAGCCAGGCCCTTGCTGGATCTGGCAAAACTGCAAAATCAGCTTGGCGAGGTGCAGGAAGCTTTTCAAACACTGCGCACTCTGGCTGATAAAGCGCCCCAGGCATTGCCATTGGCAGCAAGCCTGATGGCCAACGTGGGCTTGAGCTGCGGCAAGCAGGCCGATGCGCTGGCGCTGCTTGAAAGCGGCTATGCCCTTGCGCCATCGATCGACCTGATCGATGCCATTGTCAAGCTCCAGCAGGGCGCTGTGCCTGCGCGCCATTGGTACGTCACGCACATGGAGCGCGAAACTTCATTGGTCGCGGCGAGCAAATGGATTGCGGGTGAAAAACTCGAAGATGAACATCACCATACACTGGTTCAACGTGCGATGGACCAGGCCACCAAGCCCCTGATGCGCTACCGCTGCGCTGCGTGCGGGTTTGAAGCCACCCAGCATTTCTGGCATTGCCCGGGTTGCCAGGCATGGGACAGCTACCCCGTGCGCCGCATTGAAGAGCTGTAATCGGGCTGACCTGACAAAATGAACTTGACCATCACTCCAGAAAAAATCGAATCGGCCCGCGTATTGGTGGTGGGCGATGCCATGCTGGACCGCTACTGGTATGGCGCGGTAGACCGAATTTCGCCAGAGGCTCCGGTTCCGGTCGTAAGGGTAACCCGAACGGAAGAGCGCATAGGCGCTGCCGCCAATGTGGCCTACAACATCGTCAAGCTGGGCGCGCAAGCTTCATTGCTGAGCGTGGTGGGCGAAGATGAAGCAAGCCACACCCTGGAAAATCTCGTGGCAAAAACCGGTATCAAGCCGTATTTTGGCCGTGATGCGAAACTTAAAACCACCGTCAAGCTGCGCGTCATCGGGCGCCAGCAGCAGCTGATCCGGCTGGACTTTGAAAATACGCCCGAACATGAGGTGCTGGCGTCCCAATCAGCCACGTTTGAAACACTTTATCCGGCGCACCAGGCCGTCTTGTTCTCCGATTACGGCAAAGGCGGCCTGGCGCATATCGTGGCCATGATCGGCCAGGCGCGCGCTGCCGGAAAAATCGTGCTGGTGGACCCCAAGGGATCGGATTTCGACCGTTACCGCAATGCCAGTGTCATCACCCCCAACCGTGCAGAACTTGAGCATGTCATTGGCCCCTGGAGCAGTGAAGCCGAATTGCGAACCAAGACCCACAAGCTGCGGCTGGCACTGAACCTTGAGGCGATGCTGGTCACCCGCAGCGAGGAAGGCATGACCTTGTTTGACGCGCATGGCGAGTTGCATGTGCCCACAGTCGCCAGGGAAGTGTTTGACGTCACGGGTGCGGGCGATACCGTCATCGCCACGCTCGCCACCATGACAGCGGCCGGCTTGAGCCTGCGCGAAGCCGTGCCGATTGCCAACCTGGCCGCTGGCATCGTCGTAGGGAAATTCGGCACGGCCACAGTCGATTACAGCGAACTCCTTGCCGCTGCATGAAAGCCATGGCAATTTGAATTCACAGGAAAATCCATGAAAATCGTAGTTACCGGCGCGGCCGGCTTTATTGGCAGCAACCTGGTCAAGGCGCTCAATGCCCGCGGCATCGATGACATCATCGCCGTGGACGACCTGACGCAGGGCGACAAATTTCGCAACCTGGCGGACCTGAAAATTGCCGATTACCTCGATGCCGGGGATTTCTACGGCAGGTTCGCCGAAGGCGCTTTTGGACGCATCGAAGCGGTATTCCATGAGGGCGCCTGCAGCGACACCATGGAGCAGGACGGCAAATACATGATGGCCAACAACTACACCCTGTCCTGCGACTTGTTCCGCGCCTGCCAGAACCAGAATGTCCGCCTGCTTTATGCATCGTCTGCTGCCACTTATGGCGGCTCCAGCGTGTTCAGCGAATCGCCCGAATTTGAAAAACCGTTGAACGTCTACGGCTACTCCAAGCTCCTGTTCGACCAGCACCTGCGGCTTGGCCTGGGGACGCAGTTTGAAAACACCAAGACCCAGGTTGCCGGTTTTCGCTATTTCAATGTCTACGGTCCCCGTGAACAGCACAAGGGCCGCATGGCCAGCGTCGCATTTCACCAGTTCAACCAGTTCAAGGCTGAGGGCAAGGTCAAGCTGTTCGGCGAGTACGGCGGCTATGGCCCGGGCGGGCAAATGCGCGACTTCATCTTCATCGATGATGTCGTGGCCGTGAATCTCTGGTTTTTCGACCATCCGGAAAAATCAGGAATCTTCAACCTCGGGACCGGTTCGGCGCAGCCTTTCAACGATGTGGCGATGGCCGTCGTCAATACATTGCGCCAGCATCAAAATATCGCCTCCCTGAGCCTGAAAGACGCGGTACGCGGCGGCATGATCGACTACATCGGTTTTCCAGAAGCCTTGATGGGCAAGTACCAAAGCTACACGCAGGCTGATCTGAGCGCTCTGCGGGGCGTCGGCTGCGATCATGCTTTTGCTGATGTGCAAACCGGGGTGACGGCCTACATGCAGTGGCTCAACGCCCAGTAACAGGAGCGCCCATGTTCATGAAATTATTGGCGATGGCTTCAACACTAACACTGTCGATGACCGTGGCCATTGCCGCAGTCGACGCCAACAGTGCCACAGAAGCCGAACTGGACGGCATCAAGGGGCTCGGTCCAGCGACCAGCCGCTTGATCATGGATGAGCGCAAAAAATCCGAATTCAAGAACTGGCCCGATTTTATCAAGCGGGTCAAAGGGGTGGGAAGCAAGAGCGCATCCAGATATTCTGCAGAAGGCCTGACCGTGGACGGAGCCGCCTACCTGGTTCGCCCACCGCTTACTTCTCCGGCCAATGCCGTGAAAGAGTGAGCTTGCTCATGGTGCGCAACACACGGTTACGTGTTTTAAGCCAGCGGTAGGCGCCGATAATGCACGAACCATAAAAAAACCCGCGGCAAAGCGGGTTTTTTATTTCAAGCCGACGCCATCAACCCATGTGCAGGCCGCCGTTCAGCGAGAAGTCAGCGCCTGTGGCGTAGCCGCCTTCTTCAGACGCAATCCAGGAAATGATGGATGCAATTTCTTCCGGTTTGCCCAGCCGCTTGGCGGGCACGCCGGCTACAATTTTCTCCAGCACTTCAGGCCGTATGGCATTGACCATGTCGGTGCCGATGTAGCCTGGGCTGACCGTATTCACCGTCACGCCCTTGCTGGCCACCTCCTGCGCCAACGCCATGGTGAAACCATGCAGGCCTGCCTTGGCGGTGGAGTAGTTCACTTGGCCAAACTGGCCCTTTTGGCCATTGACCGACGAGATATTGATGACGCGGCCAAAACCTGATGTCACCATGTCTTCAATCACTTGCTTGGTCACATTGAACATGCTGTCGAGATTGGTGGAAATAACGGCATCCCAGTCAGCCTTGCTCATCTTGCGGAACTGACCGTCGCGGGTAATGCCGGCGTTGTTCACCAAAACACTGACCGGACCATGCGCTGCCTTGACTTTTTCAAAGGCGGCTACGGTCGAATCCCAGTCGCCCACATTGCCGACCGACG
>JAQGMZ010000234.1 GCA_028292045.1 Polaromonas sp. | reverse complement strand
GCGAGTCTCTTGCAAATGCCTGACCTGACCAAACCACAAATGATTAGATGCGTTCATTTTTGTATGGATAGTGACTTTTTTAGAGTCTGCTCACGAAAGCACATGCCCAATTCTTTCTATGGCCTTGTTTGGTCACTCGATGCAGCTGGAGGGTTCTTCTTTGTCTACTAAACACGCCAATTTCATTAGCCGCCAAGTAATTAAAAGCAGTTCCTACAATAGGTACGGCTTGCGGAGGTGAGAGAATCGACCAGCGCACGCCCAATGCCGCTGCGATCGTTGCATTTTAAATGCAACCTGTCTAATTAGGAATTAATAAACATGAACTGTTTGCAGTTTGCAAAGTTAACTAATTTGTTTCATAGGGGTATTCACTTGAGTTGCTGACTTTATGCAACGGGCTACGCCATCATTAATGAAATTAGCGCCACCTTAAGGGTTGGTAGGCCACCCACCTTGAGCGACTTTCTAATTTTAGATAACGCAATTACGCCTATGGAATGACTTCGACTTCAAAAGTCTGTTGGAATGTTGTGGCAGTGCCATTGACATCGTCAAAGCGACGCAGCAGCGCATGCATCGCTGTAGCCGTACGGTCCCATGAAGTGGCAGCCACAACCGCAGCAGCAGCGACCTCGAAACCGAACCGTTCTGCTTCGTTCCACGCCAAGATGCTCTCGCACGCTGTCAAGAATTCTGCCGGCGACGCTGCGATCGGCACCACGGCCGCGTACTGCTGTACGACGTCATGCACCGGGGTGCTGACGACCGGCTTGCCGGCGGCCAGGTATTCGAGCGTCTTCGTCGGGCTGATGAAGCGCGTCGACGCATTGAGCGCAAAGGGCATCAGGCAGACGTCCCAGCCGGCCAGGAACGCCGGCAGCTCGTCGTAGCGGCGTTGGCCCATCCAGTGCACGTTCGCACGCTGCGGAAGGCTCGCCGGATCGATCTTCACGACCGGGCCAACCATCACCACCTGCCATTCGGGATGAGCGTCCGCCACAGCGGCCACCAGGCTCATGTCGAGGCGTTCGTCGATCACGCCGTAGTAGCCCAGGCGCGGCCGCGCGAGGGCGAGCTGGTCGGGATGGTCCTCGACGTTCCGGCGTCCGAAGTGCCCGTGGTCCACGCTGCTCGGGAAGCAATGCACGTCGGCATGCCGGCTGCGCTTGGATTCGTAAAGGCTGCGGCCGCCGGTGAAGACCAGATCGACGGCGTCGAACATGGCGTTTTCGCGCTCAATCAACGCCGGGGGCGCGAAGTCGAAAGCGGCAAGCTCGTCCATGCAGTCATAGACCATGCCGCGCGGCGTCAGGGCGTCGGCCAGTGGGAAGGCCAGCGGCGTGTAGAACCACAGCAGGTAGTCGTCGATGCGCTGGTCACGCAGGTATCCGTTGAGTAATTCACCCAGGTCTGCCATGTGCTCGTCGTGGAAACCGTGCGCGTGGCCGGGCAAATGCATGCGCAGCACCGTAAGGCCGGCACACGGGCTGTGACGCTCCAGCCAAGCCCGCTCGGCACCCGGCACGGGTTCCTCGACGAACACAACCGGGTGGCGCACAGCCAGCCGCGACATCAGCTGCTGGGGACGCTGGTAGACGAAATCCCAGCGCAGGTGGGAAATGACGACGAGGCTTGTCATAGTGATTCAGTGCCTGTGAAGTGGCAGAAGGGAAAGAAGCTTGCAAGTGCAGCCGCGCTCCGCTGCCGTGCTCCCGTTCCAAATGCCAATTGACACATTGGGATGCAGCAGGCAGCTAAAACCGTTGACATGGTCAGCACCCTCGAAGGCACCAATCCAAAAATTGCGAAACAAAACTTTGTTACTTGAATTGAAACAAGCACCATCCACTACAAGTAAAAATTTATTGCTCATAAAGCTTGCAAAATGAAGCTTCTGGTCTATGAAATCAACTGCCTGCCGCATGTAAGAAAAAATCGCTACATCGCGTAGAGGGCGCTGCTGACAAATTTAAAAATGGGCTGTAGTGCTCCGTGGCAACGGAGCAAACGAAGCGTGCGCGTCGGTACGCGTGCCGGTCGATGATTTGAAGTCGCAGGCAGAGGGGATGCGCACGCAAGGCGCCAGTGTGATGTTCCTGGCGGTCGATGGCCGGCCTGCTGGCTTGGTGGCGGTTTCAGATCCGATCAAGGCCACAACTATGGAAGCGCTGGCCGGACTGAAGGCTTCGGGTTTGCGCGTGATCATGGCCACCGGCGATGGCCTGACTACGGCCAAGGCCGTCGCCGCGCGGCTGGGCATCGATGAGGTGCATGGTGAAGTCAAGCCCGCCGACAAGCTGGCTTTGGTGACCCGGCTCCAGCAGGAAGGCCGCGTTGTCGCCATGGCGGGCGACGGTATTAACGACGCCCCCGCACTGGCCAAAGCCGATGTGGGCATCGCCATGGGAACGGGGACCGATGTGGCCACGAACAGCGCTCAAGTGACGTTGGTCAAGGGCGACCTGCGTGGCATTGCGCAGGCCCGTCTGATCTCCGACCAAACTGTCGCCAACATGAAGCAGAACTTGCTGTTTGCCTTCCTCTAGAACGCGCTAGGCATCCCATTGGCGGCAGGGGTGCTTTATCCGTTCACCGGCTGGCTGCTCTCACCCATGATCGCGGCGCTGGCGATGAGCCTGAGTTCGGCCTCGGTCATCACCAATGCTTTGCGCCTGAGGTCCAGCCGAATCCATGCTCAAGGCCGGCACTTTGGCCGAAAACCTTTTTGGTCAGCTGACTGCGCTTTAAACGCAGTATCAATTGCTGAATCAGCGTGAAGCGGTCATCTTTAGCCGGGCTTGGCACTGCCTACCGCGCTCGGAATTTATGGTTCCCTTAAATCCGCCAGTGGTGCCTGCACCGCCCACCAGAGGTTGTCCGACTCCCAGTTCGCAACCAGCCCGGCGGGAGGCTTCGATGCGGCATCGCCCACCCAGAGAATTCCGTTGCGTTCCACCAAGGCGGCCGACACCCAGGGACTGGCGACGTAGTCCCCGTCGAGCAGCACCACTGGCCTCTCGGGCAGGCGGATCGCCAATGCGCTCGCGATATTCGCGGCGCCGCCGATCACCGGTACCGGGCCGCCGAACGCCATGCGCGCCTCGGCGCCGATACGTTCGGCGAAGTGGACTGACCGGAAATTCGACGTCTGGCTCTTGCTCCAGCCTAGGCCGCTGAGCGGGGACGTCGCCCACATCGTCGCGATCAGCAGCCCTTGCACAACCAGGAACAGGCGCAGGGCGACGTCAAAGGGGACTTCGTCGATCATGCGCTTCCTGCAGCAGCAAATCATCAGCGTCGGACAGGTGAACAGCACAAACGCAGTGCCCCACTGGAACTGGAGGTTGGCACCAGTCGCCACGCCGATGAGGGCAATACTCGCGAGCGGAAGAAGCCCCCAGGCGACCAGGAAACGTCGAGCGTCCGGATGCGTGCCGGAGCCGGCCGACGGCGCGGCATCGGTCGCCCCCACGGTAACCGACCTAGTCTTCCACCAGACGCCTACCGCGAGCAGGAACGCCGGACTCAGGCGATTGCATTGGTCGGCCAGCCAGTGCAGCGCGTGTGCGGCGCGTTGCATGCACGGCATGACGGCGACTAACGCACTGCGACTCGCGTATTGCATCGGAAGGAAATCGTGCGTGAACAGCCACCACAGATGCGGCGAGAAAACAAGCGTGGCCACGCCCGCCGCTTCGAGCAATCCGCGCACGTGCCGCGCATCCCGCCAGCCACGCTTCAGGGCCCAGAAGGCGACGACAGAAAGCACTGCGAGCACGATCTGGTACTTGGCAAGCGCACCCAGTCCGAGCATCAGGCCAAGCGCCAGCCACGTGGTGCGCGAGCGATCGGCGAACGCACGCCAGCAAAACCACGCCGCGCCTGCGACGAA
>JAQGMZ010000221.1 GCA_028292045.1 Polaromonas sp. | reverse complement strand
GGCGCTCCGGCGGCGCGCTGACGGTGGCGCCAGCGCGCGAACGCATTGCCTACCTGCCGCAGGTGGCGGACATTGACCGCGGCTTTCCGATTGACGTGCGCGACTGCGCGCTGCTGGGCTGCTGGGGGAGCGCGGGCGCGTGGGGCGCCGTCACCCGGCGCATGCTGGAGCGCGTCGATGCCGCGCTCCAGGACGTCGGACTGGAGGGCTTTGAACGCCGCACCCTCGGCAGCCTCTCCAGCGGGCAATTGCAGCGGGCCATGTTTGCCCGCCTGCTGGTGCAGGACGCCGAGCTGATCCTGCTCGATGAGCCCTTCAACGCGGTTGACGCCAGGACCACGGCTGCCCTGCTTCGCTTGGTGCGGCAGTGGCACCGGCAGCGGCGCACCGTGGTGGCCGTGCTGCACGACGACAGCCTGGTGCGCGAGTATTTTCCGCAAACCCTGCTGCTGGCCCGCGAACTGGTCGGCTGGGGCGCCACGGCAGAGGTGCTGACCGAAGCCCATCTGCGGCGTGCCCGCGCCATGGCCGAAGCCTGGGACGAGAACGCCGAACTCTGCGGCGTCGGCACACAAGCCCCGCGCACCGAAAAAGCGTTGAAGGCGGCGGCATGATGGCCGCCCTAGCCGGCTGGCTGCGGGACACAGCCTTTTTGCCATTCGCTGAATTCGCCTTCATGCGCCGCGCGCTCGTGGCCACGCTGGCGCTGTCGCTCAGCGCCGCGCCGCTGGGCGTGTTTTTAACGCTGCGCCGCATGAGTTTGCTGGGCGACGCGCTCAGCCATGCGGTGCTGCCGGGCGTGGCCATCGGCTTCATGCTGGGCGGCCTGTCGTTGAGCGCGATGGCGCTGGGCGGCGTGGCGGCCGGCATGGGGGTGGCGGCGCTGGCCGGATTGGTGACGCGCTTCACGGTGCTCAGGGAAGACGCCAGCCTGGCCGCTGTTTACCTGGTGGCCCTGGCCCTGGGCGTGACCTTGATTTCCAGCCACGGCACGCAGCTTGACCTGCTGCATATCCTGTTCGGCAGCACGCTGGGCGTGGACACGCCAGGCCTTTTGATGGTCGCCGCCGTGGCATCGGCCAGCGTGCTGCTACTGGCCGCGATGTACCGGGGCCTGGTGCTTGAAAGTCTGGACCCGGTGTTCCTGGGCGCGGCCGGCCGGCGCGGCTGGCTGTGGCAGCAGGGCTTTTTGATGCTGGTCGTGGTCAACCTGGTCGCGGGCTTCCAGACGCTGGGCACGCTGATGGCGGTCGGTCTGATGATGCTGCCCGCCGTGTCAAGCCGGCTGTGGCATGACACGCTGCCCGCGCAGTTGGTCAACGCCAGCGCGCAGGCCATGCTGGCCAGCGTGGCCGGGCTGCTGCTGTCCTACCACCTGGACACGCCTTCGGGCCCGACCATCATCGGCTGCGCCGGGGCGCTGTACCTGGCCTCGCTGCTGGTTGCGCCGGGCGGCTGGCTGCCGCGCCTCCGGGCTGCGAGCCACCGGACTGGCTGACTTTTTTCTTTTTCATTTCATCCACTCCCCCTGAAGGTCAACCATGCAACGTGTCATTCGCAAACTCCTGGCGGCAGGCATCGCCGGCTCCGCCCTGCTGCTGTCCGGCGCCAGCTTCGCGGCCGGGCCCATGCCGGTCGTGGCTAGCTTCAGCATCCTGGGCGACCTTGTGCGCGTGGTTGGCGGCGAGCGCGTCAGGGTTACCACGCTGGTCGGACCGGACGAGGACGCCCATGTCTTCGAGCCAAAACCCAGCGATGCCAAGACCCTGGTGCACAGCCGGCTGCTGGTCGTCAACGGACTGGGCTTTGAGCCCTGGGCGCATAAACTGGTCAGGTCGGCGGGCTACAAAGGCGAGACCGTGACAGCCTCCAGTGGCGTGAAGCCTCTCCTGGTGGAAGATGAAAACACGCACGGGCAAAAGGGCCGCACCGACCAGGGTCATCACCACGACGAGGCGGACCCCCATGCCTGGCAAAACCCCCGCAACGTCGTGCTGTACACGCGCAACATCGCCACCGCCCTCGCCAAGGCCGACCCCGCAGGCGCGGACGCCTACCAGGCCAACGCCAACGCGTACGTGAACGAGCTGATGGCGCTGGACGCCTGGGCCAAAGCCCGGTTCGCGGCCATTCCGCCCAACAAACGCAAGGTCATCACTTCGCATGATGCGTTTGGCTATCTGGCCGCTCAGTACCAGATCAGGTTTCTGGCGCCCCAGGGCGTGTCCACCGACGCCGAACCGAGCGCCCGGGACGTGGCCCGGCTCATCCGGCAGATCCAGCAAGAAAAGATCAAGGCCGTGTTCGTCGAGAACATGCGCCATTCCCGGCTCCTGGCACAGATGGCCCAGGACGCGGGGGTGGTGGTGGGCGCAACCTTGTATGTGGATGCGCTTTCAGCGGCAGACGGGCCGGCGGACAGCTACCTCAGGCTGATGCGCCACAACGTCACGCAACTCGCGGCAGGTATGCAGGGCAACTGATTGCTTTTCTGCCGGCGGCAAGCTGGCTTGTGCCTGCACCGCCCTGAAGTAAAAACCCGGCTCAGTCCCTCACCCTGGATGCAAACGTCTTGCGGAACTTCTCGACTTTCGGCGCGACCACGAAAGCGCAGTAGCCGCCGTTCGGGTTGTTTTCAAAATAGTCCTGGTGGTAGCTTTCCGCCGGCCAGTAGTTCTGCAGCGGCAGCACCTCGGTGACGATGGGCTTGCCAAAAGCCTTGTCCTGGCTGGCTTCGCGGATGAAGTCGTCGATGACTTCTTTCTGCGCGGCGGTTTCGTAATAGATGCCGCTGCGGTACTGGGTGCCGGCGTCGTTGCCCTGGCGGTTCAGGCTGGTGGGGTCGTGGATCACGAAAAAGATTTCCAGTATCTCCCGCAGCGTGATGTCGGCCGGGTCGTAGCTCAGCTTCACGACCTCGTTGCAGCCGGTGCGGCCGGTGCAGACTTCTTCATAGGTGGGTTGCCGGGCCTGGCCGTTGCTGTAGCCCGATTCAACTGCCTGCACGCCGCGCACCTTGGCATACACCGCATCAAGGCACCAGAAGCAGCCGCCGCCCAGGGTGATGGTTTGTGATTCGCTCATGAGTTGGTTTCCTGTTGCTGACCGGCCACTTTAGCCGGTTCGCTGCGCGCCTGCAGCCCGCACGGTATTGAGAAACGCCGCCAGCGCCGGGTTGTCCCGGGCGGTCTTCCACAGGCAGTGGGTGTCGTACGGTGTGGTGGGCCGGTCCAGCGTCAGGAAAACCGTGCCCGCCATGGCCGACCGGCCAAGCGCTGCCGGCACCAGCGCCACACCCATGCCCTGCGACACCAGCGACACCACGCTCAGCCAATGCCGCAACTCGAACCGGATCTCCGGAAAAAATCCAGCGCCGGTGCAGATGGCGATGATCCGGTCATGGTAGTCAGGCGATACCGCCCGGGACACCACGGCAAACGGCTCGCCCTTCAACGCTTCAATCGGCAGCAGGGCTTGCCTGGCCAGCGCATGGCCGGCCGGCAGGCAGCCGACGAAAGCCTGGCTGGACACCAGGATCTGCGACAGTTCGGGCGGCACCCGGGTCGTGTGGACAAAACCGAGGTCCAGCCGGTCGTGCGCCAGCTCGACCAGCTGTTCGCTGGAACTCAGCTCCCTGAGCAACAGGCGCAACTGCGGGTGCTTCGCCTGGAAGCTGGCCAAGATTCCCGGCAGCCCGCTGTACAGCATGGTGCCGGCAAAGCCGATGGCCAGGCTGCCGGCCATGCCCTCGCCCACGTCCCGCGCATGGCTGGCGGCCTGTGCGGCCTGGTCGATCAGCGCCCGTGCAGCGGGTACGAAGGCCAGCCCGGCCGCGGTCAGGGCGACCTGCTTGCTGCTGCGCGTGAACAGGCGGGCGCCAACTGACGCTTCAAGCTGCTGGATGTTCAGCGACAGCGGCGGCTGTGAAATGGACAGCCGGCGCGCCGCCCGGCCAAAGTGCAATTCTTCAGCAAGAACCAGAAAATAGCGCAGGTGTCGAAATTCCATGGATACAAATAATATATCGTTGGATCAATAATAGGTATTGGACAACTATTCATGAACAGCCAACAATACAGGCGCGAGACAAGCGCTTTTTTTGACCGCGCACCCAACTTTTCCACCCGACCCAAGGAAACCGCACCATGAAAACCAAATTCAACTGGGAAGACCCGTTTTTCTTGTCCGAACAGCTCACCGACGACGAACGCGCCGTCCAGGAAGCGGCGCACGCTTTCTGCCAGGAAAAGCTGCAGACCCGCGTGCTGATGGCGGCCCGGCATGAGAAGTTCGACCGCGAGATCATGAACGAAGCCGGTGCGATGGGTTTTCTGGGCTCGACGATCGAAGGCTATGGATGCGCCGGCCTGAACTACGTCAGCTACGGCCTGGTGGCGCGTGAGGTCGAGCGGGTTGACAGCGGCTACCGCAGCGCCATCAGTGTGCAAAGTTCGCTGGTCATGCACCCGATCAACGCCTATGGCAACGAAGCGCAAAAGCAGAAGTACCTGCCAAAACTCGCCAGCGGCGAATGGGTCGGCTGCTTTGGCCTGACCGAGCCCAACCACGGTTCCGACCCGGCCAGCATGCTGACGCGCGCCAAGCCCGTTGATGGTGGCTTCCTCCTCAAGGGCGCCAAGATGTGGATCACCAACAGCCCGATTGCCGACGTGTTCGTGGTCTGGGCCAAGCTGGAAGACGGAGACGGCAAGGTCGGCGGCCAGGAGGCCATTCACGGCTTCGTGCTGGAAAAGGGCATGAAGGGCCTGAGCGCCCCCAAGATCGAGGGCAAGATGAGCCTGCGCGCCAGCATCACCGGCGAGATCGTCATGGATGACGTGTTCGTGCCGGCTGAAAACTTGCTCCCCAACGTATCCGGCCTAAAAGGCCCGTTCGGCTGCTTGAACAAGGCGCGCTACGGCATTGCCTGGGGCGCGCTGGGGGCGGCCGAAGACTGCTGGTTCCGCGCCCGCCAGTACACGCTGGACCGCGTGCAGTTTGGCCGCCCGCTGGCGCAGACCCAGCTGATCCAGAAAAAGCTCGCCGACATGCAGACCGAAATCACGCTGGGCCTGCAGGCCTGCCTGCGCGTCGGCCGGCTGATGGATGAAGACCGGGCCGTGCCCGAGATGATCTCGATGATCAAGCGCAATTCCTGTGGCAAGGCGCTAGACATCGCCCGCATGGCGCGCGACATGCACGGCGGCAACGGCATCCATGACGAATACCATGTGATCCGCCACATGATCAACCTCGAGACCGTGAACACCTACGAAGGCACGCATGACGTGCATGCCTTGATCCTGGGCCGCGCGCAAACCGGCTTGCAGGCTTTCTATTGATGATTTGTGTTTTTGGCTCAACACCATGCTGCATTGGTAGCTATTGTTTTTATAGCTATTGATGGAACTTGGCTTTCTTAAACCCCTGCTGACCAGCCTGGCGCTGCCGCCAGTCCTGCCGCTGGTGCTGGCACTGCTGGGCCTGCTGCTGGCCTGGCGCAGGCAACGCAGCGGCCTGGCCCTGGCCGCCCTGGCGCTGGCCGGGCTGTGGCTGCTCAGCTGCCACGGCACGGCGGTCTGGCTGGCGCGCCATGCGCTGCCCCAGTTTGCTGCGGTGACCGCCGCCCAGCTCAAGGCGCGCCAGGTGCAGGCCATCGTCGTGCTGGGGGGCGGCCTGCTGTCCGATGCGCCTGAATACGGCGGCGCGCCACAGCCTTCCGCGTTCACGGCGGCCCGGCTGCGCTACGGCATCTGGCTGGGGAGCCAGTCAGGCCTGCCGCTGGCCTTCACGGGCGGGACTGGCTGGGCGGCCGATGGCATGCAGCCGGTGTCCGAGGCCGAAGTGGCCGCGCGCGTGGCCCTGCAGGACTACGGCGTCACGCTGCGCTGGCGCGAATCCGCATCGCGCGACACCTGGGAAAACGCGCGCCTGCTGGCGCCCCTGCTGCAGCGGGACAAGGTGCAGCGAATTGCCCTGGTCACCGATGCCTGGCACATGCCGCGTTCGGTCGCGGCTTTCCAGAGCGCCGGCTTTGACGTGACGCCGGCGCCGATGGCCTTCACCCTGCCCATAGAAAGCCGGCAGCTGCAGTGGCTGCCCTCCGGGCAAGGCCTGCTCGCGTCCCGGCTGGTGCTGCGCGAATGGCTGGGCCTGGCGGTGGGCCGTTTCACGCCGGTATGAAGACCGGGCCGCGCGGGCCGGCCGGTATCATCCGGTTTGGCCATTCCGGTGCCAGCCCCCTTACTTCCCTCCTCCATGAAAAAGCCACAAGGCTTCACGGTCCACGATATTGCCCGTCTGGCCGGCGTGTCGGCCATGACCGTTTCGCGCACCCTCAACCAGCCTGAAAAAGTCTCGCCAATCGTGCTGGCCCGGGTGCGCGAAGTCGTGGCCCGCACCGGCTACGTGCCCAACGGCATGGCGCGCGGCCTGCGCTCGTCCAAGGCCAGGCTGGTGGCGACCGTGCTGCCCACGCTGGTCGGGCCGGTGTTTCAGGAAACCATCCGCGCACTCAACGAGGCACTGGACGCGCAGGGCTACCAGCTGATGATCGGCCAGAGCGGCTACGACGCCTCGCGCGAGGATGCCCTGCTGGACGCGATCATCCGGCGCCGCCCCGACGGCATCGTGCTCACCGGCATCATGCATTCGCCCGAGGGCCGGCGCCAGTTGCTGGCGTCCGGGATTCCAGTGGTCGAAACCTGGGACCTGACGCCCACGCCCATCGACATGCTGGTCGGCTTTTCGCATGAGCAGATCGGCCAGTCGGTCTGCCATTTTTTGCACAGCCGGGGGTACCGGCATCCGGCGCTGATCAGCGCCGGCGACGAGCGGGCGCTGCGGCGCATCGAAGGTTTCCAGCGCATGGGCCGAACGCTGGGGCTGGACGAGGCGCCCACGCACTTCGTGCCGGCGCCCACCAGCCTCGGCTCGGGCCGCACCGGGGTGGCGGCCGTCCTGGCCGCGCATCCCCAGACCGACGCCGTGTTCTGCAGCTCCGACATGCTGGCCCTGGGTGTGCTGATCGAGGCGCAAACCCGGGGGCTGACCGTGCCGGGGGAGCTGGGCGTGGTCGGCTTTGGCGACCTCGAACTGGCCGCCAGCCTGCAGCCGGCCCTGACCACCGTGCGCATCGACGGCACGCGCATTGGCCGCACCGCTGCCCAGTACATTGTGGACCGGGCCGAAGGCCGAAGCGTCAGCCAGCCGATTGTCGATATCGGCTTTCAGATCATCGAGCGCGCCAGCGCCTGATCGTTTTTTGCATCGTCTCCAAAGCTTCGGGGATGCCCCCGGTCGGCACGTCTATGTGTGCTGGGCGGGGTTATGCCTCACCTGGTGAACGTTCCCGCCAGCGTAAGGTCCTTCGGTGCCGAGGACCGGCCGACATGCACCGTGTACTGGCCAATCGGTGTGACCCAGGCTTTGGCGGCCTGGCTCCAAACGCTCAAGGGATGGTTGCTGGCTGACGGATTGATCGAGACGACCACCTGCCTGGACGCACCAGGGGCCAGTTCGACTTTCTGAAAGCCCGTCAGGCGCTTGGGCGGCTGGGGCGCACCAACGCTGCTGGCTGAAGCCGGCAAAGCTAGGTAGACCTGTACCACTTCGGAGCCAGCCGTCTGGCCTGTGTTGGTCACCGTGGTGGTGACGTCGTACACACCGGTCGTTTGGTTGAGCGAAACTTTTGAGGCGTTCACAGTGAACGTCGTGTACGACAGGCCGTGACCGAAGGGGAACGCCACGCACGGATTGCTGCCATTGACCACGGCGCACTGGCCGCTGACGTTCGCGTCGTACCAGCGGTAACCG
>JAQGMZ010000216.1 GCA_028292045.1 Polaromonas sp. | reverse complement strand
GGGCGTTGCCCCCGTGCTGCCCGCCAGCGCCGCGCGGCCGGGCGCGGCGCCTGCCAGCGCGCCCGCCGCACCGCCGGTTGCCGTTTCCGGCAGCGATGAAGATGTGGGCTGGATCTGGCCGGCCCAGGGAACGCTGGTTGCCGGTTTCGACGAAGCCAAAAACAAGGGGCTGGACATTTCCGGCAAGTCCGGCGATCCGGTGGTGGCGTCTGCCGACGGCCGCGTGGTCTATTCCGGCGCCGGCCTGCGGGGTTATGGCAACCTGATCATCCTGAAGCACAACAACACCTTCCTGACCGCGTATGCGCACAACAAGTCGCTGCTGGTGAAGGAAGACCAGACCGTGAAAAAAGGCCAGAAGATTGCCGAAATGGGCAACAGCGATGCCGACAAGGTCAAGCTGCATTTCGAGATCCGCCGCCAGGGCAAGCCGGTCGATCCGGCCAAGTACCTGCCTGCCCGGTAAGCAGGCAACGCCTTGGCTGCAAGGAGTCCCGCCCAGGCCGGACTCCTTTTTTCATGGGTGGCCGGTCATGAAGGTAGGGCGCCTGCAGCCTGAGACAATCAAGCATGACCGAAGAAACTTCTCCACCCGCCTCAACCCCGCCGCACGACTACCCGATTGATTTGCTGACCGTCGAATCGCTCGACATCGAGGCCCAGGGCATTGCCCACCGGGCCGACGGCAAGGTCGTGTTCATCGAAGGCGCGTTGC
Source organism: Polaromonas sp. (assembly GCA_028292045.1). Lineage (GTDB taxonomy): Bacteria > Pseudomonadota > Gammaproteobacteria > Burkholderiales > Burkholderiaceae_C > Polaromonas. Next base: position 10,054 of record JAQGMZ010000216.1, on the reverse strand, counting down.
CTTTCGAACAGGTGACCGCCAATGTGTACCGCAAGAAAAGCAGCTTTGAAAAAGCCACGCTGCTGACGGTGCACCGCGAGTCTTCGCAGCGCGTGCAGCCGGCGTGCCCGCACTTTGGCATGCACACCGGCGCCTGCGGCGGCTGCAAGATGCAGCATCTGCACATCGGCGCGCAGGTGGCGGTGAAGCAGCGGGTGCTGGAAGACAACCTGCGCTTCATCGGCAAGGTCAAGGCCGAAAACCTGCTCCGGCCGATTGAGGGCCCGGCCTGGCACTACCGCTACCGCGCCCGCCTGTCGGTTCGCTATGTGCGCAAGAAAGGCACGGCGCTGGTCGGCTTTCACGAGCGCAAGAGCGCCTATGTCACCGACATGCGCCAGTGCCCGGTGCTGCCCCGGCATGTCAGCGACCTGCTGGTGCCGCTGCGCGGGCTGATCAGCAGCATGGATGCCCGCGAAACCATTCCACAGATCGAACTGGCCTGCGGCGATGCGGTGACCGCGCTGGTGCTGCGCCACATGGAAGCGCTCAGCCTGGGCGACATCGACCGGCTTCGCGCCTTTGCGGCGGTGCATGCCGGCGTGCAGTGGTGGCTGCAGCCGGGCGGGCTGGACACGGTCAGGCTGCTGGATGAAAAAGTGGCGGAGTTGAGCTATGGCCTGCCTGAATTCGGCATCGTCATGCCTTTCAAGCCGACCGACTTCACCCAGGTCAATCCGCACATCAACCAGGTGCTGGTATCGCGGGCATTGCGCCTGTTGCAGGCGCAGCCCACCGAACGGGTGATTGACTGGTTTTGCGGCCTGGGCAATTTCACGCTGCCGCTGGCGACCCAGGCGCGCGACGTGCTGGGCATTGAGGGCAGCGAGGTGCTGGTCGCCCGATCGCGTGAAAATTACGAAAGGAACCGGCCCGCCTCGCCGATGCGGCCGGCCTTGTGCGCTACAAAGTTTGTGGCCAGGAATCTTTTCGAGATCACGCCGGCCATGCTGGTCCGGGACGGGCATGCTGAAAAATGGCTGGTCGATCCGCCGCGCGAAGGGGCTTTCGAGCTGTTCAAGTCGCTGGCCGCGCTGCACCGGCAAATTGTCACCGGCGTGCCGTGCGACGATGGCATCCACCAGCAAAGCCTGGCGCTGGACGGCTGGATGCCGCCCCGGCGCATTGTCTACGTCAGCTGCAACCCGGCCACGCTGGCGCGCGATGCGGGGGTGCTGGCGGAGGCCGGTTACCGCTGCACATCGGCAGGCGTGGTGAACATGTTCCCGCACACGGCGCATGTCGAATCCATGGCGGTGTTCGAGCGCCTATAGCTGTGAGCCGCGCAGGCATGAAAAAAGGGCCGCGAAGGCCCTTTTTCATGAGTAAGAAAATGCTTATTCGCGTTCGCCGCCCATGATGCCCAGCAGGGCCAGCAGCGCCTGGAATACGTTGAAGATGTCCAGGTAAAGCCGCAGGGTGGCGCTGACGTAGTTGGTTTCGCCACCGTCCAGGATCTGCTTCAGGTCATACAGCATGTAGGCGCTGAAAATGCCGATGACCGCGACCGAAATCGCCATCATGCCGGCGGTGGAGCCGACAAACACATTGACGATGGCGCCCACCATGACCACCAGCGAACCGACAAACAGCCATTTGCCCATGCCGGAGATGTCCCGCTTGATCATGCTGGCCACGGTGGCCATGACGAAGAACACGCCGGCCGTGCCGCCCATGGCGGTCATGATCAGCTGCGATCCATTGCTGAATCCCAGGATCATGCCGATCATGCGCGACAGCATCAGGCCCATGAAGAAAGTAAAGCCCAGCAGCACCGGCACGCCGGCTGCAGAGTTCTTGGTCTTTTCGATGGCGTACATGAAGCCGAAGGCGCCGCCCAGAAACACAACCAGGCCCAAACCGCCGGTGAGCGCCTGGGTAATGCCGGTGGCCACGCCCAGCCAGGCGCCCGCCACCGTGGGCAGCAGGCTCAAGGCCAGCAGCCAGTAGGTGTTGCGCAAAACCTTGTTGCGCTGCTCGGCCGATTGGACCAAGCCGTCATACCCGTAAGTCCGAACGTTGTCAGTCATGTGCACATCTCCATAAAAGCCCGCAGGCGCAGGCGACGCGTTCATTTTAAGGGATGTACCCACTTTTTCTAACCACCCGCCCCGACCAGCTCCTACTATTTGTAAGGGTTTTGCCAGGCAATAAGCAGCACCGGCCCGATGCGGTTCGCGTGCCGGTAATTTGCCGCACAGGCCACTGCCTGCTCGCATGCGGGCGCCGAAACAGGAAAAAAGCTCGACAGTTCGTGCCGTTGTTGTCGTTGATGTGGTTACACTGTACAAAACTACAGTATTCAAGCGTGACGCATGCAAACCCCACCTCCGCCATCACCTGCCAGCGCAACGCTCGATCAGTGGCCCCATGCGCTCACGCCGGAACCGCTGCCCCATGCCTCACCCCTGTTCCTGTGCAGCATTCCCGCCGGCTTTCCCTCGCCGGCCACAGACTACATCGAAGGCGGCCTGGACCTGAACGAGTACCTGGTGCGCCACAAGGCGGCCAGCTTCATGTTCCGGGTGCAAGGGCATTCCATGCAGGGCGCCGGCATTGTCGATGGCGACAAGGTGGTGGTTGACCGCTCGATCGAGCCCCAGCACAACCAGATCGTCATTGCCGTGGTCGATGGCGAATACACCATCAAGCGCCTGTACCGGAAAAACGGCAGTGTGGAACTGCATTCGGAAAACCCCGCCTTCAAGCCGATTTGCTTCAAGGATGGCTGCCAGCTCGAAATCTGGGGTGTGGTGGTGGGTGTCGTGCGCCGATACGCCTGCTGAGGCTGGCTGCCATGCCGCCTGATGCCAGCCTGCGCCCACCCTTGTTTGCCCTGGTGGACGTGAACAACTTTTATGTCAGTTGCGAACGCGCCTTCAATCCGCGCCTTGCCAATGTTCCGGTGGTGGTGCTCTCAAACAACGACGGCTGCGCCGTGGCCCGCAGCAGCGAAGTCAAGGCGCTGGGCATCAAGATGGGCGCGCCGTGGTTTGAATTCAGGGACCTGGCCCGCCGGCATGGCATCGTGGCCCTTTCCTCAAACTACACCCTGTACGGCGACATGAGCAATCGGGTGGTGTCGGTGCTGCGCGAATTTTCACCCGACATCGAGGTCTACAGCATCGACGAAAGTTTTCTGCGCGTGGAAACGCTGGCCCACCTGCATGGCGATGCCACGGCCATGGGGCACCTGATGCGCCACCGCATCGGGCGCTGGACCGGCTTGCCTGTCTGCGCCGGTTTTGGCGCCACCAAGACACTGGCCAAGCTGGCCAACCACCTGGCCAAAAAGAACCCTGTCTTTGACGGGGTGTGCGATTTGTCGGGCATGGCAGACGCCGCGCGCTGCGGCTGGATGGCAAGCATACAAGTCGGTGAGGTGTGGGGCGTGGGCCGGCGCATCGCTGCACGGCTTGAAGCCATGGGCGTGCGCACCGTCCTCGATCTGGCCACCACCGACCCGAAAATGTTGAGGCTTCAGCTTGGCGTGGTGATGGAGCGCACGGCCAGCGAGTTGCGCGGCGTGTCCTGCCTGGAGCTTGAAGACCTCATGGACCCCAGGCAGCAGATCATGGTTTCCCGCAGCTTCGGCTCAATGGTGCGGGACCTTGCAGGCATCAGCGAAGCCGTGGCCTGGCACATGGGCCGGGCCGCTGAGAAGCTGCGGGTCCAGGGCTCTGTGGCCGGCGCCGTGTATGTGTTTGTCCAGACCAACCGGTTCAGGCAGTCCGACCCGCAGTACAGCGCCGGGGTGGTAATTCCGCTGGCAGATGTGTCGGACGACACCCGGGCACTGACAGGCGCTGCGTTGACCGGGTTGCGCCATATTTTTCGCAAAGGCCATGACTACAAGAAGTGCGGCGTGATGCTGATGGAATTGGCGGTCAAGGCGCAGCGCCAGGAAATACTGTTCGACGACGCTGGCGCCCGCGACAAGGCGGCAAGGCTGATGGCCGTGATGGATGCCGTGAACCGCCTGTGGGGATGTGGCACGCTGCGCAGCGGGGCGGCTGGCAACTCGACACACTGGGCCATGCGTTCAGAAAATCGCTCGCCGCGGTACACCACCCAGTGGGAAGAACTGCCCGTGGCTCACTAAACCGGCAGGTGCAGAGCGCAACAAGCTGTTTGGCGTCAACGTGAAGGGCGCTTTTTTCGTCATGCCAAAAGTGCTGGACCATATGGTCGCGCACCGGGTGCAGGGCGCCTGCGTCATCAACATCGCGTCCCAGGCAGGGCGGCGCGGCGGTGTTTCTGGCCAGCGACGAGGCCAGCTACCTCTGGGCGCTGCCCGGCTGGCCTGGCGGGCCGGTGGCAGCGCCGAAGAGACAGTGTGCCCGGCCTTGCCGCTTGAAAATGCCTTTGAACCCGAGCCGGCCCTCAGCGCCCTGCTGGCCGAGCGCTACCGGGCCCTCTACCCGGCGCTGAAAATCTTGTTTTTAAAAACCACTGGAAGCCAAAAACCATGATTTTCATGCTTTAAACGAATTTTGTGCAACACTGTATTGTATGGTTTGCTATTGTTTATATAGCTAAAAATAATCGTCCATTGAACGCGCTCATGGAAAATTTTGTTCCAAATCTCCAGATTGCCACCGCAGGCGAAGCCCTGATCGACCTGATCGGTCGGCCAGACGGCCTGTTTGAGCCTTGCCTGGGCGGCTCGGTGTTCAACCTCACCCGCGCCATGGCCCGGCAGGGCATTGGCACGCTCTACCTCAACCCCTTGTCTGCCGACCGTTTTGGCCGCCAGCTGGTGCAGGCCCTGAAAGCCGATGGCGTGCAACTGGCCCAGCCACAGCCGGTGCAGCAGGTCACAGCCCTGGCGGTGGTCGGGCTGAGCGACGCCGGTCATCCCGACTACGCGTTTTACCGCCAGGGCGCGGCCGACCGGGCGGTTTCCTCGGGCGAACTGCTGCGCCTGTGCGGGGACGCGCCCACGCTGGAAATGGTGTGCAGCGGCTGCCTGGCGCTGGCGCCCGAAGACGCGGACATCTACCTGCCCTGGCTGGCCGCCTGCCGCAAGGCGGGCAAGCGCGTGGTGCTGGACGCCAACCTCAGGCCTTCGGTCATGAAAGACCTGCCCGCCTACCGCCGCCATGTGCTGAAGGCGCTGTCGCTGGCCGATGTGATCAAGGCCAGCGACGAAGACCTGGACCATCTGGGCATTGCAGGCGCCACCCCGCTTGAAAAAGCCAGGGCGCTGCTGGCCGACACGGGCGCCAGCCTCATGGCGCTGACCCTGGGCCCGCAGGGTGCCTGTCTGCTCAGCCCCGGCGGCCAGGTCTGGCAGGCCAGCCTGGCCGGGCCGGTCGAGGTGGTCGACACCGTGGGTGCCGGCGATTGCTTTCTGGCCGGGCTGCTGAGCGCCATGCTGTTCGAAGGCGGGCAGGTGCTCAAGCCGCTGGCAGACGGCGCCGCCCGCCGCATGCTGTCGCATGCGCTGGCCAGCGCCACGCTGTGCGTGATGCGCCGGGGCTGCCAGCCTCCCACCCGCGAGGAAGTGCTGGACCGGCTGCAGGCGTTTCCCTGCCGCCTGACCTGTGAGCCTGGCAACTAGTTTTTGGAACCATTGGGAAAAGCGGATTTTTAGGACAGACCCGCCAGGGCTTTCGCGCAGGGCTGAAAAACTTGCGTATGCTCGACTCCCTTACCGACAACTCCCGAAAGACCAGATATCCATGAAAACAAAACCCGTTCTCGAGTTTGCAGACGTCAAGGCCATTGCCGCCGCCGCCGAGGCAGAGGCCCTGAAGAACAACTGGGCCGTGACCATTGCCATCGTCGATGACGGCGGCCATCTGCTGCACTTGCAGCGGCTCGACGGCGCGGCGCCGCTGTCGGCCCACATCGCCCCGGCCAAGGCCAACACCGCCGCCATGGGCCGGCGCGAAAGCAAGGTCTATGAAGACATGGTCAACGGCGGCCGCACCTCTTTCCTGTCGGCGCCCTATGTGGCCGGCATGCTTGAAGGCGGCGTGCCCATCGTCAAGGACGGCCAGTGCGTCGGCGCAGTTGGCGTCAGCGGGGTGAAGTCGAATGAAGATGCGCAGGTAGCCCGGGCCGGCATGGCTGCCATCGGTTTGTAATAGACGGATTTGCGCGGCCAGTCCGGGACACGGCACTGGCAGGAATTGCAGCGATTGCCCAGGAACGAGCCTGCCGGAGCTGCACCGCTGGCCGGCTACACCCTTGACAGGTGCCGCATGGCCTGTTCGCATTCGCCCATGATCCAGGCCCGGAACCGCTGCAAGGATTCGGGCGCATATTGGACATTCGGCTTGACCAGGAAGTAGCCGTTGCTCGTCCGGGCTGGCTGTGGGCCGCAACAAGCTGTCCCGTTCGGATCAGCTCATCCACCAGCGGCACCCGGCCCAGTGCCACCCCCTGAACGGCAATGGCCGCCTGAAGCACCAGAGGATAGTTGTTGAGCGTCAGGTCGTGGCTTTCGTCGGTGGTCTGGACGCCTTGCAGCGCAAACCACTTGTAACCCTGACCCAGAAAACCTGACCATTCAAAATTAGAAATTCCGGCATGATTTTCCCTTCAAGGGACCTGGAAAACAAGGCCATCAGCACGGTGCTCGAGCAAAAGATCGATGCCAAAACTGCGGCCATCCAGCAACTCAAAGCCAATCCCAAGCTGGTTGAAACCTGGCTGGCGAGCGTCAATACCTACAGCGGCGAAGACGGGCTGGCAGCGTTGAAAAAGGTTCTGGCGTCCAAGTAAAAACCGGTGTTGCTGTCAGCGCATGAAAGCATGCGGTCAAGATGGGGGAAATCCATTCTCGAGCGGCAGTTCAAGTGCTCTCCCCTGGCTTCAGCGCAAAGCTGGCGCTCTGTATTCACATCAACAATGGCCTTGCGCTGCGTTCCAGCGCACCGCTATTTGGTCAGTATCAGCTTGCCCAGCCGCGTGGCCTGCAACCGGTAGGTGGCGCCGTTGTGGCTGATCTCCACTGCTTTTTTACCGCGCAACAGCTCCCGGCTGTCGACGCAGGCGGGGCTGTCGCCGCAAGCGCTGGCAGATGCAGGCGCCGCCGGGGGCGGGCTGGCGGACGTATGCGGATCGTGGGTCATGCGGCAAGCCTCATTGCTTCGGTTCGGTGATGAAGCCGATCTTGCGCAGCCCGGCCTGCTGGGCTGCGGCCATGGCCTGCGCCACGCGTTCATAGCGCACCGCCTTGTCGCCCCGGATGTGCAGGTCGGGCTGCGGTTCGCGGGCAGCTTCGGCCCTGAGCCGGGGCGTCAGGTCGTCGTCGGTGATTCTGGCGTCGTTCAGGTAGTAGGCGCCCTGGGCATCGACGCTGAGGCGCACCGTTTCGGGCTTGACCTGTTGCTGCTCGTTGCTGGCGCGCGGCAGGTCGATGTTGACCGAATGCTTCATGACCGGCACGGTGATGATGAAGATGATCAGCAGCACCAGCATCACATCGACCAGCGGCGTCATGTTGATCTCGTTCATCACCTCGTCGGTGTCGTCCTGGGTTCCAAAGGCCATGGTCACGCCCCTTTGCGCATGGCTGTCACGTTGGAGGCGCCTGCGCCGCTGACCCGGGCGCCGGTCACGAAATAGGCGTGCAGGTCATGGGCAAAGCGGCCCAGCTTGCCGTTGACCGACTTGTTGCCGCGCACCAGGGCGTTGTAGCCCAGCACCGCCGGTATGGCGACCGCCAGGCCCAGCGCAGTCATGATCAGCGACTCGCCGACCGGTCCGGCCACCTTGTCGATGCTGGCCTGGCCGTTCAGGCCGATGGCCAGCAGCGCGTGGTAGATGCCCCAGACCGTGCCGAACAGGCCGACAAACGGCGCGGTCGAGCCGACCGAGGCCAAAATGGCCAGGCCGGACTGCATCTTGGCAGAAATGTCGTCGATGGAATTGCGCAGACTGCGCGTGACCCATTCGCTCAGGTCCAGCGCATCGTGCAATTGCGGTTTCGCATTGCCGTCCTTGTGCAGCACATGGGCCGTGGCTTCGCGGCCGGAGGTGGCCAGCAGCCGAAACGGGTTCGCCGGGTCGGTGCCGAATTTGGCCAGTCCGTCGGCAAAGTCGGCACTGTGCCAGAAGCTTTCGGTGGCCCGGGCCTGAGCTGACAGGCGGCGCAGGTCCAGCGCCTTGGTGATGATCACGATCCATGAGGCCAGCGACATCAACAGCAGCAGCACGGCAACGCTTTTGGTGACGATGTCGCCTTGCGACCAGACATTGGCCAGGCCGAATTGGGTTTCCATTTGATACTCCAAAAATTATTCAAGAACAAAATTGATAGGCACGTTGAACCACATGTCTTCGGCCACGCCGGCGCGCTTGCCGGGAACATACCGCCACTTGAGAACCGTGTTCAGCGCCGCCTGGTCCAGGCGCTCAAAACCGCTGGACTGGCGAAGCTCGGCCTTTTGCGCCACGCCGTCAGCGCCAATCAACACACGGACCATGACCTTGCCCTGCTCGCCCAGCCGCTTGCTGAGTGCAGGATAGGCGGGCTTGGGGTTCTGCAGGTAGTCCGCATTGCTCGAAGGCAACTGGATGGCGGGCGCTGCGGGTGCGGCAGGCGCGGATGGGGCAACCGGGGCCGGCGCAATCGGTCCAGGTACCGCGGCGGGCGACGGCGTGACGCTGCCGGTCGGCGCGTTGGGCGAGGGCGTCGGGTCGGTGATGGCGAGCGGCTGCGGCTGCGGCGGGGCAGCGGGCCTGGGCACTGGCTTTTTCTGCACGGCAGGCACAGGCGCAACAGGCCGGACGGGTGGCGCCGGCTGGGCGGGCGCTGCAGGTTCGGGCTGGGGCACCGGCAATTCAATCAATTCGGCCAGCACCTCGACCGGCACGATCAGCTGCACCGTGCGCAGCAGCAGGCCGCTTTGCAGCGCCCAGATCAGGCCGATGTGCAGCGCCACCACGGCCAGGGCGATCGCGGCGTTGCGGCTCAGGCGCGCTGGCGGCTTGGGCGAGTCGTAAGGCAAACCTGAAAAAGTGGCGTTCATGGGAGGAAGTGCATCGGTAAAAAGGGAAGCAGGGCATGACCGGAACGCCGGTTCGCAAGCTGCGTTAGATCGGTTTCAACGCCGAAAGATCCACCATGCAGCGCCAATGACCAGCACCAGGCTGAGGGGAATGGCGGCCATCAAATGGGCTGGCCCGACCATGACGGACTGGCGGGAAGGCCAGCCGCCACCGAAATGTTGGCGCTGGGGCAGACGCCGTTGCACTGCGCCACCACGTCACGGGCGCAGCCTTCGCACCGGCCGCACTGTGTCGCCACGCCGAGCTCCATCTGAATGTCGTCAAACCCCATGCCGGCGCGGGCGTGACGGGCAATTTCACGGTCAGAAACTCGGCGGCAGACACAGATGATCATGGCGGACCTTGAAGGCAGTTTAATTCCAGAAGACAGGCTTATTATAAATACGAATCGGTCGCATTTGCAATAAAAACCTGTTTTTCTTTGCCGGACGCGCTTTTTCAACCCAACAATCGCATGACCTGCCTAGACGTCCGCCCACATCCGCAGCAGGTTGTGGTAGCAGCCCGTGAGCTTGACGACTTCAGGGCTTTCAGCAATGCCAAGCTGGGTTTGTTCTAGGTCTTTCTGACGCAGGGCGGTGATGGCCATGTCCATGTCGTACAGCAGCCGGCGCTGGGCATCCGCGCGAACCATGCTTTCGACCCAGAAAAAACAGGCCAGCCGCTCGCCCCGCATGACCTGTTCTACCCGGTGCTCCGATGTGCCGGGGTACATCACCAGGTCGCCGGCATCGATTTTGATGCGTTGCTCGCCATAGGTGTCCTGCACCACCATTTCGCCGCAGTCGTAGCTGGACGGGCTGCTCAGAAACAGGGTGCAGGCAATATCGGTGCGGACATGGCGGGCGGTGGCGGCATGGGTGCGCACCGCGTTGTCGATGTGGTCGCCAAAATGTTTGCTGGCGCCGCCGTAGCGGTTGAACAGCTGCGGGTAGACCGACTTGGGCTGGGCGCCGGTGACAAACATAGGGTTGCTCGCCAGCGCCACCGA
>JAQGMZ010000171.1 GCA_028292045.1 Polaromonas sp. | reverse complement strand
AGTGGCGGTATGCGCAATGATCTTATTCGTCGGCCTTGTTACGCAGCAGGCGCGCAAGCTCGGCGACAGCGGCGTCACCTTTCAACGCCGATTCCCAAAGCAGCGCCGCAAGCGTCTCTTGAAGGCGCAATGCTTCCTCGTCCTCGCTGATAATTGCCACGCCGTAGTGCAGGTTGGTGGGCTCGACGATGCGGAACGGGCTGGTCACCAAAACACGCCGGCCGTGCTGTAGCTGCATCAGCTGAAAGCCAGTGGTAGGCAGCGGCTCCGTGGTCAGCACGATCTGCACGCCCATCGGCGGCGAGGCAATCAGGCCGGCCAGGCGTTCGATTTCCTGCCGTGCTGCCAGCCGCCGCGCCGCGCGTTCTGACGCCGGCAGCAGCGGATGCCCGCCAAGGCCGTGCGTCAGATAGCGCTCGATGTCGCCCACCGGCACGATGTTGATCAGCCCCTGACGAGTGCGCGCGAACGACGCCTTGCGCTTGGCCAGCACGTGCATCAGGCGCCGGGCCTCGGCGACGTCGAGGGCAGTCTGGTCGATACGCTGGTCTACCAGGCGTTCAGCTAGGGCGGTGTCATAGGCGTCGGAACTCAGCATGTAAGCCTGCGGGCCGAACACCACAGTCATCTGCGTCGCACCTTCCTCGATGCGCTGCAGACGGTCGAAGAACAGCATGCCGTGGGTGATGTATTCATTTCCGAGGCCCAGCAGCGCACCGGTCGAGGTCTCGTACAAGCGCGCCAATTTTGCAAGCACTTCGAGCTTGACCACGTCGCCCGATTCGTAGCGGTACAACAGCGCCCGAGAGATGCCAGCCGCGCGCGCCACCTCCTCAGTGCTCAGGTGAGCGTTTTGCCGGCGGCTGCGCAGGCGCTCTCCGATGTGGGCGAAATGCCGTGGGTCGTTCATAGGTGTGGCCTCGCTGCAGTCTCGTTATCGAGTCAGTTCCCGAAATTGCACATTGCGGCGGTCATTCAGCCCTCTTAGGCTGCGGTTTACCTCCGCTTAAACAATCCCACGCAACGACCATGCCCACCATTTCCGTCGACGGCGTTCCCGTCCACTATGCCGAACACGGCAAAGGCGAACGCGCCGCAATTTTTATGCACGGCGGCTTCGGCAGCTCGTCCGAACTGTGGGAACGCACACTGATGGCGCTGCCGCCCGGGTGGCGCGGCTTTGCCATCGACAACTTCTTGCGCTCAGCGCCGCCACCCGACGGCTACAGCGTGCAGGCGCTGGCTCGCCGCGTGCGAGGTTTCGCCGACGCGATGGACCTCGACAGGCCGGTCATCGGCGGCCATTCGAGGGGCGGTGTGGTGAGCCAGCTGGCTGCATCCAACGATCCCGAGCGCTATGGCGGCTTAGTGCTGGTGTGCACCGGCGCGGTGATGACCAATCACAACCTGGGCCGCGAATTGCTGCAGAATTTGCGCGACAACGGACATGCCCACATGCGCGAGATCAGCGCCCACTGGTTTCGTGCCCTTCCGACGGACTTCTTCGATGGCTATGTCGAACGCGCCTGCACCGCGCCGCTGGAGGCAATGATTGAAGTGCAGCAAAGCCTGCTCGATACCGACTGCCGGCCGCTGCTGGGCCGGATTACCGCGCCGACGCTGGTGGTGTTTGGTGCGTACGATGCCGGCCGCACGATCGACCATGCCGAGACCCTGCTTGCCGGCATCCCGAACAGCCGCCTTGCGCACATGCCCGACAGCGGCCATACGCCGACGGTCGAAACCCCTGCCGCCTTCGACACCGCGCTGCACGCCTTTCTCGCAACCCTCTAAGGTCACACGATGCCTCGTTCTTCTCCTGCCCTTTCGCGCGTCTTCGCCGTAGCGTTGCTGGCCGCTTCCCTCGCATCAGGCGCCGCCAGGGCCGACGCGCTTGACGACGTGCAGAAGGCCGGTGTGCTGCGCGTGGCCATCACGCTCGACTACCCGCCGTTCGGTTCGGTCGACGCCAGCATGAACCCGCAGGGCTACGACGTCGAATTTGCCAATCTCATGGCAGCCGCGCTGGGCGTCAAGGCCGAACTGGTGAGGGTTACGGCGCAGACCAAGATCCCGACGATGGCGACCCGAAAGGCGGACCTGCTGCTGAACATTGGCCGAAACGAGGAGCGCGCCAAAGTGGTTGACTTCACGCAGCCCTATGCGCCGTACTACATCGGCGTATTTGGGCCGGTCGACCAAAAGGCCACCGGCGTGGCCGACCTGGCCGGCAAAAAGATTGCCGTCACACGTGGCACGCTTGAAGACCAGCTGCTGACCAAGATGGCGCCGCCCGATGCGGCCGTCCAGCGCTATGAAGACCACAGCAACACCATCAGCGCCTTCCTAAGCGGGCAGGCCGACTTAATGTCTGTCGGCAACATCGTGGCCGCCGCCATTATGGAAAAGAACCCACCGCGCCGACCCGAACAGAAGTTCCTGTTGATGAATTCGCCGGTCTGCGCGGCCGTGACCAAGGGTGAGCCACGGTTGCTTGAACGCGTCAATGCCGCGATCGGCGACATTAAGAAGAATGGCAGGCTGGGCACCATGGCAACGCAGTGGCTGCGCCAGCCGTTGCCTGAGAACTTTTAGACTGGTTGTTAGCGGCTTTGATAACTCGACATCGTGTAGGGCAAGCAAAGGGCTAGGCAAAGCGTCCGGCAACCTGGGGGAAGCCCATCATGCTACCTTCAGATTAGGCTGAACTTTTCCAGGCTTAAACTGAGCATTGAGCAACATCGCTTTCGTGCATGGCGCGCCTGTGCGCCCGCCCCTTCTAACAAGAAATGACCGCAGATATTGGCGGTGACCGAGCCGCCACCCGCAGTTAGAGCCGCAGCCGCGGTTTCACGTTTGCTGCAACAAGGCATCTATCTCTATTTCTATGAATGCGCCATCTGGCAGACTTGGCACGCCCACTGCTGTTCTTGCAGGAGACAGCACATCAGGCCATGCGATGCTTAGGATGTCCGAAGCTGCATCGAGCACGGCAGTGTGAGCTTCGAAATGACCTGTGGAACGGATAAAGCCGCGAACGCGACAAACGTTTAGGCGCGCCGGCAGAGCGCCTTCACAGGCTGCGGCGACGGCTGCAAGGACATTGAGCATGGCAACCTTCGCAGCGGCACACGCTGGCTTGAGCGATTCACCTGATGCACAGCAGCCGGATATGGCAGCTCCGTCAATGCGGCAGGTCTGGCCGCTCACCGTTAGCAGTTGGCTTCCTGGCGATATCACCTGCAGGTGATATGGGGCATAAGCGCCGCGTGGCCGCGGCGATGCAGGCAGCGAATAGCCCGCTGCGGCCAACCGCTGCTCTGGCGTCCTCGCGCTCATTGCGGACCACCCCAGACAACCTGGCCGCTGAGCCAGCAGCCTTCGGTTGCGCCATTGGTGCCGAACCGGGCTCGCACTTCGATGGCCGAAGGCCTGCCCATCACATCGCCTTGCCGGACAGTGCATACGATGGGGGCCTTACGCGAGCCGGTATTGATAACGCCCGTGGCCGCCAATTGCCCCCACAGCGCAGCGGCAGCGATGCCGGTCGCCGCATCTTCGGGGTATCCGGAAGACTTGGGGAACTGCCTCGCAGCCACGACGGGGTGACCCGCTGCTACTTCGCCGCCCTCAGCAGCCAGCGCATAGGGATACAGCCCGGTGGAGCCAATGGAGTCGCACAGCGCTTCCATTGCTAAGAAATTAGGCTGCAGTGCATTGAGGGCGGCAACGTCCGGCATCTGCACCAGCGTTTTGACGCGGCTGGTGCGGGCGTTAATCATTGCCGGCACGTGACCTGCGGACAGGCCCAGCACGGTCGCCACGCGACGGCAAGCTTCTGGCGTAAGTGCTTCGGCTTCCACCGCAGGTTGGGAAATCCATACGCGCGATGTCGCTGCATCCCACTCGACGTCAACCAAGCCGCTTAAGGTTTCAATGCGCGCGGTCGATGTGCGCCACTGGCCCCATTGGCGCAATGCCCACAGCGTGCCGACGGTGGCATGACCACACATCTCCATCTCATGCTGCGGTACGAAGAAACGCAGGCGCCAGTCCGCAGCCGGCGTCGAGGGTGGAAGGACGAAGGCTGACTCGTGGCCCGTGCTCCTGGCGATGGACTGCATCTCCTGTGACGTGAGACTCGAGGCATGCGGAACGAACGGCACGGGATTACCACCTCTGGGGCCGCCAACGAAAACATCGACCATGCGCAGCTCACCGGCAGACGGCGGGGTCATGGGGGATCGGGCGAATGCAGGCTCAGTCAATCTTGGCTCCAACACTCTTGGCGATCCGTCCCCAGTAAGGAATATCAGCGACCACCGCTGCTTGCAGCTCGGCGGGGGTGCCGGGTCGGGCGTTGATGCCTTTTGCAGCAAAATCAGCCGCCACGCCGCGGTCGCTCAGGACCTTGTTCAGGGCTACGTTGAAGCGCTCCACCGCGGGGCCAGGCGTGTTGCGCGGAAACGCAACACCGTACCAAAGCGACTGTGTGAAATTTGGGATGCCCTGCTGCTGAAAGGTGGGCACGCCTGCTAGCAGTGCGTTGGGCGCAGTGGTAGCCACAGCCACCAGTTTGCCGCTGCGGATGTAGGGTGCGAGGCCGGCCGGATTGTCGAACATCAGTTGCACCTGATTGCCCATGAGGTCGGTATAGGCCGGCGCCGCGCCGCGGTAAGGCACGTGAACTACCGGCACTCCTGCGTATGCCTTGAATTGTTCGCCCAACAGGTGAGACACGGTTCCCGCGCCAACCGATGCAAAGCTGTACTGCTGCGGCTTCTGCTTAAGTGCCGCGACCAGCGCATTGACATCGGTGCCATTGAGGGAGGGATGGGTTACCAGGACGTAGGGCGAGGTCCCGATGAAGCCGGCATACGCAAAGTCGCGCAACGGGTCGTAAGGCAACTTTGGATACACGCCGACGCTGACCGCGTGGGTGCTCGTGGTGGCCAGTACCAAGGTGTAGCCATCGGGCGTGGCTTTGGCTACGTAGGCCGATCCGATGGTGCCGCCCGCACCCGCGCGGTTGTCGATCACGATCGGTTGCCCCAGTTCCTTCTGCAGTTGAGGCTGAATGCTGCGGATGACCATGTCCGTACCGCCTCCGGCCGGAAAAGGCACCACGATGGTTAAGGGGCGAACGGGCCAAGCCTGCGCTCCCGCGATCGCCGGTGCGAAAAGCGCAAGGGCGGCACTAGCCACCAACAAGGTTTTCGTAGCCGATCGACGGCGCGAAGGAGAAAGATGATCAGGATCCACGAGGACTCCAGGAAGCATGACGATGTCTTCATGCTAGGAGCGAGCCTCGCACCACGCGAACCGAAAAGCGCCAGCGTGCCAACCCATTTGCGACAACGGCAAGCGCAGCAGAGTGCTGGCCGAAGATGCGTCGTGTTAGGCGGGAACTTCGCGCAGGAGTCGGTTCAAGTGGCCACTGTGGGTGAAGCGCAGCTGTTGGCTGACCAACGAAGGCGTCAGGCCGTGCGCTAGCAGCTCTCGCGCTTTTGACGCAAGCAGTCGACGCCTTATGGCTACAGGGTTGTCGCCCATCTCAACAACGCAAGCGCGTTGCAACTGTCGAACGGAGACGCCAATGTCTTCGGCCACTTTTTCCACAGTCGGCATTGGCACGTCATCATCCAAAGCGCGAACGTAGCAATCGAGCATGCGTTGCGAAAGCAAGGCTGCAGGCCCTGTTGCAGAGATCGACAACTGCGGCAAAGGCGGTCGTACAGCGAGTTGTGCAACCAAGGCGTGTATTAAGTGGACGCCACCCGCAGGAGCAAGGGTCGGTGCTGCCAAGGCCTCAAGCATGGCAAATGCAGCGCCGTCAAGTTGGAATACGCCAAAGCGGCTGCCTGAGCGCAACATTTCAGGACGCAGATAGAGCTCACCGTGGCGTTGACGAAGAACCCGCAAACGCGTGCTGTGCGCTGCTGACGCGGGCAACAGCAAGGCTGTATGGCGGACGAGCCGCAACGCTTGTGGTGCGTCGCCAGGGTCGACCACCCAACGGCTGTCCAGTGCGCCGACCTGGGGCCATAGCAGCATGGCGCAATCGTGCGTATGCCAGTCGAACTGGTACTTCGGTTGGTGGCTCTGGCGCAAGGCGAACCCATGTTCAGCCGTGGCCGTTAGTTTTGATGAAAGGGGAATGCTTTCTTTCATGAGCGCCTCTCCATCATGCCATTCATACAATTCAATGGGTGGTACTGACGAGCGTGACTTACTCACACCTCCAGCGCATTGTTCACTGCATCAGGTCACGCACAGCCCTAAGATTACACTGATCGCCATGCGGGGTTGCGCTGCCGGAGGCACCAGTCTTCGGGCGATGGTGGTCGCGATGCCCGTGTTGGTTGCGCGTGCCCTTGAACTTCTCAAGGGGCGCTCCTCGCAGACGACCGTGCTGGTGGAGGAAGGCGATCTCACGCGACTGCCCAAGCTCCGTCTAGGTGAACTCGACCTGTTCGTTGGCCGTCTGGAGCCCGTTTAGGCCGCGCCCGAAGTGGTGCCCGAAGCGCTGTACGCCGAACCCATGACTATGGTCGTAGCATCCGGCCATCCGCTGGCTGCCAAGCGGAAACCGACCTGGAGCGACCTTGCCGCCCTGCCCTACGTAATGCCACCGCCCTGGGCATCGTTGCGCATCAAACTCGACCAGATGTCTTATTGCGAGGGACTGCATCCTCTCCCGTCGACATTGTGGAGTCGGCGTCATTGCTGGCGCAGATCAGCTTCTAGCAGAAGCGGGACGCGGCGGCCTTCAAGGCTCAAACGGTCGCATTGCATTTTCGGCGCCAAGGCTTGCTCAAAATGCTTGCACTCAAAGGCGTTTTTAAAAAAACTGATGCCCTAAGGTTATTTTCACTTTCTTAGGTTGCACTGCTTTTGTAGACGTGCGGCTCCAACAATCGGGGCGTTTAAAGGTGACTGACCTGGACCGCTTGCGACGAGCCCGGATGGAATATCCGGGCTCGATTTTTACTGCAGGCGCACAAGCTGTCCATTTCCAGAACGCGAGTATTTCGAAAACATCTCTTCCCAGATCTTTGCAGCTTGTCCTTCGTTCCA
>JAQGMZ010000168.1 GCA_028292045.1 Polaromonas sp. | reverse complement strand
CACGAGCAATGCGTCGAGCGCATCTTCATGGACATCTGGACGCGCTGCCGGCCGGTCAAGCTGACGGTGTATGCGCGCTATACCCGCCGCGGCGGCCTGGACATCAACCCGTTTCGCACCAGCCACCCGCAGGCAATTCCGTCCAATGTGCGCACGGCGCGGCAATAAGTGGAAAATTCGATGGAATGCCCGGCACAGCCCTTTTTGTAGGACAACTCCGCGTGTAAAGTTATTTGTCATTCTGGTGAATCTGGTTAGCAATTAGCCGCGTATCTCCTGAACAGCGACCGCTGTATCCAGTCAACCAGGAGATCAACCATGAAAATGAAAATCGGGCATATCGCCAGCGCATGCCTTTTGCTAGCCGCCGGTAGCGCCATGGCTTCAAGCCACCGGGAAGCGCCGTTCATCACCACCGCCCCGAAAGTGGACGGTACCGATTTCTACATGTTCAACAGCTACGAAACGGACAAGGCCAGCAACGTCACGCTGATCGCCAACTACCTGCCGCTGCAGGATGCCTACGGCGGCCCCAATTATTTCTCGCTCGATCCGAACGCGCTGTATGAAATCCATGTGGACAACAACGGCGACGGCAAGGAAGACCTGACCTTCCAGTTCCAGTTCAAGAACGAACTGGCCAACAACGGCAACGGCATCACCCTGCCCATCGGCGGCAAAAATGTTGCCATCCCCTTGCGCCAGGCCGGCGCCGTGACCAATTCGCCCAACGCACCACTGAGCTACACCGAAAGCTTCACCCTCAACGTGGTGCGCGGCGACCGCCGCGGCGGCACCCGCGCGGCGGTCACCACGACCGGCGGCGGCAACACCTTCGGCAAGCCGATCGACTACATCGGCACCAAGACGTTTCCGGGCGGCAGCTATGAGGCTTATGCCAATTCCTACATCCAGACCATCAACATTCCGGGCTGCGCCACACCGGGCAAGGTATTTGTCGGCCAGCGCAAGGAAGCGTTCTCAGTCAACCTCGGCGCCATCTTCGACCTGGTGAATGCGCCCGCCGCCTTCATCACCAATGAGGCCAATGCGGCGGCCGCCGGCAAGTTCGGCGAGCTGGACAACAAGAACGTGACCTCGCTGGCGCTCGAAGTGCCCGCCAGCTGCCTGACGCAAGGCAGTGAAAAAATCATTGGCGGCTGGACCACGGCCAGCCTGCGCCAGGGCCGCCTGCTGAACGGCGCGCCCAAGTCCGGCCTGCAGGCCAGCGAAAAAGCCGGCGGCGCCTGGACGCAGGTGTCCCGTCTGGGCATGCCCCTGGTCAATGAGGTGGTGATCGGCCTGAAAGACAAGGACAAGTTCAACGGCAGCAAGCCGGCCAGCGACGCCACCAACTTTGCCGACTATGTGACCAACCCGACGCTGCCCGCGTTGCTGGAAAGCCTGTTTGGCGTGAAGGCGCCGACCAACTTCCCGCGCACCGACCTGATGACCGCTTTCCTGACCGGCCTGCCCACGGTCAACCGCCCGGCGAACGTGACCGGCCTGGGCGTCGGCGGTCCGCTGTCTGAAATGCTGCGTTTGAACACGTCGATTGCCGCCAAGCCGGCGGCGCAGCAAAACTCCCTGGGCGTGGCCGCGGGCGATGCCTCGGGCTTCCCGAACGGACGCCGCCTGGGCGACGACGTGGTGGACGTGTCGCTGCGTGTGGCCATGGGCGCGCTGTGCGTGCTGACGGGCGATGCCGATGCGCTGAAGGTCGGCTGCAAGCCGTCCGACGCGCCCGCCGGCAATATTCCATTTGTCGACGGCGTGCGCGCCAGCGCCACTGACTTCAAGCAGGTCTTTCCGTACCTCAACACACCGTTGCCAGGCGCCAAGTAAACAACGGGCATCAAAGGAAACATCATGCTGAACATGAACTCAAGACTGATGGCCGCTGCGGCGCTGTCCGCCGCGCTGCTGGCAGGTTGCGGCGGCAGCGACCATGCCGACAACGCCGGCAGCGGGGGCGCGCCTCCCGGGCCTGTCGCCCAGACAATCACCGATGTGTCAGGCTACATCACCGGCCTGTTCGCCGGGAACAATGACATCAACGAGCCGGTCGACATCAACGCGCTGACGCTGGTGGCCAGCGACGAGGCGGACTCCGCACCGCTGCCTTAACGGCGGTCTGGCAAAGCCCGGCAATTGAAAATCCTCAATTGCCGGGCTTTTTTTATGTGTATTCTGGCGAGCCGCTGGCTTTTCAAGCCGCAGCATGCAAATCATTTGACCTCCGACGGCTCCAACCACGAAAGACGCCACCATGCCTGTTTTCAAACTGCCCGATCTGGCCAGGGCTGTGGCGTTGGCGGGCCTGCTGGCCGCCGGGCAAATGCCTGCGCTGGCGGCAGCCGCGCTCCAGCCCCAGCGCGATGAAGACCTGCTGGAAGTGCTGCCTGCGGTGACCCATGACCGGCCTGTGCCGCCGGGCGCCATGCCGCTTGCCAAACCGGCGACAACAGACGTGCGGACCGCCGCGCTGCAGGCCAGGGAGGCCATTTCCGTGGCCCGCCAGACCGGCGACACCCGTTACTGGGGGCGCGCCCAGGCGGTGCTGGCGCCCTGGTGGGACCGGCCCGAAGCACCGGTCGACCTGGCCGTGCTGCAGGCCACGGTGCAGCAGGGCCGGCACGAATTTGCCGCATCCCGCGCCGTGCTGGCGTCGGCGTTGTCGCGCGCCCCGGGCCATGCCCAGGGCTGGCTCAACCTGGCATCGCTGGAGCGGCTGTCCGCCCGCTATGCCCAAGCGCTGGATGCATGCGATGCCGTGGCGCGCGCCGGCCAGTCGCTGTATGCCGAGGCCTGCCGGCTGGAAACCCGGTCGCTGCAGGGCGGCCAGCAACAAGCAGGGCAGGGGCTGCAGGCCCTGATCAGCCAGACCACCGAGCCAGGCCAGCGCAGCTGGCTGCTGTCGCTGCTGGCCGAAAGCCAGGAGCGCGCCGGCCAGGACGCAGCGGCTGGCGCCAGTTATGCGGGCAGCCTGAAAGCCGAGCACGACCTGTACACCGCCATAGCCTTCAGCGACCTGCTGCTGCGCACCGGAAAAACCGGGCAGGCGCTGCAAATCCTGGCGCCCCTGCCGGAAACCGACGCCGTGCTGCTGCGCCGCGCAGCCGCCTGGAAACGCCTGGGCGATGCGCGCTGGACTGGCGCGCGCCAGGTGCTGCAGACCCGGGTCGATGAGCTGAAAAGGCGCGGCGACGACGCGGCGCTGCATGGCCGCGAGCTGGCGCTGGCCGCCCTGTGGCTGGACGCCGATGGGCCCGCCGCGCTGCGATTCGCCCGCAGCAACCTGCAGCTCCAGCGCGAGCCGCTGGACTGGTGGGCCGCCCTGCAGAGCGCCCGGCTGGCCAATGACGGCGCTGCGCTGGCAGAAATAGAAACCGCCATCCGGGCTGCCGGCCTGCACGATGCGCGGCTGGTGCCGGTGGCGTCCTCCGCCAAGGCTGCCAAATGATGCGCCGGCTGCATGGCCTGATCCAGGCCATCCAGGCCATCCAGGCCATCCAGGCCATCCAGGTCGCCGGCCTGCTGGCGCTGGGGCTGGCTTTCGGCCCGGCGCAGGCGCACAAGGGGAGCGATGCCTACCTGGACGTGCAGCAGCTTGAAGCGCCGACGCTTCCGGACACCGGCGAGTTCAAATTCATGTTGGCGGTGGCGATTCGCGACCTGGACCTGGTGGTGCCGATCGACGCGAACGCAGATGCCCGCGTGACCTGGGGCGAAGCCAGGGCGGCAACACCCGGCGTGCTGGCCTTGCTCAACAGCGCGGCCCGGCTGCAAGCGCTGCCTGGGTCGGCCGGCGGGCCGCAAGCCGCTCCTGCAGTGCCAGGCGGATGCAGGCTCGACTGGCAGGCCGATGGCCTGGAGCGGCGCAGCGACGGCGTTTATTTCCGTGCGGCAGCGCTTGCCCGCTGCCCGGCCGGACAGGCCTTGCAATTGAGCTATACCTTGCTCAAGGACCAGGATTCGACCCACCGGCTGCTGGTGGCCGGGCGCATCGGCGGCAATGACTTGCTGAGCACGGTGTCGCCCCAGCAGGGCAGTCTGGCGCTGCGTGCCGCCACGGGCCAGGGAGCCGGCGCCATGGCAGGCGGGCCGGGCGCCTTGCCTTCGGGCCGCTGGTCTGCGCTGCGCGACTATTTCAACCTGGGCATGCACCATTTGCTCGAAGGCTATGACCACCTGGCTTTCCTGCTGGCGCTGGTGCTGCCCCTGCAGCTGAGCCTGCGCCGCCGTCCCGGCCTGGCGTTTGCGGTGAGCCCGCCCATCGGGCGAACGGCCTTGGCAAGCGCAACATCCGCCGGCGGAGCGTATGCCAACCGCGCGACCTGGCTGGCCCTGCTGCGCACCGTGACCGCCTTCACGCTGGGCCATTCCATCACGCTGATGCTGGCCACCTTCGGCCTGACGCAGGCTTCGCCCGCCTGGGTCGAGCCGGTGATTGCCGTGTCGATTGCAGTGACGGCGCTGCTGAACCTGCGCCCCGTGCGCTGGCTTCGCATGGACCTGCTGGCGCTGGTATTCGGCCTGGTCCACGGTTTCGGCTTTGCCGGCCTGCTGCTGGAAGCTGCGGCGCCCGGCGGGCTGCTGCCCTGGGCGCTGGCCGGGTTCAACCTGGGCGTCGAAGCCGGCCAGCTGGTGGCCGTGCTGGCCTGGGTGGCGGTGTCGCAGGCGCTGGTCGGCAGGCCCTGGTACCACCGCGTGGTGGTGCGCGGCGGCTCATTCGTGCTGATCCTGCTCGCGTCCTGGTGGTTCTGGCAGCGGGTCGCCTGACCGCCAAACCTTCCTTGAAAACGGCGGCTCCGCTCCATTTGGCGAGCTTGCCGCCGGGGCCTGCAGCGGCTCTGTTGGCTGTCAAGCCCTGGTATTGACCCGAACCGGGTGTTGGTTCAAGACGGACGTTCCGCTCGGTACTTCTCCTACATCTTCCCGTTTACAAACGCTTAACAATTACCTTGAAGCCAGCGCAATGGGCTGGTAATGGGTTGTTAGCGGGCAGGCCAGGCAAGCCCCTTTCATCGCCGCCATCCAGCACATGCCTGCTTCGACGAGCTTTGCATCTGCCTGAGCACACCACTGCTTTGCGGACAGGTTTCTGTACGGCATTCCATCCGGCATTCCAGACATTGCAAGGTTCAACGGCAACCAGCTTATCCATTTTCGTTTTGCTTTCGACAACAGGTTGACATGGCAGATTCATCATTGTTCAGTGCAGGTTTCAAGCACCGGCCATCACGGCAAGAGGGCTTGTTTCGCTCATTCTGGATGGCGGGCTATGAAGGCGCCGACCATGTGAACAGCAACGGCCTGCCCCTGTCGATGAATGAAGCCAACCAGCATTGGCAGCAGCTCGAGGCCGACTATGCCCTGCTCGAGAAGTTCGGCATTCGCACCGTGCGGGAAAGCATCGGCTGGCGCATCACCGAGCAGCAGGGCGCCGCCGGCTTGAAGCGCCTGCAACAACAGGCGGAAATGGCGGAAAAGCACGGGATCGAGGTGATCTGGTCGCTCATGCACTACGGCTGGCCCGACGACATCGACCTGCTGTCGCCTGCCTTCGTGCAGCGCTTTGCGGCCTTCAGCCGAAAGGTCGCCAGTGCCCTGCGCGAGGTGTCGGGCAGCCGGCGCTTCTACCAGCCGATCAATGAAATTTCCTTTCTGGCCTGGGCCCTGTCAGCCACCGGCCTGATGCAGCACGCCTCGAAAAGCCCGGCCTGGGCGGACGGGCCTGCGCTGAAAATCCAGCTGGTGCGCGCCGCCCTGCGGTCCTGCGAGGCCATTGGCAGCATTGATGCGGGCGCGCGTTTCATGCACAGCGACCCGCTGATCCATGTGTCTTCCCCATCCGATGCGCCGCCGGAGGCGGCAGAGGCGGCCCGCCGGCACAGCGCCTGCATTTACGAGGCCTGGGACATGCTGTGCGGCCGCGCCGAGCCGCAGCTGGGGGGCTCGATGCGCCACCTCGACATTGTCGGGATCAATTACTACCACGACAACCAGTGGGCTTACCAGGGTCAGGGCGCCGAGCCGCTGCACTGGCACCTGGCCGACCCGCGCCGCAAGCCGCTGAGCGAACTGCTCGATCCGGTCTGGCAGCGCTACGGCCGCCCGCTGATGCTGGCGGAAACCAGCCATGTGGGCGAAGGTCGGGCCGAGTGGCTTGGCGATGTGGCCCATGAAATCGGGCTGTGCCGGGCGCGCGGCATGCCGCTCGAAGGCATCTGCCTGTACCCGATCATCGACCGGCACGGCTGGGACGATGTTTCCCACTGGCACAACAGCGGCTTGTGGGAAGTCGATGCGCCGCGCCCCGACGCCCTGCACGGCGCCTATGCGCGCGTCCTGTGCCAGCCATATGCCGACCAGCTGCAACGCTGGCAAAAACAGTTACCCGGCGGTCCGCGGCCTGCAGCGGAAGTTTCCAGCCTTTCCAAATCAATTATCTCCAGAGGATCTGCCATGCCCACCATCATTGTCTTTTCACACCTGCGCTGGAACTTTGTTTATCAACGGCCCCAGCACCTGCTGTCGCGCCTGGCCCGGCATTACCGCATCATTTTCATGGAGGAGCCGGTGCCCAACGGCGAAGACTACCTGGAGCACCTGACGCCAGCCCCCAACATTGAAGTGCTGCGGCCGCACACCACCAGCAGCATTGCGGGTTTCCACGACGACCACCTGCCCGTGCTGCAAAGCCAGCTGGCCGATTTCCTGCGCGAGCGGGGCATCGACGACTACCTGATCTGGTTTTACACACCCATGGCCCTGCCGCTGGCGGGCAACCTGAGCCCCAGTTCGGTGATCTACGACTGCATGGACGAGCTGTCCGCGTTCATGAACGCGCCGCGCCAGCTGATCCAGCGCGAAAACGCCCTCTACCAGATGGCCGACCTGGTGCTGACGGGCGGCCCGAGCCTGTTTCGTTCTAAACGTGAACGCCACGCCAACGTGCATTGTTTTTCAAGCAGCGTGGACGCGGCGCATTTTGCAGCCGCCATGCAGCCAGGCCTGGCCGATCATCCGGCGCAGGCTTCGCTGCCGCACCCCCGGCTGGGCTATTGCGGCGTGATCGACGAACGCATCGACCTGGAACTGATTGCCGCCATGGCCGATATCCACCCGCAGTGGCAAATCGTCATGGTGGGCCCGGTGGTCAAGATCAGCGCGGACAAACTGCCCATGCGCAGCAACATCCACTGGCTGGGCCAGCAAAGCTACGACGACCTGCCGCAGTTCATGGCGGGCTGGGACGTGTGCCTGCTGCCGTTTGCCCTCAACGAGGCGACACGCTTCATCAGCCCGACCAAAACGCTTGAATACATGGCGGCCGGCCGGCCCTGCGTCAGCACCCGCATCCGGGACGTGGCCGAGCCCTACGGCCATGTGATTCCGATTGCCGACACGGCGCTCGAGTTCATTGACGCCTGCGAAGCCTTGCTGGGCGAGTCGGCGGACCAGGCCGCCAGCCGGGCCGCGCAGATGCAGGCCATCGTGGCGGCTACGTCCTGGGATGCGACCGCCGAGGCGATTCATGCCCAGATTGGCGCGCTGCCCCTGCGGCCGGACGCCGCCAGGAGCCAGGAGGCGGCCAATTCGGACTTTGCCCCGGCCGGAGAAGCGGTCAGCTACTCGACCGTGGTGCTGGGCGCCGGGCCGACCGGGCTGGCGGCTTCGTACCATCTGGGCAAAGGCAGCCTGCTGCTGGAAAAAGCCGACACGGTGGGCGGCTGGTGCCGCTCGATCGTCGACAACGGCTTCACCTTCGACTATGCCGGGCACATCATGTTTTCCAACGATAACTATGTGCTGGAGCTGTACAAGACGCTGCTGGGCGACAACATGCACTGGCAGAACCGCGAGGCCTGGATCTACAGCAAGGAGGTCTACACCCGCTACCCGTTTCAAGGCGCGCTTTACGGCCTGCCCCCGGAAGTGCTCAAGGAATGCCTGATCGGCGCTATCGAAGCGCGCTTCGGCCCGGTCAGGAAAGAACTGCCCGGCGCCCCTATCTCAGCGCCTTCCGCCGCCACGGCCACCATTGCCGCCTCGGCGGGCCGCAGCCCCGTCACCAGCGTGCTGCCCAAGTCCGGCACGTCGGCAGCGCCCAAGAACTTCGAGGAGTTCATCTACAAGGTCTGGGGCGCCGGCGTGGCCAAGCACTTTGCCATTCCCTACAACAAGAAACTCTGGGCCGTGCCGCTGACTGAAATGGAAACCTCGTGGCTGGGCGGCCGCGTGCCGATGCCCGACCTGGAGGAAATGATCGACGGTGCGCTGCGTCCGGTCACCAAGCCCATGGGCCCCAACGCCCGCTTCGGCTATCCCCTGCGCGGCGGATTCCAGGCGCTGATGGACGGCTTCCTGCCCTTGCTTGAGAGCGATGTCGAGATGCAGTCCGAAGTGCAGACCGTGTCGCCCTCGTGCCGCACCGTCACGCTGACGGACGGCCGCAGCTACCGCTACGACACCCTGATCAGCACCATGTCCCTGCCCAAGCTGGTGGACGCCATGGGCGACGAAGCCCCGGCATCGGTCAAGGCGGCGGCCCGCGGCCTGCGCCATGTGTCGGTGCGCTGCGTCAACCTGGGCATCGGCCGCGAAGCGCTGACCGACAAGCACTGGATCTACTACCCCGAGGACACGGTGTTCCACCGCATCTTCGTGCAGGGCAACGCCAGCCCGCATTGCAATGCGCCCGGCGGGTTCGGTTTGACCTGCGAGATCACCTATTCAGAGTACAAGCCCTTGCCGTGCGACGGCCAGGAACTGATTGACCGCTGCATTCGCGAGTGCATCGAAGTGGGCATGTTCACCGCGGAAGACACCGTTTTGGCCGCCAACCAGGTGGACATGCCGTATGCGTATGTGGTGTACGACCACGACCGCGCCGCGCATGTCGAGACCATTCGCAGCTGGGTGGCCAAGTCCAACATCATCCTGGCGGGGCGCTACAGCGAATGGGAGTACTACAACTCCGACCATGCGTTTGTGGCCGGCAGAAACGCCGCCGCGCAGGCCAAAACCTTGAACGAGCAGTCAGGCGCCGATGCCTTGCCGGTCCGCATGGCGGCGGGCGCCAAGCCGTCGGCCTGAACAAAGGCGGGCATGGACCGGTGGCCCGCCATCAATCCAGCAAGTCGAGCCATTCGCACCGCAGCAGCTCTGCTGCATGCGCCTGGCTGCGCCAGTAGACATACAGGCGCGGTGACAAAATCCCGATGATGCACAGCGGAAATGCCCAGTAGGCCTCCGCTTCGTAAGCGGGTATCCAGCCCACCCATCCCATCATCCACAGCGTGAGCATGGCTTCCCAGGCCCAGCTTTCCACGGGATGGGTGGCGCGCTGCGCCTTGCGCCAGTGATGGATGCGCTGGAACTGCGCCAGCGTGACGCGGTCCCAGGGCTTTCGTTTCAGGGGTTTGGATGTTGGCCGCATGGATGCTTTCGTGCGTGGCTTTCACGGTAAGTTTCACGAAAGGTTTTGTCAACGCTTGGTTTTCCGTTTTTTGTTTCCGGTGGTTGTTTACCTGCATGCGCGGCGGCAGGCGCCTTGATTTGGTCCGCTGCGTAAACGCGCGGCCAATGGCCTGGCTGCCCGCTTTCGTGCAATAGGCCGAAACGCCGGTTTCGCTTTCGGCGGCATTGCTGCCCATCACCGCCCAGGGCGTGAGTCCGCCGCCGGCCGCGCGTCTTCAATGGTGCTGACGCCGCCGGTCAGCAGCAGTTTGCCGCTCTGGGCCGGCAGGCCAAGCGGCGCGGCGCCTGCTGTCGCCAGGGAAAGGGGGAATCGGTTTTCATGGGGTCGTCGCCCGGATTCCCGGGCTTGCCGCCCGCCACAGCCATGCAATTTGTAACCATTCCTGTCCTACAGGCGGTTCAGCAAGATACCGACCTGTAGAGATTATTTGCGACATAGATTTGACTTCAGCTGGCAAGTTGCTGGCTTGGATCGTTCATCTGTTCGCCCCGCGGGGCTGAAATTCAAGGAGACACATCATGAAAGCATTCAAAACCATCGCCTCTGCCCTGACCGTGGCCGCCATGGCAGGCAGTCTCGGACTGGCCTATGCGCAAACCGGCGCCGGCACGTCAGGCAGCGGTACTTCGACCGACAGCGGCGGCCGGGGCCAGTCGGCCACAAATCCGGGTGCCAGCAGCGCTGCCGGCAGCACCACCGGCACCGGCGCTTCGCCAGCTGCCGGCGGCACCACCGGCTCAACGGGCACAACGGGCTCAACGGGCACGACCGGAACGTCGGGTTCAACGGGCACGTCAGGCATGACTGGCACGACAGGTGCAACGGGTACCTCAGGCACTGGCAGCACGGCCACGGGTTCAGGCTCCGGTTCGGGCATGACCAGCGGCGGCAGCAGCGCCAGCACCACTGGCGGCGGCTCGGGTTCCATGGGCACGTCAGGCATGGGCACCACGCGCCAGGCCCGGGCCGACCGGAACTGAATTCCAGCTGCTTGAAAAGCGCATGAATCCCCGTTGCGCCTGCCCTTGTTGGGTGGGCGCATCGGGGATTTTTTTGTGCAAGCCAGTTTTTGCCTTGCAGGCCTCACAAGCACGGCCGGCGCTTCACGGGGCAGGTCAAAAACCCTGCAGGAAGCCGTCCTGGAAAAGTGGATAGCTGGCTGGGTTTTCTGCAGCGGCAATAGCTTTTCCGGACGCCGCAGAAAACTTTTTTGGCGCATCAACGCCTGCTTCCCCGATCCGCACCAGCGTTCCGGCACGTACGCCCAGCAGGCGCAGCCGTTGCGCCAGCGAAACGCGTTTCAGGCACTGGCCGGCCACCTTGCGTATGCGCAGGGCATCGGCCGTGTGGGTTTCCAGGGTCTGGTCGCGCGTTGCAATTTTGAAGTCTTCGTAGCGCAGCTTGATGCCGATGGTCTTGGCGACATAGCCTTTTCGCTGCAGGTCAGCCGCCACCTGTTCGCACAGCCGGGTAAAAATGCGGCCAAGCTCGGCCTTGTCCCGCACCGCATGCAGGTCGCGTTCAAACGTGGTTTCGCGGCTCATGCTCACGGGTTCGCTCTCCAGCATCACCGGGCTGTCGTCGCGGCCCCAGGCCACCTCATGCATCCAGGCGCCGCTGGACTTGCCGAACTGGCTGATCAGCTGCTGCCTGTCCTGCGCGGCCAGTTCGCCAATCGTCTGGATGCCCAGCCCGGCCAGCTTGTCGCCGGCCTTCGGGCCTATGCCGTTGATCTTGCGCACCGGCAGGGGCCAGACGCGGCCTTGCAGTTCGGACGCCTGGACAACGGAAATGCCGTTGGGCTTGTCGAATTCGCTCGCCATCTTGGCCAGCAGCTTGTTGGGGGCCACGCCTATCGAGCAGGTCAGGCCGGTTTTCTCAAAAATAGCCCGCTGGATCAGCCGGGCCAGCGCCCGGCCGCCTTCCCGCTGGCCGCCGGGCACGTCGGTGAAGTCGATGTACACCTCGTCGATGCCCCGGTCCTGCACCAGGGGCGCGACCTCGGCGATCGTGGCTTTGAACAGCCGCGAGAAGCGGCGAATCTCGTCGAAATCCACCGGCAGCACAATCGCCTGCGGGCACAGTCTTGCGGCCTTCATCATGCCCATGGCCGACCCCACGCCGAACTGCCGCGCCGCGTAGGTGGCGGTGGTGATGACGCCCCGGCCCACATAGTCCCTGAGCAGCGGAAATTCTTCCACCGGGATGAAGCGCAGTTCCCGCTCGCCATGGCCGGCCAGCAGCGCCTCGTCCACTCGCCGGCGCCCGCCGCCGATCACCACCGGCAGGCCCTTGAGCTGCGGGTAGCGCAGCAGCTCGACCGATGCAAAAAATGCATCCATGTCCAGGTGGGCAATGCGCCGGGGCAGGGCGCTGGCGGGGAAAGCGGGGTCTGATTGGGGCGTCACAGGCCAGATTGTGCCGCCAGTTCGCCGGACGGCACCGCAAGCGCAGGACGGGGCTGACAAGGTCCCGCCTCTTTCCCCGACAAGCCGGACAGGCGACCACTTCAACAATGCAGGTCCAACCCATTTCAGGAAGCGCGCCCCATGAACACCGTCACCACCGCCGACAACACCCGCCTGTACGTCAAGGACTGGGGCAGCGGCCAGCCCGTCATCATGCTGCACGGCTGGCCTTTGTCGGCCGATAGCTGGGACGACCAGGCCATGGCCTTGGCCGAGGCCGGTTACCGCGCCATTTCCTACGACCGGCGCGGCTTTGGCCGTTCTTCCCAGCCCTGGATCGGCTACGACTACGACACGCTGGCCGACGACCTGGCCGCCGTGATCGAGCAGACCGGCGCGCAAAATGCCGTGCTGGCGGGGTTTTCCATGGGCGGCGGCGAGGTGGCGCGCTACATGTCGCGCCACGGCGGCAAGTCAGTGTCCAAGGCCGTGCTGGTTTCCTCGGTGGTGCCGTTCATGCTGAAAACCGACGACAACCCGCAGGGCACGGCCAAGGACGTGTTCGACAAGATGACGCAGGGCATGCAAGAAGACCGCGCCGAGTTTTTCGCCAAGTTTTTCGAGGCTTTCTATGGGGTCGGCATGATTTCCAGCCCGGTCAGCGAGGAAGTCATCGAGTGGTCGCGCCAGACTGCCATGCAGGCCAGCCTGAAGGCCACGCTGGCCTGCGCCGCGGCGTTTGCCACGACCGACTTCCGCCCCGATTTGCCGGCTTTCCGGGTGCCGACGCTGATCATTCACGGCACCAGTGACAAGACGGTTCCCATCGACGCTTCCGGCCGGGCCGCCGCCCAGGGCATTGCCGGGTCTGTCCTGCTGGAATACGAAGGCGCGCCGCATGGCTTGCTGGTGACCGAAAAAGAGCGGGTCACGCGCGACTTGCTGGACTTTCTCAAGCGCTGAGAAAACTCAGTGGCCATGGGCCCGGGCAAGCGCAAAAAGCTGGACAAGGCAAATTGTCCATTTGATGCACCCATGAACAAAGTTAAGAGGCGCAAGGCCAGCACCCGGGCCAGGGTCGAGCAACCGTTGCGCGTGCTCAGGCGCCAGTTCGGATTTGCGCGCGTGCGCTACCGGGGACTCAAGCAAAACAGGCTGCAGTTCAAAACGCTGTTTGCGCTGTCAAACCTGTGGATGGCGCGGCACCAGTGCTGCTGCACAGGAATAAATGCGTGGGAAAGCAGGGGAAAGCGCCCTGGGTAGGGGGGTATTGTCAAAGCAGCATAAAAGCAGCCGCGGCCACCGCCGTCGGCCCCAGCGCGCCCAGCAGCAGGCCGCCCGCGCCAATGGTTTCATCGGCAAAGCCGCGCTTGAGCAGGGCTACGCCTGCCGGGTTCGGAGCGTTGGCAATTACCGTCAGGCCGCCGCCCGCCACGGCGCCGGCCACCAGCATGTATTTGGACGCATCGGACATGCCCGGAATCAGCGAGCCGAGGTAGGTCAGCGCGGCGTTGTCGGTGATGGCCGTCAAGCCCAGGGCGCTGAAGAAAAGCGCCACTGGCGCCAAGCTGCTCACGATGGGCTCGAGCCACCACCGCTGCAAGCCGCCCAAGACCACCAGACCGGCCAGGAAAAACCCGACCAGCAAGGCTTCCTTGAGGATGAGCGGGCTTTGATGGCGCTCGTAGGCCTGGGAAAAGCCCAGAAACATCAGGAACAACCCGAGAAAAACCACCGGGTGATGGGCAAACACGACCACGCCCGCCAGCAGCAGCACGTGCACCAGCACCACCGGGACGGGCACGGGCTGGGCGGTTTCCTCGTCGGGCGGCACGGCAGGCGCAGCCAGCAAATGCTTGCGAAGGACAAAAGTTGCTGCCGAGGCATTGATCAGCACGGCTATGGCCGCCTTCCAGCCAAACTGGGCCAGCATGAAGGCGCTGTCCCATTGCCAGGTCGCCGCCACCATCAGCACCGGGGGCGCCGCATAAGATGTCAGCGTGCCGCCAATCGACACGTTGACAAAAAGCACGCCGAGCGCCAGGTACTTGACGCCCTCGGGAATGCCGGCCCTGAAGATGTGCGGCGCCAGCAAGAGCGCGGCGATGGTCATGGCCGCCGGCTCGGTGATCAACGAGCCCAGCAGCGGCACGGCCGCCAAGCCGAGCCAGGCGGTTGCGAGCGCGGCAGGCATGGGCAGCATTCGGGCCATCCGGTCCACCGCGCCCAGGACGGTTTGAAGAATGGGCCGGGAAGCGGCCACCACCATCACGACGAAAACAAACAGCGGTTCGGTGTAGTTGCGCGTTTCAGCGTAGCTCAGTGCGGCGCTGCCGCCGGCCACCAGCGCCATGGCCATCACCAGCACGATGGCCCAGAAACCGAACACCACCTCGACCTCGCCCAGAAGATGGAACAAGCCGGCATGGCGGGGAAAGCGGTGCGAGAGCCGCTCGAACTGCTTGGCCGTGAAGGTGTGCACAAGCGCAATAGCAAAGATGCCTGCGGCAATCCATTGGATGGCCTGGTCGGGAGATGAATTCATGGTCGTCCTCGGTCTGCGTGGCGGCCCGACCAGCGCATGAACCTGCCCCGTCGCGGGATTTGACGATGGCACCCGCAGCCATTTTAGCCGACGCGCACGCGTACAAAAAGCAGGGCCTGGCCGAAAGCGCTCAACGCATAACCAGCGCGAGCGATTTGCGCAGCCACAGCAGCGTAGTCGTGGTGCGCTTCAGGATCAGCTGGCCAGGCACAAACCCTGTTCGTTGACGGTCGCCCGCAGGAGGTGAAAAATCAGTGAACGAACTGCTCCGCTGCGCCGGGCTTGTCGTGCACAGCGAAACGATCGACCAACGTTGCGCTGGCTTCGTTCAGGCCCACCACTTCCACCTTCGCGCCTTCGCGGCGAAATTTAAGCACCACCTTGTCCAGGGCGCTCACGGCGGTGATGTCCCAGAAATGGGCGCGGCTCACATCGATACGGACTTTGCCCGCAGACTCCTTGAAGTCAAACGCGGCCAGGAACGAATCGGACGAGGCAAAGAACACCTGCCCCATCACCGAGTACACATGCAGGGCGCCTTCGTCTTCGCGGCTTGGATGCACCCGGACGATACGGCCGACCTTGTGCGCAAAAAAGAGGGCCGACAGCAGCACGCCCACCAGCACGCCTTTGGCCAGGTCATGGGTGAACACGGTCACCAGCACGGTGGCGACCATCACGACCGATGAGCTGGGGGGATGCGCGCGCAGCGCGATCAACGAGTCCCAGCGGAAAGTGCCGATGGACACCATGATCATGACGGCCACCAGCGCCGCCATGGGGATCTGGCCAACCCAGCGACCCAGAAACACCACCATCAACAACAAGAACACGCCCGCCAATAACGTGGACAGCCGCCCGCGTCCGCCTGACTTCACATTGATCACCGACTGGCCGATCATCGCGCAGCCCGCCATGCCGCCGATGAATCCGGTGGCGATGTTGGCCACGCCCTGGCCCATGCATTCGCGATTCTTGTTGCTTGGCGTACCGGTCAGTTCATCCACGATGGACGCCGTCATCATCGACTCCAGCAAACCCACCGCCGCCAAAGTCAGTGCGTACGGGAAAATGATCTTGAGCGTTTCAAGGTTCAAGGGCACATCGGGCAGCAGGAACACCGGCAGGCTGCCGGGCAACTCCCCCATGTCGCCCACAGTGCGAATGTCCAGTTTGAGCGCCATGGCCACCGCCGTCAACACAACGATGGTGACCAGGGGCGAGGGCACGGCCTTGGTCAGGTAGGGAAAGCCATAAATGATGGCCAATCCCGCTGCCGTCATGGCGTACACCACCCAGCCCACACCAGTCAGTTCGGGCAACTGCGCCATGAAGATCAAAATGGCCAGCGCATTGACAAAGCCGGTGACCACCGAGCGCGAGACGAACCGCATCAACGCGCCCAGCTTGAAGGCCCCGGCGAGTATCTGCAGCACGCCGGTCAACACGGTGGCGGCCAGCAAATACTGCAGGCCGTGGTCCTTGACCAGCGTGACCATCACCAGCGCCATCGCGCCAGTGGCGGCCGAAATCATGCCCGGGCGGCCGCCTGCGAAGGCGGTGATGACGCAGATGCTGAACGATGCGTACAGGCCCACCTTGGGGTCAACGCCGGCAATGATGGAAAAGGCACTCGCCTCGGGGATGAGGGCCAGCGCGACCACCAGGCCGGCCAGCGCATCACGGTGCACATTGGACAACCAGTCCAGTTTCAAAGTCTGTAGGAACATAGGCAATGTGGGCCAACGGGGGCCGCGGCTTTCGTGAGAAGAAAAATGAAAAGCAGCCCATGCGGGAAGAAGGGCAGTGGGCAAGGAAAGCGTCTTGGAGTTTAAAAGTTTCTACAGGCTCACTGCATTGCAGCCCTTGGATAAGTGCGTCATGCGTCACTCGGCCTGTGGAGGCTGGCCCTGAAAAGCCTGAATTGAAAACCGATGGCATCTTCTGAAAAATCTCAAGCCAGGAGCACGCCTGGCTTTGAGTTGTTCAGACTTTTCTTTAGGGCTGCCTTTGATCCAGCTTAGGCTGGAGCTGTCGAGATTTACCCTGCTGGAAACCCTGCCTGACCTGCGCCATGCCACCCATTGGGAAAGCGCATGTTCAACACTTGCGTGCCGCGCGCTTTTGAGCGGGGTCAATTTTTTGCGCCAGGCTGACGCGGCTTTGGCTTGGTGGCCGCTCAGGCGTTCCTGAAATCGAAGCTGCCTGGCAGCAAGATGCTTTTGTCCACGGTGTTGATGTCGGTGCGGCCGCAAAACGCCATGGTGATGTCGAGTTCCTTGTGAATGATCTGCAGGGCCTTGGTCACGCCGGCTTCGCCCATGGCGCCCAGGCCGTAGACCATGGCGCGGCCGATCAGGGTGCCGCGCGCGCCCAGCGCCCAGGCTTTCAGCACATCCTGGCCGGAACGGATGCCGCCGTCCATCCACACTTCAATCTCGGAGCCGACCGCTTCGACGATTTCCGGCAGGGCCGAGATGCTGGACGGCGCGCCGTCGAGCTGACGGCCGCCGTGGTTGCTGACCACGATGGCGTCGGCGCCGCTTTGCACCGCCAGCCGCGCGTCTTCCACATCCTGGATGCCCTTGAGGATCAGCTTGCCGCCCCATTTTTCCTTGACCCAGGCCACGTCCGCCCAGGACAGGCGCGGGTCGAACTGCTCGTTGGTCCAGGCCGACAGCGAATTCATGTCGCTCACGCCCTTGACATGGCCGACCAGGTTGCCGAAGGTGCGGCGGCGCGTGCTGGCCATGCCCAGGCACCAGCGCGGCTTGGTCATCAGGTTGACGATGTTGGCCAGCGTCGGCCGGGGCGGGGCGGTCAGGCCGTTTTTCAAGTCCTTGTGGCGCTGGCCGATGACCTGCAGGTCCAGCGTCAGCACCAGCGCATTGCAGCCGGCCTTGCGGGTGCGCTCGATCATCGCGGCCATGGCCTCGCGGTCGCGCATCATGTAGAGCTGGAACCAGAAGGGGCGCTGGGTGTGGGCGGCAATGTCCTCGATGGAGCAGATGCTCATGGTCGAGAGAATGAACGGAATGCCGAACTTCTCGGCCGCCCGGGCCGCCTTGATCTCGCCGTCGGCATGCTGCATGCCGGTCAGTCCCACCGGCGCGATCGCCACCGGCATCTTCACGGCCACGCCAACCATTGACGTGGCCGTGCTGCGGTTTTCCATGTTCACCGCCACGCGCTGGCGCAGCTTGATCTTGTGAAAATCGGCTTCGTTGGCGCGGTAGGTGCCCTCGGTCCACGAACCGGAGTCGGCATAGTCGTAGAACATGCGCGGCACGCGTTTTTGCGCCAGCACGCGCAGGTCTTCGATAGTGGTGATCACGGTCATGGCTTGTCTCCTGAGGCGCATGATGCCAGCGGATGGCCCATTGGGGCGAATGAATAAATTTTTCCGGGAATATATTTATTTCAACAGCCTGCCAGCCCCGCCCAGGCGCAAGACGGCTTTGCCGGATCGAGCCATGCCAGGCTGCATCCCGGCGTGCGGCAAATGACTAACGATTTGCAGGGCCTGCGCCTGCAAGGCCCGGGGGTCCGCCGCCGCATGATGATTTCCCAGCGGCTGCCGGTCAAGTTGGCCAGCGCTTGCGAGCCGGGCCTGGCCGCTTTGCGGCCCGGGGTTTTTCAGTCCACACCCACACCCTTGCTGTCCACCCGACATGAAAACTTCTGCTGCGCCCGACCTGGCGGCCTTTGCCCGGTGCGCCCCGTGACCCGGCGATGGGAGCTCGACGCCCTGCGCGGCCTGATGCTGGTGCTGATGACCGTCACCCACCTGCCGACCCGGCTGAGTTCGCCGCTGGGCCAGCCCTTCGGCTACGTTTCGGCCGCCGAAGGCTTTGTGCTGCTGTCGGCCTACATGGCGGGCATGGTGTACGGCCAGATGGCCAACAGCAAGGGCATCGAGGCCATGCGCCTGGCGTTCTGGCGGCGGGCGCTCAAGGTCTATGCCTGGCATGCGGCAACCCTGCTGTTTTTATTCACGGTGATCGCGGCTGTCGGGCTGCGCATTGACCAGCCTGCGGTGAAGGACCTGATTTCTTATTACCTGACCCATCCGGTGCCGGCCCTGGCGGCGGGCCTGCTGCTGGTGTACAAGCCGCCGCTGCTGGACATCTTGCCGATGTACATCCTGTTCATGCTGGCCAGCCCGTGGGTGCTGGCGCATGGGTTGCGCGGCGGCTGGCGTGCGGTGATGGGCGCCAGCCTGGGGCTGTGGGCGCTGGCGCAGTTCGGGCTGGGACCGTGGCTGCACGGCGCGGCCGTGCAGTTCACCGGCCTGGCCGTGCCGTTTCATGAAACCGGCGCCTTTGCCACATTTGCCTGGCAGTTCCTGTGGGTGCTGGGGCTCTGGATGGGCGCCAGCCGGACCGGGGCCAACCCCGTTCCCTTTGTTTTTCCGGGCTGGGTCGTTGCGCTGGCCGCCGGGGTGGCCGTGGTCTGCATGGTGTGGCGCCACGCAATCGGGCAGGCGCCTTTTTTAGACAATGCGCCACTCAACCTCCTGTTTGACAAGTGGCTGCTGTCGCCGTTCAGGCTGCTTGATCTGTTTGCCCTCATGGTGCTGGCCATCCGCTTCGGGCCGGCGCTCAGCCGCCGTCTGCCGCGCCTGCATGCGCTGGAGCAACTGGGCGCGGCTTCACTGCCGGTTTTTTGTTCGCACCTGGTCATCGTGCTGCTGGTGCTGGCCTTTTTTGGCGCCGCTCCTGAGGCCCGCTCCGCCTGGGTGGATGCCGGGGTGGTGCTGGCCAGTTTCACGGCGCTGTATGGCGTGGCGTGGTTGAGCTTGCGGCTGGAGCCGGCAGCGGCCCCGAAAAAACCTAGCGGCCTGCCGTTGCCTGCTGCAGAGGCCGGGCTGGCGGCTCCGCCGTCAGCGGCGCCAGGGAAAGATCGG
This sequence comes from Polaromonas sp., assembly GCA_028292045.1. Lineage (GTDB taxonomy): Bacteria > Pseudomonadota > Gammaproteobacteria > Burkholderiales > Burkholderiaceae_C > Polaromonas. The sequence goes on along the minus strand of JAQGMZ010000168.1, from coordinate 19,618 downwards.
CCGCAATCACCGCCTGCCAGAGCCGGTAGCCCGCATCATTGAGGTGCAGCTGGTCGGCCAGAAACAATTCCGGGCGCGGCAACCCGTCGGCAGCCAGCATGGGATTGAAAATATCGATGTACCGCGCCTGCGGCACGGTTTTCACGTAGCTGGCGATCAGGGCGTTGGTTTCCCTGACCTTTGGCAGCAGGGCCACCCGCAGCGGGCTTGGCTTGATGGAGATGTAGCTGATGCGGGCGCCCGGCAGTTCAGCCTGCACGCTGCGCACGAAACTTGCAAAACTGCCCAGCACCGCTTCAGGCGTGCGGCCCTCGGCCAGGTCGTTGTCGCCGGCATACACCAGGACCTGTTTGGGTTTGTACTGGATGACCAGTTCGCGGACCAGCGCATTGCAGTCCCGCATGGTCGAGCCGCCGAAACCGCGGTTGAGCAAGACGGGCACCTGCCTGAAATCCTGCGACAGCCGGGACCACAGCCGAATCGTCGAGCTGCCGACAAACAGCACGCCGTCGCTGGCGGGATGCGCCTGCTGGTCGGTGACGGCGAAAGCGTCCAGGGTGCTCTGCCAGCGCGCATAGACGGGCGAAGGCGCAGCGGCGGCAGTGGCCAGCGCCAGCTTGCCGCCGGGCCGCATGTCGGGCGAGACGTTAATTTCCGCCTGGGCGGACAGTGCGCTGGCACCGGTCAGCGCCAGCAGCGTCAGGCGGTGAAGAAAGGCAGAACGGGCAACAGGTTTCATGGGCAGGCAAGGTGGGTTTTCGGCCAACAGCTTGGTGCTGCGTTGGAACCGGCAGCTTGTGCAGGGTCGTTGCAGTCTGAAAGTCCAGTCGCCGGGCCAAACAGGCGAAAGGATGAGCGCCGCATAATACCTGCTCAGCCGTGAACCCATCAATACCAAAAACCGTGCCTGCTGGTAAGGAATTGTTAAATTTTCATCGTGGCTACAGACTGCGCCGCAGGCCGGCATTGGCTGCCGGCCTGCAGCTGTCAGCCCGGATTGACCGGCACAAATATCTTGCTGTCACCCCGCTGGATCAGCAGCGCCACCGATTTTTGCGATCTGCCGACGGTGGCGCGTACCTGGTCGATGTTTTTCACCGCAACGCCATTGACCGACAGCAGCACGTCGCCGGCCAGCACGCCGGCCAGAGCCGACGGTCCGCTGGCCTGCTGCACGAGCAGTCCGCCGTCAATGTCGGATTGCTGCTGTTCGTCGGGCGACAGCGGTCGCAAGGCCAGGCCCAGCTTGCCCTGGCCTGGCGTGTCCTGTTTGCTGGAAAGCTCCACCGCCTTGTCGTCGGCATTGATCAGGCGCGCCGTGAATTGCCTGGCCGCCCCCTGGCGCCAGACAATGAGCTTGATGCTGTCGCCCGGGGCAGCCTGGCCGATCACCGCCGGCAGGTCTCCCGACGAAATGATCGGCTGGCCGCTGGCCTGGCGGATCACGTCGCCCGGCTGCAGGCCCGCCTTGTCGGCCGGACTGCCTTTTTCCACCGACGACACCAGCGCACCTTCGGGCTTGTCGAGCCTGAAGGAGTCGGCAAAGGCCTGGTTCACCTCCTGCACCGAAACGCCCAGCCGGGCATGCTCGACCTTGCCGTTGGCCACGATCTGCTGCTTGACCTTGTTCGCCACGTCAATCGGGATGGCAAACGACACGCCCTGGTAACCACCGCTTCGGGTGTAGATCTGCGAATTGATGCCGACCACTTCGCCGCGCGCGTTGAACAGCGGACCGCCCGAATTGCCCGGATTGATGGCCACGTCGGTCTGGATGAACGGCACGGCGCTGTCGTCGGGCAGGGACCGGCCCTTGGCGCTCACCACGCCGGCGGTCACAGTGTTTTCAAAACCGAAGGGCGAGCCTATCGCCAGCACCCATTCGCCAACTTTCAACTCGCCGGACTTACCCAGCGCGGCAACCGGCAGGTTGCTGGCGTCGATCTTGAGCACGGCAATGTCGGTTTTGGCGTCAGCGCCCAAAACCTTGGCGCGGAACTCGCGCCTGTCGGTCAGTTTGACGGTGACTTCCCTGGCGCCGCGCACCACATGGGCATTGGTCAAGATAATGCCGTCCGCGCTGACGATAAAGCCCGAGCCCTGGCCGTGGCTGGGCATCTCCTGCGGCCCGCCCTGCCTGTTCCGGCCGGCGCCCGGAGCCTGGCCTTGCTGGAAACGCCGGAAGAATTCATCCAGCGGGCCGCCGGGCTGCCCGTCTTCATCGTCGGCGCTGCCCTGCACTGGATCGCTGGAGACTTTGCGCGTGCCGGTCACGCTGATGTTGACCACCGAGGGCCCGTAGCGCTCGGTGATCTGCGAAAAGTCGGGCAGGGCCAGGGGGGCAACGGGCGCAACGCCGGCCACCAAAGCCGGGGCCGACAGCGCGGCCTGGGCGGGCGAATGCAGGCTGTTGAAGGCGCCGACTCCGGCGCCCCCGACGGCGCCCGCCGCCAGCAGGGCTGCAAACAGGCGGGTATTGGTTGAAACGGCTGATGCCATGAAAAAACTCCTTGCCTTTGAACAGCACGCACAGGTGCCGGTGCTGTCAACTATGGCGACGCAGGCTTAGACGAAACTTAAAGTTCAGCCGGGTGCGGCAGCGGGAAAACGCAGCGCGACCTTCAGTCCGCCCAGGCGCGTCGAGCGGTCCAGTTCCAGCACCGCGCCGTGCCGGTCGGCAATTGCCTTGACGATCGCCAGCCCCAGGCCGCTGCCGCTTTCCTGCGCCGTGCCGGCGATGCGGAAAAAACGGTCGAACACCCGCTGGCGGTTTTGCGGCGCAATGCCGGGGCCGCTGTCCTCGACCGTGAGCACCGGCTGGCCTTGATGCTGCGCAAGCGACACATCGACCTGGCCGCCCGGCGGCGAATACTTGACCGCATTTTCAAGCAGGTTGCGCAGCAGGATGCGCAAGGCGTCCGCCTGGCCGGCGATCTCCGGCAGGGCATGCAGTTCGTCCCCGGGAGGATGGCCGGCAAGTCCCAGGTCAATGTTTTTTTGCCGCGCCTGCGCCAGCACATCGGCCACGGCCAGCTGAACCACCTGCTGCAAGTCAACCCGGCCGCTGCCGGCGAGTTCCGGCCCGGCTTCTTCGCGCGCCAGCAGCAGCAGTTGCTCGACGCCGCGGATGGCCCGGTCAAGCCCCTGGTTCAGCCGTGCAACTGCGGCCTCGCGTGCTTCTGGTTCCCTGCCCAGGCGGCGCAGCGACTGCGCCTGAAGCTTCAGCGCGGTCAGGGGCGAGCGCAGCTCATGCGCGGCATCGGCGACAAAATGCTTTTGCGCCTCAAACGCACTGCGCACCCGGCTAAACAGCAGGTTGAGCTCATCGACCAGCGGCTTGACTTCGTCGGGCAGGCCGGCGTCCTCCAGCGGCGAGAGGTCCTGGGCGGCGCGGCCGGCCACGGCGCGGCGCGTGCGTTCAATGGGCGCCAGCGAGCGCTTGATGATCCACCAGACCGCCAGCATCAGCAGCGGCGTGAGCCAGGCAAACGGCAGCACCGCCCGCAGCGCCAGTGCGCGGGCCCTGGCCGTGCGGGCGCTCAGGTCCTGGGCGATCTGGACGGTTTGCAACGGCGTTTGCAGCGTGTACACCCGGTAGCGGTTGCCATTTGCCTCAATTTCGGAAAAGCCCAGCACCGCGCGCAGTGGCAGGGCCGAGCGGGTGGAGCGAAAAATTTGCGTACCGTCCTGGCCCCAGATCTGGATCTGCAGTTCATAGCCCGGATCGTCTGCGGGCTCGGCCTGTGCCATTCCAGGCGCAATGCCGTTGCGCAGCGAACGCGCCATCTGTTGCAGATGGTCGTCAAACAGCGCGTCGGCCTGGCGCAGGGCCCCCTGGTAAGCGGTGGCGGCCTGCACCACGGCGGCCAGCAAAATCGCCACCAGCACCAACCCGAGCAGGCGGCGCCTGAGGGAGTGCGCGCCGCTCATGCCCTGGGCACCAGGTAGCCCAGGCCGCGAACGGTCTGGATGAAGTCATTGCCCAGTTTCTTGCGAAGGCCGTGGACGTACACCTCGACCGCATTGCTGCTGATGTCGTCTTTCCAGCTGAACAGCTTTTCCTCCAGCTGCGCGCGCGACAGCAAGGCGCCGGGCCGGGCCAGCAGCGCTTCGAGCACCGACCATTCACGCGCCGACAGCGACACCGGCTGGCCCTGCACCATGGCTTCGCGGGTGGCCGGGTTCAGGCTCACGCCTTTGTGTTCAAACACCGGCTCGCCCCGGCCCCCGCTGCGGCGCAAAAGGGCGCGAATGCGCGCCAGCAGCTCGTCGGTGTCGTACGGCTTGACCAGATAATCGTCGGCGCCGGCATCGAGCCCGGCAATGCGGTCGCCCACCGCGTCGCGCGCCGTGGCGACCAGGACGGGAACCGACGCATGGCGGGACCGCAATGCGCGCAGCACCTCCAGGCCATCGCGTTGGGGCAGGCCGAGGTCAAGCAGCACCAGGTCGTACTGCTCGCTGCGCAAGGCCGCATCCGCCATGGCGCCATCGCGCACCCAGTCCACGGCGTAATGCTCGGTGCGCAGCACCTGCAGCACCGCCTCGCCGATCATGGCGTCGTCTTCCACCAGCAACAGGCGCATGCAAGGTTCCTCAGGATCGAAGAATGTCGAAAATCCAGCTCGGGCATGGCTTGAACCGTCAAAACCCGCCTGGCTTGCAAGCTGTTGCGCCAGGCTGTCGTGCGCCAGGCGAACTGGCAGGCTGAACCCAAAATCCGTTAGTTGCCCAAACGCAGCCGGTGCCGCGCAATTTGCGCCCGTACCTGGCTGGGCGCCGTGCCGCCCAGCGTATTTCGGGCGTTCAGCGAGCCGCGCAGGCTCAGCACGCCGTACACGTCCTGTTCAATCGACGCATTGAAGCCTTGCAGCACCGCCAGCGGCAATTCCGACAGGTCGACCTGCTGGGCGGTGGCGGCCTTGACCGCATGGGCGACGGTTTCGTGCGCGTCGCGAAACGGCAGGCCTTTTTTGGTCAGGTAGTCGGCCAGGTCGGTGGCGGTGGCATAGCCGCGCAGGGCGGCGCGCTCCATGGCTTCGGGCCTGACGGTGATGCCGCCCACCATGTCGGCAAAGATGCGCAGCGTGTCCTTCAGCGTGTCCACCGTGTCGAACAGCGGCTCCTTGTCTTCCTGATTGTCCTTGTTGTAGGCCAGCGGCTGGCCCTTCATCAAGGTGATCAGCCCCATCAGGTGGCCGACCACGCGGCCGGTCTTGCCGCGCGCCAGTTCGGGCACGTCCGGGTTTTTCTTCTGCGGCATGATGGACGAACCGGTGGTGAAGCGGTCGGCAATGTGGATGAAGCCGAAGTTCTGGCTCATCCACAAAATCAGCTCTTCGCTCATGCGGCTGATGTGCACCATCGCCAATGTCGCGGCGGCGGTGAATTCGATGGCGAAGTCGCGGTCGCTCACGGCGTCCAGGCTGTTCTGGCAGACCTGCGGCAGGCCGTTCTCATCGACCATGCCGAGCGTGACGGCGACGCGCTCGCGGTCCAGCGGGTAGCTGGTGCCGGCCAGCGCGGCGGCGCCCAGCGGCAGGCGGTTCACGCGGCGGCGCACTTCCTGCAGGCGTTCGGCGTCGCGGCTGAACATCTCGACATAGGCCAGCATGTGGTGGCCAAAGCTCACCGGCTGGGCCACCTGCAGGTGGGTGAAGCCGGGCAGGATGACTTCCACATTTTTATCGGCCATCTCGACCAGCGCTTTTTGCAGCTCGACCAGCAGGCCGCCGATCAGGTCGATCTCGCCGCGCAGCCACAGGCGCACGTCGGTGGCGACCTGGTCGTTGCGCGAGCGGCCGGTGTGCAGGCGCTTGCCGGGGTCGCCAACCAGCTGGGTCAGCCGCGCCTCGATGTTCAGGTGCACGTCCTCCAGGTCGAGCTGCCATTCGAAAGCGCCGGATTCGATCTCTTGCGTGATCTGCGCCATGCCGGTCTGGATGGCCTGCAGGTCGGCCGGCGCGATGATGCCTTGCGCGGCGAGCATGCCGGCATGCGCCAGCGAGCCGGCAATGTCGGCTTGGGCAAGCCGCTTGTCAAAAAACACGCTGGAGGTGTAGCGCTTGACCAGCTCGCTCACGGGCTCCGAAAACAGGGCAGACCAGGCTTGGGATTTTTTGTCGAATTGGTTCACGTCGGGCTTTCATGGTGGCGGTCTGTGTGCCGGGTGGAGCAACACTGCGCTGGAAAAACAACAGCCACGGGGCTGAAACAGGACTTCGCACCGGGTGCAAGCGTCATGGCCAGTGCAATACTTGCCGAGGCGAATTTTATATTCGCCCCCGCAGGCCTGAAAATCCAGTCCATACTGAACCACAACCCTTGCCGCCCGCGCTCGATGAACCCCCCCACCGACACCCCGTACCCGGATGATTCCACGCTGCTTGGCAGCCTGGCGCCGTTTGATGGCGCTGGCGCTGCTGCGTCCTTCGTTCCGCCAGCTACCCTGTTTGACGCCTGCCATGTCGGGGTGGTGCTTCGGGTGGTCTTGTTCGTGCAGGCTTCGCTGGGGGTGGGCGCCATGTTCGGCGCGGCAGACCCGCTGGGCTGGCTGCTGCTGTTTTCCATGCTGACCGGCGGTGTGCTGCCGGCCACGCTGGCCTGGCTGATCACCGTTTGCGCTTTCAAGGTCCGGCTCAACCAGCTGAAAATCCAGCACCAGTGGCTGGCCGGCCTGGCGCTGGGCGCGGCTGCCGGCGTGTACGCCTGCGGCCTGCTGACGCTGATGGCGCTGCAGCTTGAAGCGCCGTGGTGGGCCAGCGGCGCCTCAGGCATGCTGCTGTCGGCCATGGTGCTGGCGGGACTTTTCTGGCGCACCCAGGCCCGCACGCCCGCAGCCACGGCGGCCCGGCTGGCTGAACTGCAGTCGCGCATCAGGCCGCATTTCCTGTTCAACACCCTGAACAGCGCCATTGCGCTGGTGCGCGCCGAACCGGCCCGCGCCGAAACCATGCTGGAAGACCTGAGCGAGCTGTTCCGCAGCGCACTGGCCGACCCGGCGGAATCGGTCACGCTGGCGCAGGAAATCCTGCTGGCCGAGCGCTACCTGGCGATTGAGCAAATCCGCTTCGGCGGCCGGCTCCGCGTGCAGTGGAGCCTGGACGCCAGCGCCGATGCGGCCCGGTTGCCGCCCCTGCTGCTGCAGCCCCTGGTTGAAAACGCGGTGCGCCACGGCGTTGAGCCCAGCGCCAGCGGCGCGGATATCCGCATATCGACCGCCCGGCGCGGCAGCATCGTGGTGGTCAAGGTGACCAATTCGGTGCCCGCTGGCGGCGGCCAGCCGGGCCACGGGCTGGCACTGGCCAATGTCCGCAACCGCTTGTACCTGCTGCACGACGTGCAGGCCCGGTTCAAGACAAGCTGCAAGGAAGGCCTGTTTCAGGTCCGGCTGGAGATTCCGCTATGAACACCTTGAAAATCCTGCTGGTGGATGACGAAGCGCTGGCGCGCTCCCGCCTGCGCGCCTTGCTGGGCGACTGCACCGAACCGGCCTGCATCGTGGCGGCCGAGGCGGCCGATGCGTTGCAGGCCATGCGCGCGCTGCAGCACCAGTCGTTTGACGCGGTGCTGCTTGACATCCACATGCCCGGAACAGACGGGCTGGCGCTGGCCGGGCTGATCGCCACGCTGCCGCAGCCGCCGGCGGTGGTGTTCGTCACCGCCCACGCCGGCCCCGCGGTGCAGGCTTTTGAGCTGGACGCGGTCGACTACCTGACCAAACCGGTGCGGCTGGAGCGCCTGCGCCAGGCGCTCCAGAAAGTTGCCCGAAAAATGCTTGCCGGCTATCCGCCCGAGCCTGGCGCGGCGCAAGAGGTTCTGGTGATTCAGGACCGGGGCCATACCGAGCGGGTGCCGCTGGCGGAAGTGCTGTATTTCAAGGCCGAGCAAAAGTACGTCACGGTGCGCACCCTGCGGCGCAGCTATATCCTGGACGGCTCGCTCAGCGAACTCGAGGCGCGCTACGGCAGCCGCTTCATGCGCATACACCGCAATGCCCTGATCGCCAGGCGCGCGGTGCGTGCGCTGGAAAAGCATTTCGATCCGGAGGAAGGCGAGGGCTGGGCGGTACGCCTGAACGGGCTGGACGAACTGCTGGCCGTGTCGCGCCGCCAGCTGGGCGCCGTCCGCGACGCCATCACGGCCTGATTTCCGGGCATACGGGACATGCGGCAGGCCGGCCTGGCCCGGGCGCCCGCCGCCGGCAGAGAAACTCGACTGCCAATGGCCCGTTTCAGGGCAGGCGTCCTATGGTGTTAGGCCTGATTTTCGGGTGCAATACTCGAGATTCCGTTTTTAAACCTATCCGGCTGGGGTTGCCTGGCCCGGCTGGGGCATTGACCCCAGTTGCACGCCGGGTCCCGAACTGGTTTCACGACGGAATGACAAGCGCCGTGGCCGGCAGATTGCCGCACGGGCACACCTGCGCATCAACAAGGAAGACAAATGGCCGACGAAACCCTGGCAAGCGAGCCGCAGTCCGAAACCGACATCACGGAATTTCCCGAGCCGTCCCGGTTTCTTCTGGACATGCCGGTGGATGTGCGCAATGTGTCGCTGGTGGTGCTGGCGATACTTGCCAGCTTGTTTGTGCTTCAGTGGGCGCGGGCCGTGTTCATCCCGATCATGCTCAGTGTGCTGCTCAGCTATGCTTTTTCACCCCTGATCAACTGGCTGGAGACCCGGCGCATGCCCCGGTGGCTGAGTTCTGCGGTGCTGCTGCTGGCCGTGCTGGGCTCGCTGGGTTCGGGCGCGTACCTGCTGCGGCTTGAGGCCGCGCAGCTGATCGAGGCCCTGCCGGCCGCGGCGCAAAAGCTGGGCCAAGGGCTCAGGTCGAGCAGCGGCAAGTCGACCAGCGCGCTGGACACGGTTCAAAAGGCGGCTGCCCAGATTGAACAGGCGACCCGGGACAGCAGCACGGTCAGCGGCCCCAACCGGGGCGCGACCCGGGTGGTGATCGAGGCGCCGCGTTTCAACGTCAAGGACTACCTGTGGACCGGCACCATCGGCCTGGTGGCGCTGATCGGGCAGGTGGCCGTGGTGGTGTTCCTGACCTACTTTTTGATGCTCTCGGGCGACACCTTCCGGCGTAAGCTGGTCAAGCTGGCCGGGCCCAGCCTGAGCAAGAAAAAAATCACGCTGCAGGCGCTGCACGAGATCAGCGGGCAGATCCAGCGCTACCTGCAGGTGCAACTGCTGACCAGCCTGCTGGTGGGCGTGCTGACCGGGCTGGCCCTGGTGTTCCTGGGGCTCGAGAATGCCGCCGTCTGGGGCGTTGTCGCCTGCGTGCTGAACCTGGTGCCCTACATTGGATCGCTGGTGACCGCAGCCGCCTCGGCATTGGTTGCATTTCTGCAGTTCGGCTCGGTCAACATGGCCATGGCGGTGGGCGGCGCCTCGCTGGTCATCCACACCCTGGTGGGCAACCTGCTCACGCCCTGGCTGACCAGCCGCGCCAGCCGGCTCAGCCCGGTGGCGGTGTTCATGGGCCTGCTGGCCTGGGGCTGGCTGTGGGGCGTGTGGGGCCTGCTGCTCGGCATTCCCATCATGATGATCGTCAAATCGGTGTGCGACCGGGTGGAAGACCTCAAGCCCGTCGGCGAATTCCTCGGCTCCTGAAATGCGCCGTCCCGGGTTGCCCGGGCCGGGTCAGCCGGTATTGCGCAAGCCCGCCGCAATCCCGTTGATGGAGATGTGAATGCCGGTCTGCACGCGCTGGTCGGTCTGGCCTGCGCGGTAGCGGCGCACCAGTTCAACCTGCAGATGGTGCAGCGGGTCGATGTAGGGGAAACGGTGGCGAATGGATCGCTGCAGCGCCGCATTGTCTGCCAGGCGCTGCTTGTCGCCGCTGATCAGGCTCAGGGCCTGCGCCGTCTTGTGCCATTCGGCATCGATGGCCGTGAAGATCTTCTTGCGCAGCCTGGCGTCGCCCACCAGTTCGGCATAGCGCGACGCCAGCGCCAGGTCGCTCTTGGCCAGCACCATGTCCATGTTGCTCAGCAAGGTCCGGAAAAACGGCCACTGGCGGTACATTTTCTTGAGCAGGGCCAGCGCCGCCTTGCGGCTTTCCGGCGAATTTCCCTGGGCGAGAAATTGTTCGATGGCCGAGCCGAAGCCGTACCAGCCGGGCAGGGTGAGGCGGCACTGGCCCCAGCTGAAGCCCCAGGGAATGGCCCGCAGGTCCTCGATTTGCTGCGAAGGCTTGCGCGAGGCCGGCCGCGAGCCGATGTTCAGTTCGGCAATCTCGCGGATCGGCGTGGCGCTGAAGAAATACTCGGTGAAGCCGGGTGTCTCGTACACCAGGGCCCGGTAGGCCGCCATGCTTGAGCGCGACAGTTCGTCGGCGGCCTGCAGGTAGGCGGGGGTCGCCGGTTTCGTCGGCTGCAGCAGGGTTGCCTCCAGGGTGGCGGCCACCAGGGTTTCCAGGTTGCGCCGGCCGATCTCGGGGTTGGCGTATTTGGAGCCGATCACCTCGCCCTGTTCGGTCAGCCGGATCTGCCCGCGCACCGTGCCGGGCGGCTGCGCCAAAATCGCCTCGTAGCTCGGGCCGCCGCCCCGGCCGACGGTGCCGCCCCGGCCGTGGAACATGCGCAGCGTGATGCCGTGCGACACCGCCAGCTGGTCAAACAGCTCGACCAGGGCGATTTCGGCCCGGTACAGCTCCCAGTTGCTGGTGAAGATGCCGCCGTCCTTGTTGCTGTCGCTGTAGCCCAGCATGATGTCCTGCTCGGCGCCGCTGCGCTGCAGCAGCGCGGCCACGCCCGGCAAGGCATAGAACTCGCGCATGATCGGCGCGGCGTTGCGCAGGTCTTCGATGGTTTCGAACAGCGGCACCACGATCAGGTCGCAGCGCGAGCCAAGCTTGTCCTGCGGGTTTTCAAGCACGCCATGCATCAGGCCGACTTCCTTTTGCAGCAGCAGCACTTCCAGCAGGTCGCTCACGGTTTCGGTGTGGCTGATGATGTAGTGCCGAATCGCTTCCTTGCCAAACCGGCTGCGGGCATCCAGGGCGGCTTCGAAAATCGCCAGTTCGCTTTGGGCCAGTTCGGAGTAAACGGCATCGCGCACCCGCAGCGGCCGGGCGTCGTTGAGCATTCTCAAGAGCAGCAGGCGCTTGGCGGCTTCGTCCAGGCTGGCATAGCCGGCCTCGATGCGCGCCACCGCCAGCAGTTCGGCCACGACTTCCTCGTGCTTGTCCGAACTCTGGCGCAAATCGACCGTGGCCAGGTGAAAGCCGAACACCTCCACCGCGCGGATCAGCGGGTGCAGGCGCTGCGCCGTCAGGGCCTGGCCATGGTGGCCGGCCAGCGAGGTTTGCAGGGTGCGCAGGTCGCTCAGGAAATCTTCCACCCGGACATAGGCGTTTTGCGGCGCCACCGCATGGCGCGCCGCCTCGCCGCCGGTCAGCGCCTTCAGCGTGGCCGCCAGCCGGGCATAGACCCCGGTGAGGGCGCGGCGGTAGGGCTCGTCCTGGCGGTGCGCGCTGGTGTCGGGCGAACGCTCTGCCAGTTGCTGCATGTCGGCGCTGCAGTCGATCAGGATGGATGACATCGACAGCTCGCCGCCCAGCAGGTGCACTTCGGTCAGGTAGTGGCGCAGCGCCACGTCGGCCTGGCGGCGCAGCGCGTAGTTCAGGGTGTCGGCGTTGACGTTCGGGTTGCCGTCGCGGTCGCCGCCGATCCATTGGCCCATGCGCAGAAAGCTGTGCACCGGCTGCATGCCCAGTTCGCGCTCCAGGTTGGCATAGATTTTGGGAATCTCGCGCAGGAAGGTGGCTTCGTAGTAGCTCAGCGCATTTTCAATCTCGTCGGCCACCGTCAGCTTGGAAAAGCGCAGCAGGCGCGTCTGCCACAGCTGCATGACCCTGGCGCGCAGCTGCAGCTCGTTGGCCGCCAGCTCGCGCGGGGTCAGCGCATCTTTCGTGGCATTCACCGCCAGCGCCAGTGCCTTGATGCTGTCGCGCGCCGTCAGCAGCTGGGCAATGCCGCGCTCTGCGTCCAGGATGCTTTTGCGCTGCACCTCGGTCGGGTGGGCGGTGAGCACCGGCGAGACAAAGCTGCGCGCCAGAATGTCAGAGATGGTCTTGGGCGCGATGCCGGCCCAGCGCAGCCGGGACAGTGCCACGTAGATGCTGCCTTCCTGCGTGTCGCCGGCGCGTTCGTGAATGGCGCGGCGGCGAATGTGGTGCCGGTCTTCGGCCAGGTTGGCCAGGTGGCTGAAATAGGTGAAAGCCCGGATCACGCTGACCGTCTGGTCGCCGCTCAGGTCTTTCAGCAGGGTCTTGAGCGACTTGTCGGCTTCCTGGTCGGCATCGCGCCGGAAAGCCACCGACAGCGTGCGCACCAGCTCGATCAGCTCGTAAGCGGCCACGCCTTCCTGGTCGCGAATCACGTCGCCCAGAATGCGGCCCAGCAGGCGCATGTCCTCGACCAGCGGGCGCTCGTTGTTCTTGACGCGGGCCGACGGGCTGGCGGGCCGGCCCGGTTCCATCGCAGCGGCCGGGGCGACTTGCTTGTCGCCGTGCCTGGCTTTTTGGGTAAGTGCGGAAGTTGGCATCGCGGCCCTTTGCGGCTGGTGACGGAAAGTTAAATCGGTACGAAAGGGTGCATGCTAGCATTCACTCCCTCTCCAGATTACCAACAGGTTACACGTGGCAGCAGTGCTCCAGATTCCCCAAAACACGACCCGGGTGGTGATCGCCACCCGCGAAAGCCGCCTGGCGATGTGGCAGGCCCGCCATGTCAAGGCGCTGCTGGAGGCGCGCCTTGGCTGGCAGGTCGAACTGCTGGGCATGACCACGCTGGGCGACCAGATTCTGGACCGCTCGCTCAGCAAGGTCGGCGGCAAGGGCCTGTTTGTGAAAGAGCTTGAAGTCGCCCTGGCGGAAGGCCGCGCCGACCTGGCCGTGCATTCGCTCAAGGACGTGCCGATGGACCTGCCCGACGGGTTTTCCCTGGCTTGCGTGCTGGAGCGCGAAGACCCGCACGATGCCCTGGTGTCCAACCAGTTTTCGTCGCTGGACGGGCTACCCCAGGGCGCGGTGGTCGGCACCTCCAGCTTGCGCCGGCTGGTGCTGCTCAAGTCGCTGCGGCCCGACCTGGACATCCAGCCCCTGCGCGGCAACCTCGACACCCGGCTGCGCAAGCTGGACGAAGGCCGCTACCACGCCATCGTGCTGGCGGCCGCCGGCTTGAAGCGGCTTGGGCTGGAATCGCGCATTCGCCAGACATTTTCTCCCGCCGACATGCTGCCGGCCGCCGGACAGGGCGCCCTGGGCATCGAAGTGCGCACAGACCGCGCCGACCTGATCGGCGCACTGGCCACGCTGGCGCACCAGCCCACCTGGCTGGCCGTCACGGCCGAGCGCACCGTGTCGCGCGCCATGGGGGGCAGCTGCTCGATGCCGCTGGCTGCATTTGTCACGGCGGTGGGCGGCGCCTTGCAGCTCAATGCCGCCTGGGGCGAGCCGGTCACGGCAGAAGCCCTGCCGGGCAGCGCCCAGGCCCAGCCCGTGCCCCTGGTCCGAGCGCGCCAAACCGCCGTTGTCGGCAGTTTTGCCGAAGCCGAGGCCTTGGGCGAGGCGGTGGCCGCTGAACTGCGCGCCGGTGGCGCGGTCTGGACCCAAAACGCGCCTGCTGCCTGATTGCCGGCGCGCTTGAGCATGTCGACCGCCCGCGTCATCGTGACCCGACCCGCGCTAGACGCCGCTCTCTGGGTGCAGGCCCTGCAAGAGGCCGGCACGGCCGCCGAGGCTTTTCCGCTGATTGAAATTGGCCCGGTCCTGGACGCCGCCGATGTCCTTGCGCTGGATAAAACCTGGCGAGCACTGGGCAGCTATGACGCGTGCATGTTTGTCAGCGGCCATGCGGTGACGCATTTCTTTCGGCAAAACAAGACTCTTAAGGATGCGGAATCGGCTGAAACTGCTATAAATAAAATAGCAAGTAACCCAATTTCAGGAATTCCGCCGGGCCTGCGCTGCATGGCGCCCGGTCCGGGCACCGTGGCCGCGCTTCGGGCTGCCGGTGTGGCTGCCGCGCAAATCGACGCGCCTGCGGCCGATGCCAGCCAGTTCGACTCGGAAGCGCTGTGGCAGGTTATCAAGCCGCGTGACTGGCAGGGCCGCAAAGTGCTGATCGTGCGCGGCCAGAGCGCCGGTGCTGAAGGCGTCACCTCGGGACGCGACTGGATTGTTCGCCAGTGGCAGGACGCGGGCGCCAGCGTTGACTTCATCGGCGTCTACCAGCGCTGCGCGCCCCGCCCTGGCGAAGCGCAAATGGCGCGGGCACGCCAGGCCAGCGCCGATGGCTCGGCCTGGCTGTTCAGCAGCTCCGAAGCCGTGGCCAACCTGGTCGGCCTGCCCGGGCTCCAGGGCGTGGACTGGGGCCGGGCACGCGCCATTGCGACCCATCCGCGCATTGCCCAGGCGGCGCGGGCGGCCGGATGGGGTGTTGTTGTGGCGTCACGACCGGCGCTCCAGGACATCCGGCAAGCCCTTGGCTCGCTAGAATCGCTCCATCCATGAGCGACAGCCCCCCCGTCCTGCCCCCGCCGAGCCATCCGCCGTCCCAGGACGACCCGGTGCCGGGGCGCGGCTTGCCGGCCTACGCTGCCGTGCCTGCCGCCCTGCACGATGCCTGGCTGGTGCCGCGCAGCTGGGCCCTGGTGGTCGCTGCGCTGGCCGCTGCCGGGCTGCTCGGCAGTGCCGCCCTGTGGCAAAAGCTGGGGGCCATCCAGGAAGAGCTCGCCGGCCGGACGAACACCGCCGGCGCCCAGTCGATCGAGGCCCGGACCCTGGCGCAGGATGCCCAGGAAAGCACCCGTGAACAGTCGGTGCGCCTGGCCCTGCTTGAAACCCGCCTGGGCGAAATCAGCCTGCAGCGCAGCCAGCTTGAAGAGCTGATGCAGAGCCTGACGCGCTCGCGCGATGAAAACCTGGTGGTCGATGTCGAGTCCGACCTGCGCCTGGCCCAGCAGCGCGCCTTGCTGACCGGCAGTGCCGAGCCTTTGCTGGCCGCCTTGAAGTCGGCTGAAACCCGGCTCACGCGCGCCGCCCAGCCGCGCCTGAATCCGCTGCAGCGCGCTATCGCCCGCGACATCGGGCGCGTCAAAAATGCCACCATTGCCGATGTGCCGGCCCTGATGATCAAGCTGGACGAACTGGCACGCCTGGTCGATGAACTGCCGGTGGCCAATGAAGCCGTGAACAACAGCGTGGCGCGTCCGGTGAGCGCCGTGGCTGCCGCGCCGCAGCGCCCGGCCTCGGCCGCCGCCGGCGGCTCCTGGCTGCCGGGCCTTGACTTCACGGCGGTCCAGTCCTGGTCCCGCCGCGTGGCCGCCAGCTTGTGGCTGGAAGCCAGCCAGCTGCTGCGCGTCAGCCGCATCGACCAGCCCGAAGCGGCTTTGCTGGCGCCCGAACAGGCTTTTTTCCTGCGCGAAAACCTCAAGCTCCGCTTGCTCAACGCGCGCCTGGCGCTGCTGTCGCGCCAGACCGACGCCGCCCGCTCTGACCTGCTCAACGCAGACGCCTGGCTGGGCAGGTACTTCGACTCGTCGGCGCGCAAAACGCAGGCCGCGCGGGAATTGCTCGTCCAGGTGCAAGGCCAGCTCAAAAGCACCGAGCTGCCGCGGCTCGACGAAACCCTGGCGGCGCTGGCCACCGCGGCTGCGGGCCGCTGACGCCTGCTGCCAGGCTGTCCAGTCATACCATGCGCGCCGCACTCTGGTTCATCGCCCTGTTCGGCATTGCCGTGGCCGTTGCCCTGTTTGCCGGCAACAACCAGGCGGTCGTCACCGTCTTCTGGCCGCCGCACCGGGTCGATGTGTCCTTCAACCTGATGGTGCTGCTGCTGGTCGGCCTGTTTTTGCTGCTGTACCTGGCGTCACGCGCGCTCTCGGCGCTATTTTCCCTGCCGGTCGAGGCGCGGCGCTGGAGAGCGCAGCAAAAGGAACGCGCCATGTACGGCGCCCTCATGGATGCGCTGGCCCACCTGATGGCCGGCCGCTACATCCGGTCAGCCAAATCAGCCCAGAACGCGCTGGCGCAGGAGCAAAGCCTGGGCGTGACGACCGACACCACCGGCCACCCCACCGGGCACAGTGCCAGCCTGGCCAGCCAGTTGCGTTCGCTGTCGCACCTGCTGGTGGCTGAAAGCGCGCAAGCGCTGCAAAACAAGGCCCTGCGCAACCAGCACCTGGCGCTGGCCCTGCAAAACTCCACTGCCCGCCAAGCCCAGGAAGTGCGCGAAGGGGTGCAGTTCCGCGCAGCCCGCTGGGCCCTGGAAGACCACGACCCCGCCGCCGCGCTGGACTGGCTCGGCCAGCTGCCTCAGGGCGCCGCCCGGCGCACGCTGGCGCTGCGCATGAAGCTGCGCGCGGCCAGGCATGCCCGGCAAAGCCTGCCGGCGCTGGAAACCGCGCGCCTGCTGGCCAAGCACCGCGCTTTTTCGCCGGCGGCGGCCCAGAGCCTGGTGCGCAGCCTGGCGCTGGAACTGCTCAACGAAGCGCATGACCCGGCGCAACTGCAGCAGGCCTGGGCCGGACTGGACGACAGCGAGCGGCGCATGCCCGAGTTGTGCGTGCATGCGGCTTCCCGCCTGATGAGCCTCAACGGCGATGCAGCGCTGGCCCGCTCCTGGCTGCTGCCGGTCTGGGAGCGCATGCTGGAGCCCCGCTCCGACCTGGGCGACAAGCTGCGCATCAAGCTGATCCAGGTGCTGGAAGCGGGCATGGATTCGCTAGAGGCCGAATGGCTGTCGCGCATTGAAGCTGCTCAGCTCAGCCACCCGCGCGATGCCCATTTCGTGTACCTGGCCGGCATGGCCTGCCTCAGCCGCCAGCTCTGGGGCAAGGCGCGCCAGCTCCTGACGCAGGCGACGCCGGCGCTGCAAGACCGCCAGCTGCACCGCAGTGCCTGGCGCGCATTAGCCTTGCTGGCCGAGCAGCGCGACGACGAAGCCGCCGCTGCCGAAGCCTACAAACAGGCTTCACAGCCGTAACCCGGCTGTTTTTCCTCGCGTGAATTCATGCCCGCTTGTTTGCATAGCTTGGCTGGGTGCTTGGGCTTCGCTGCGGGCGACCCGCGCCGAGCGGCAAAGGCGGGGGTTCGCGCAAACTCGGCGAACGCCTTGAACAGGAGGCGTCCCTGATCCCGCTTTTGCCGCTCGGCGCAGGCCTGGTCAGTCAGGGTGAATTTGATTCAAACCTCCGGCTGGTGCTGATTTAACTGTTTTTTGCCGGTTCCGGTTCAATTTCCGCTGGCTGGCAACCCATGCTTGAAACAGATCCAAAGCAAAAAAGCCGCATCCTGTGCGGATGCGGCTTGGGTATTTGACGGCGCCTGCCCCCCCCTCCCAGGGGTTCAGGCCGCCGCGTCTGGCAGATCAGTCGGCCGATTTTTCGAACGGCAGGGTCATGCTGCCCAGGTCGCGCTTGGTTTCGACCAGCACCAGCGGCGCTTCCTGGGACACCACCGGGGCGGGGCGCTCGCGCCGTACCTGGATCGGCTTGACTTCGGCGGCAATGGCAGCCTGGGCCTCGGCGATCTTGGCCGCGTCGGAATTCACCCACTGCAGACCCGAGGTTTGCGCAACCTGGGCCAGGTCCTGCAGGGGCAGGTCGTAAGCCTGGACCTTGGGCAGGCCGGCAGGCAGGGCTGCCAACGCCGGAGCGGGCACAGGCGCTGGGACTGATACCGGTACTTGGACCGGTTGGGAGGCGGCTGCGGCAACCGGCGCCATTGGAGCAGGATGAGCCTCAGCGACAGGCGGTGCCTCAGCTGCCACGGGTTCGGCCGCTAAAGACGCATGGGCGGTCTGCGCATAAGGCTGGTTGGGCTCGAAAGCTTCAGCCTTGGCCAGGGTATCTGCGCCTTGGCCGGCCGGGTCACCGCGCTCGCCCCGTTCACGGCGCTCGCGGCCATAACGGTCACGGCTGCGGCGTTCACGCGGCTGGCGCTCTGCGCTGTCTTCCGGTTGGTCCGGCCGGGCCTGGACGTCGGTCGAGGACACCACCGCTGCGCCTGGGTTGCCCGCCTGGTCCGGCATCGACACCACGGCCGGGTGCGCTGCATCGAAACTGTCCGCCTGCGCGCCTGCCCCGGGTGCGGTAACGCCTTCAGCACGCTCACCCCGTTGGTCACTGCGGCGGCCGGAACGTTGGCCGCCCCGTTCGCTTCGGGCGCGAGGGCCTTCGCCGGACGATTCATCGCTGCCGCCTTCGGCGCGGGCTTCCTGGCTGCTCGGCTCATCGCGTCCGCCTTGCGGGCGGCGATCGCCGTCGCGGCCTGAGGTGTCCAGCTGACGTTCCTGGCGCGGCGCAACTGCTTCGCCGCCCATGGCCGCGGCCATGGCCGCCTGGTTGGCCAGTGCCTGGTCCTGCTCGACCGCATCGCGCGGGATGCGCTCGCCGCGTTCCGGGCGGTCTGCACGGTCGCCGCGCGAACGGCCGCGGTCACCGCCGCGGCCTTCGCGGGCCTGCCCTGGCGCTTCGCTGCGCGGCTGGGCATCGCCGGCGTTGTCGCTGCGGCCTTCGGCATTGCGGCTTTCATGGCGGTAGTCGCCGGCCGGACGCTCCTGGCGTTCCTGGCGCTCGGGACGGCCGCCCTCGGCGCGGCCTTCCGGGTTGCGTTCACGGCGTTCGCCGCCCCGGCCGTCCGGGCGCGCTTCGGCGCGGCCTTCAGGGGCGGCGCCTTCGCTGCGTCCACGGCTGCCACCACGCCGGCCATCGCGGCCGCCGCGTTCGGTGCGGCCGCCGCGGTCTGGGCGCTGTTCGCCGCGCGCTTCGCCTGAACGGCCTTCACGCTGCGCATCGCCTGGCGTCAGGTCTTTTTTCGCGTCCTTCAGAACGGTTGCAGCCGCAGGTGCCGGCGCGGCGGTTTCGGCCGCGCCAAACAGGGTCTTGATCCAGCCAAACAAACCTTTTTCCGCAGCAGCGGGCGCAGGCGCCTGGACCGGTGGCACGGGCGCGGGCGCCTTGACCGCCACAGGTGCCACGGGCACTGGTTTTGGCGGCGCCATCGGGGCCGGCGCATCGGGCAATACGCCCTTGATGATCGGTTCCTGCCGGTTGTGTTTTTCCTGGCTACGGCGCGTCACGGTCGTGGCATCCTCGGCTTCGTCGGCCATCTTGTAGCTGGCCTCGATGTTTTCCAGGCGCGGGTCGTCGTGCTTCAGGCGCTCGAGCTTGTAGTTCGGCGTTTCCAGCGTCTTGTTGGGCACCAGCAGCAAGTTGATGCGCTGATTCATCTCGATCTTGCTGATCTCCGAGCGTTTTTCGTTCAGCAGGAAAGAGGCCACATCGACCGGCACCTGGCACAGCACCGAGGCCGTGCTGTCTTTCAGCGACTCTTCCTGGATGATGCGCAGAATCTGCAGCGCCGAGCTTTCGGTGTCGCGGATGTGGCCCGAGCCGCCGCAGCGCGGGCAGGGGATGGACGCGCCTTCCGAGAGGGCAGGGCGTAGCCGCTGGCGGCTCATTTCCATCAGGCCGAACTTGCTGATGGTGCCGAACTGCACCCGGGCGCGGTCCTGGCGCAGCGCGTCGCGCAGGCGGTTTTCCACGTCGCGGCGGTTGCGCGACTCTTCCATGTCGATGAAGTCGATGACGATCAGGCCGCCCA
>JAQGMZ010000210.1 GCA_028292045.1 Polaromonas sp. | reverse complement strand
TCTTTCAACAACACCATCATCACGATCACCGATCGTCAGGGCAATGCCTTGTCGTGGGCTTCGTCGGGTGGCCAGGGCTTCAAGGGTTCGCGTAAATCTACCCCTTTCGCCGCACAGGTCGCTTCAGAAGTTGCAGGTCGCGCTGCTATTGAGCAAGGTATCAAGAATCTTGATGTTGAAATCAAGGGACCCGGTCCTGGACGCGAGTCTTCTGTTCGTGCACTCGGCGCGTTGGGCATTCGGATCAATTCGATTGCCGACGTGACCCCGGTTCCGCACAACGGTTGCCGCCCACAAAAGCGCCGCCGTATTTAACTGGTGCTGATCCGCCCGGACGCTTGTTATGCAAGTGCCCGGGCGTCAGCATTTTCACCAAGCCCACCGCCTTCGGTTCCATGCCGAAGGCTCCTGCAGAAATTGCAGCAGCTGACAAAAGGATATTCAAGTGGCACGTTACCTCGGCCCCAAGGCCAAACTTTCCCGCCGTGAAGGCACCGACCTTTTCCTGAAAAGCGCTCGTCGCTCTATCAGCGACAAGGCGAAATTCGACTCCAAGCCCGGCCAGCACGGCCGTACTTCAGGCACCCGCACCTCCGACTACGGACTGCAACTGCGTGAAAAGCAAAAGGTCAAGCGCATGTACGGCGTGCTGGAAAAACAATTTCGCCGTTATTTTGAAGAAGCTGACCGTCGCCGTGGCAACACCGGCGCCAACCTGCTGTCGGTGCTGGAGTCGCGCCTTGACAACGTCGTTTACCGCATGGGCTTTGGATCGACCCGCGCCGAAGCGCGTCAACTGGTTTCCCATAAAGCCATGACGGTCAATGGCCAGTCGGTCAACATTCCGTCGTACATGGTCAAGGCTGGTGATGTCATCGCCGTGCGCGACAAGTCCAAGAAGCAGACCCGTATTGCCGAAGCGCTTGAACTTGCCAAGCAAGTTGGCCTGCCAGCCTGGGTGGACGTCAATGCTGACAAAGGTGAAGGCACATTCAAGAAAGTGCCTGACCGCGACGAATTTGCTGCCGACGTCAACGAGTCGTTGATTGTCGAGTTGTACTCACGTTAATTTTCCGTTCCTGGCGACGCGCTGCTGTGCGTGTGGCCAGGTGTGCTTCGCCAGCCTTATCGGTGTAACGAGCCGAGGGTATTGAGAGGAAGACTGCATGCAGACGTATTTGTTAAAACCACAAACTCTCAACGTTGAGCAGCTTGGCACCAACCGTGCCAAGGTGACTCTTGAGCCTTTTGAGCGCGGCTACGGCCATACGCTGGGCAATGCGCTGCGCCGCGTCCTGCTGTCATCAATGGTGGGCCATGCTGCAACTGAAGTCACCATTGCTGGTGTACTGCACGAATACTCTTCGATTGACGGTGTGCAGGAAGATGTTGTCAACATCCTGCTGAACCTCAAAGGCGTGGTATTCAAGTTGCACAACCGTGACGAAGTGACATTGAGCCTCCGCAAGGACGGCGAAGGCCCTATCACCGCTGCCGACATCCAGACGCCGCACGACGTTGAAATCGTCAACCCTGATCATGTCATCATGAACTTGTCGCATGGCGGCAAGATCGACATGCAGATCAAGGTAGAGAACGGCCGTGGCTATGTGCCCGGCAACGTTCGCCGCTATGGTGACGAGTCGCCCAAGTCAATTGGCCGCATCGTCCTCGATGCCTCGTTTTCTCCGGTCAAGCGTGTCAGCTACACCGTTGAAAGCGCCCGTGTTGAGCAGCGTACCGATCTGGACAAGCTGGTCATAGAAATTGAAACCAACGGTGCAGTGTCTGCAGAAGATGCGGTTCGTTCGTCGGCCAAGATCCTTGTTGAGCAACTGGCGGTATTTGCCCAGCTCGAAGGCAACGAACTCGGCGCTATCATCAACGACCCGGCTCCCCGCAGCTCGCAACAGTTCGATCCGATCCTGTTGCGTCCGGTGGATGAGCTGGAACTGACGGTACGTTCAGCCAATTGCCTTAAAGCAGAAAACATCTACTATATTGGCGACCTGATCCAGCGTACCGAAAATGAGCTGCTCAAGACCCCCAATCTGGGACGGAAATCTCTCAATGAGATCAAGGAAGTGCTGGCCTCGCGTGGGCTGACACTCGGGATGCGTTTGGAAAGCTGGCCGCCTGCCGGCCTGGACAAGCGTTAATTTAACCTAAAACTCTCGTCTTTAGACGAGAAAGTGCACGGGCAGTACCTGATACGGCTGCTTCGATATTACACAAAGGAAGCACTATGCGACACGGACACGGACTACGTAAACTCAACCGCACCAGCGAGCACCGTCTTGCCATGCTGCGCAACATGATGAATTCGCTGCTCCAGCACGAAGCCATCAAGACCACGCTGCCAAAAGCCAAAGAGCTGCGCCGCGTTGTTGAGCCCATGATCACCTTGGCCAAAACGCCAACACTGGCCAACAAGCGCCTGGCATTTGACCGCCTTCGCGATCGTGACATGGTTGTCAAGCTGTTTGCTGAGCTGGGCCCTCGCTATCAGACTCGTCCAGGCGGCTATACCCGCATCCTGAAGATGGGTTTCCGCGTGGGTGACAATGCGCCAATGGCCTTGGTCGAACTGGTTGACCGTCCTGAAATTTCTGATGAAATTAAAGATGTAGCAGTTGAAAAGTAAGCTACAATAACTGAATACCGCGCGGTGGAGCAGCCTGGTAGCTCGTTGGGCTCATAACCCAAAGGTCGTAAGTTCAAATCTTGCCCGCGCAACCAATATTCAGGCTTTCGCTAACGCCCACTTTATGTGGGCGTTTTGCTTTGTGTCACATTTTCATCCGCACAGGGTTCGAACTTGACGGTTCCCAAAAAACCGGTCATATCTGAACTGGAGTTGGCGCGTGCCAGCACATCCACCCGGGTCAATTGACAGTGTATTCAGGCAATGGCGCACCTATCAAGGGCTAAGCCAGGCTTGCCACCATGCAGCGCCTGGGAGTTTCGCTCACGCGAAGCCGGCCGTCCGTGACCGATGACAATCTTCTGTACGTCGAATCAACCGTCACAACCTTGTAATACCTCAACTGCCTGTCAAACGGTTTAAAAATTTGCTCACTGTGGGGCGCTGGGTTTCGAAACTGGCGCAGTGGTACAACCACGAACTACGCCACAGCGCCATGCTGGTCTGGACCGGGCCCTGCTTGAAGAGCGTTTACTCGTTTATGAGAGGGCACGCCAGAAAAATCCACAACGTTAGTGAGGCCAGCCTCGCCATTGGGCGCATGTCGATGCTGTTCACCTCACCCGGGCAACCGAGCAACAAGCCAATGAGCCTCAACACTAGAAAAGCACAGCCTGACTCATCTCGCATCAGGCGAAAACCTGCTTGACCGCTACCGTATTTGGCGCCTCAGCAGGTTGTCAGTGCTGTCGCACAAGAAAATACGACCTGCGCCGCTAATCCGCGCTCAACCGGTCAACGAATCTGAATTTCTTGCAAGACTTATGCAAGATTCAAAACCGAACCTGGAGGATGAAATGGTTGATGGAAACGAAGCAATGAGCCGTGAGGCCATGGCAACTGGTACAGAAACAGGCGCGGCCACCGCGACGGCAGCGGCTGCACGCGAGGCCTCTGCCATGGTTACGGGCACCCAGGGAGGCATCGCCGCTGCAGAAGCAGCAGCAGCCCGCGAGATGGCTGCTGCTGCAACGGCAACAGCGGCGGGCGCGACCACCGCTGGCGCCGTCGCCTCGGCCACCGCGGCTGCAGCGGCAGCGCAAGCTGGCATGGCCAGCGGAACGCTTGTTGGACTCTTGATGGGTCTTGTGATTGGTTTGTCAATTGGTTACCGAGGCAGTAATCGCATAACCTGACGTGTGGCGTCCTCCTGGACTGCGTACGATTCAAAACCGGGGTGAAGGAATCTTCCGGTTCGGCCTGAAGGGGCTGAAAGAAGTTTCACTATCATCCAAAATCCAGCGAAAAGCAGATTGCCTGTACATAGGGGCTATTACAAACCCCTAAGGCAACTGCACTTCGCTGGCGGGTACCTGGATTGGGTTTCCAATGAAAAATGAAACTATAAATTCACGAGGTTTTCGCCCTCTTGCTTGGCTACACCAGCGGCAACCAATTCATCAAACATTTTTTCTATCCAAACAGCAAAAGGCACGTCTTCAAAAAAACGCATCCTGATCTGTTCAAAGTATGAAGTTCGCGCAGCCCATTCGATGAATGCAGATTTTGGTTGTTGCTGGACTTCCAGCAACTTGAACTTGATCAAGACTTTGACGGCATGCCGCCCATGCCGGACCGGGCTGGCCACGAACGATTCCAGACGCCGGTTCGCAATCGTCAAAATTTCTGGCGTGTAGCTAAAGACGCGGCCATGCCCGGGGATGATGGTCGCGGGATTGAGTTGGCCGATCAGACTGAGCGTTGCAGCAACGTCTGAAAATGCGCTGTCCCCTTCAAGCTCCGGAAATACCACCCCAAAACCGTTTTCCCACAGAGCATCGGCTGAAATCAAAATTTTCTCGACAGGCTCAAAGAAAATAACGGAATGCGGGTCGTGCCCGGTGGCAGCGTGAATCTCCCAGAGGGTGTTGCCGAACCAGATTTCCTCGCCCGGGCAAAGAAGCTGGTCAAAGGTGAATTTCGGGCACAACTGGCCAGTGGGCTCATAAGTGAGCGTTGTGGTATCCCACTGCTCGACTTGCCTGGCATGGCCGGGCGGAATCAAGGTTTGGAGCGATGGGTAGCGCGCCTGCAAGCCGGCATTGCCGCCACAGTGGTCGCTGTGCAAATGAGTGTTCGCCAGCAGGTCCAGGGAGCGATTGCCCAAGACCTTTTCAACCAGCGACAAGGTCTGTTGCGTGTGAGTGCAATAGCCGCTGTCAACCAGCAAGGTTTCATCGCCACCCGTAAACAATATGTTGTTAGCCGATAGCCAACCTCTTTCAAAAACATGGATGCCACTGGGCAAGCGGGGTGTCGGCATCAAGAAAAAACTCCTTCTATGAGAGAAAGGTGCTGCAATCCACAAACATGTCGCGAGGGGTTGCCTGAGAAAACTATGCGATTGGTAATCTCGCCTGGTCTGCAGTATGTTTTATAAATCCCATGAATGAGCTGGTGCGTTGTCCGGCTGTTGACTGTTTTGACGTTTTAAACCGGGCAAACCCTGTAAAACCCTTCTGCCTGCAAATATGCACAGGGATAGGTTGTCAAAAGGTGTTTGATCAAGCTACAAAACCCGCTGTGGCAAGCCTAGATGCACTACGCCCAGTTCAACGGCCTTGATAAAACATTTAAAACACTGATTAACAACAATAAATTTATAGAATTTGTCATTTATTTGATAAAACATTAATTCACAAAATATTCAATGAGTATCATTTGCTTGGGATAATGAGTGGCTTTTGCGCAAGCTGGTTGGCATGGCTTTCTTGTGAAATGCCATGAACCGATCCATGTGAATTTTAGGCGTTGCGCCTTGGGCTTTCGCAGCTTTCCAAAGATTACCGAGAAATGTTATGCCCCTGATTGTGGTGATTGATGACGATGCCGGCACCCGCCTGCTGGTTACCCAGGTGATGAAAAAGGAAGGCTACCAGGTCGTGTCCGCAGAAGATGGGGTCAAAGGCCTGGCGCTGATACGCGAGCACAAGCCCGACCTGGTGGTCAGCGATGTGCAGATGCCGCTGATGGACGGGTTCGAAGTGCTGGACCAGGTGCGGGCCGACCCTGCACTGGCAGCCACGTCGATGATCCTGCTGACTTCGCTGCAAGACCGCAGCTTCATGCGGCTGGGCATGACCACCGGCGCCGATGACTACCTGACCAAGCCTTTTGCCCCGCAGGAATTGCGCGAGGCCGTTAGCGCGCAGTTGCACAAGCGTGAAAAGGCCAACGATGTGCGTACGCAGGTGGTGGACAAAGCCGTGCAACTGGCGCTGGAAGACCAGCGTCACAAGATTGGCGCACTGTACGAAAAGCGCATGGTCAAGGCGCTGAGCGAACAATGGCCCGACAGCAGCACGGCGCCGACCGGCGAACGGTTTGCCAGCGCCACCGTGCTGTATGCCGACATGCGCGACTATGGCCTGTGGACCCAGCGGCTGAGCAGCAGCGAACTCGGCGAGATTGTTCAGCTGCTCTACAGCAGCGTCGGGGACACGGTCTATTTGTTTGGCGCGCACTACATGCAGTTTGTCGGCGACGGCATGTTGTGCATTTTTGTGGATGCTGCCGATACCCGTTCCGTGAACCATGGGCTGCGGGCCGTTCGTGCCGCGCTGGGTCTGACGAATGCCACCCGGCGCATCGACGCCCATGTCCAGAAGAATTTGGCCAGCCATCAATTGCCCAGGTTTTCACTGGGCGTGGCGCTGCACAGCGGTCCGGTGGCCTTTGCAAGCCTGGAAGGCCTGATCAGCCGTACCGGCCAGACCACGCCGGTGGGCGACACGGTTTCGGCGGCGCTCAAGCTGTTTCAGGGCGAGCCCCGTTTGACCTGGCCGGTGGCCGCCAGCATTCAGGCCGTTCGGCTGATCACCGGGACGGTTCGCACGGGCGAACGCGCGCTGGTGCAGTTGCCCGGGCGCAGCCAGCCCATGGATGCGGTGGAGATTGTTGGCCTGGTATGAAGTCAACCCTGAACCTGCCTGGGATGAGTTTCTCGCTGCGCACCGTGCTGGTGGTCAACCTGCTGCTGTTTTCCCTGCTTCCCGCCGGCACCGTGGGCTGGTTTTTGTACCGCAGCAACCTGGAAAGCGTGCAGCTGCTGTCCGGAAAAATCATCACCGACATGACTGGGCGCATCAAGGCCGACGTGGAAGGCCAGCTGACGCAGGCGCACGTCGTGCTGAACGGAATGGTTCATGAGCAGCCCGATGCATCGGCGGTGCTGCGCGCGCGCCGGCTGATCGAGTCGCCTGAACTGTTCGAGCAAACCGCCTTCTCCATGACGCGCATGACGCCAAATGTGCCCAGGATGTATTTCGGGAGCCATCGCGGAGAATTTTTGAGCGTTGAAAGCTTCAGCAAAGACAACAGCACGCAGGTCATTATTAGGGAGCGCAAGGAAGGGGCTGAAGGCCGAAGCTCGTTCATCGCCGATTTTCCCGGCGACCGCCAGCATGCACTGCCGTCGGAAAAAGGCAGCTACGAACCCCGCACCCGCCCCTGGTACCAGGTGGCCATGGAAAACAAGGGAAGGGCGTTCACGCCCATATCGGTTTCAGCGAATGACCGGCAACTGCGGCTTACCCTGGCGCAGCCCGTCTACGGCACCGACGGCGGCGCCCTGGGCGTGTTTGCGGTGGACCTGCCTTTGAAAAACCTCAACCAGATGCTGCAGAGCATGCACATCAGTTCGCGCGGCACGGTTTTTCTGGTTGACGAGCAGGGCTTTTTCGTGGCCAGCTCAACCGGCGACGAACTCTTTTCCGGCAGTGCTGTCAATTTGCAGCGATTCAAGCCGCTGCAAAGCCGCAATGCCTTCATCCAGCAGGCTTACCAGGAAGTCTTGCCAAGCCTTGGCAAAACCCTGGAATCCAGCGTGCAGCGCGTGTCTTTTCTCCACCGCATTCCGATGGATGGCGACACGCTGATGGTGTCGCTCAAACCCTTCGGTGAAAACATGGGCGTGCGCTGGAGCCTGGTAGTGGCCGCCCCAGAAAGCGATTTCTCCGCTGCGGCACAGGCCGCGCTCAGGCACACGCTGGCAGTGACCGCAGCCGTCCTGGCGCTTGGCGCCTTGCTGGCCATTGCCCTGGCCTGGCGCTTGAGCTTTCATTTCAGGCGCCTGGGCAAGGCTGCCACCTTGCTGGCGCAGGACGAAGTGCCGCCGGTTCAAACCTCCAGCTGCATTGTCGAAGTGCGCCAGCTGTCCCAGTCCCTGCATGCCAGCGCCACTGAGTTGCAGCGCAACCGGATGTCCATGCAGGCGCAGACCCTGGCCCTGCACAAGGCCAATGAAACGCTGGAAGACCGGGTGGCCAGCCGTACCGCCGAGCTGAACGCGTCTCGGGACGAAGCCCTGGGCGCGGTGCGCGCCAAATCGGCTTTCCTGGCCGCCATGAGCCATGAGATCCGGACGCCGCTCAACGGGGTGGTGGGCATGACCACCTTGCTGGCCGACACGCCGCTGGACGTGGAGCAGCGCGACTACGTCCACACCATGCGGATCTCCAGCGACCAGCTGCTCGGCGTCATCAACGACATTCTTGATTTTTCGAAAATCGAATCCGGCAAGCTTGATCTGGAAAACGAGCCGCTGAACCTGGTCGCCACGATCGAGGAAGCCTGCGACATCGGCGCGCCCCGCGCCCGGGAGAAAGGGCTTGAACTGCTGGTGGACATCAGCGACGGACTGCCGGGCTGGGTGCGGGGCGATGTCACCCGCCTGCGCCAGATTGTCCTGAACCTGGTGAACAACGCCGTCAAGTTCACCGACCAGGGCCAGGTGGTCGTTTCTGCCCGCGTGCTGGAAGACCTGGGCCCCCATCAGGGCCTGCTGGTCGAGTTCCGGGTCAAGGACAGCGGCATCGGTATTCCGGCAGACCGCCAGGCGGCGTTGTTCCAGTCCTTTGTCCAGGTCGACGCCAGCACCACCCGCAAGTACGGCGGCACCGGGCTCGGCCTGGCCATCTGCAAGCGGCTGGTCAGGCTGATGGGCGGAAAGGTCGGGCTGGAGTCGGTGCATGGCGAAGGCTCCACCTTCTGGTTCACCGCCAGGCTGGGCCATGCGGACGCGCCTGAAGTGGCCATGCTGTCCGCCCTCCATCTGGTCAGCCTGGCTGGCAAGCGGGTGGCGGTGGTGGACGATACGCAGCTTAATCTACGCATTCTGGACAAACAGTTGCGGCGCTGGGGCATGGTGCCCGTGCTTTTCGAGCGCGCAGCCGATGCCCTGAACTGGCTTGCCGACAACCCGGTCGATATGGTGATCAGCGACATGCACATGCCCGAGATGGACGGCCTGAGCTTTTCCAGGATACTGCGCGAGCGAATCCCTGCGATGCCCATCGTGCTGCTGACCTCGGGTACCATGCCGACGGGCGAGCAGGCCCGGGTGTTCAATGCGCGCTTGCTCAAGCCGTACCGCCAGTCACAGCTGTTCGATTCGCTGGCGCTGGTCACGTCCGCCTCAGCGGCGGTTCCGACAGCCGCCAGGACAGATGCTGTCGCAAGCCGCAACCAGTGCATTCTGGTGGCCGATGACAATGCCATCAACCTCAAGGTCGCGCTGGCCATGCTGGCCAAGCTGGGCTATGAGGCGGTCACGGCGGTCAACGGCAGCGAAGCCGTGGACCGGGTTGCCCAGTCGCTGGGCACGGGCCTGCATGAAATGCCGCGCCGGTACGCTGCGATCCTGATGGACGCCAACATGCCGGTGATGGACGGCTTTGTCGCCTCGCGCACCATTTTGTCCAAGCACGGCAGCCTGGCGCCACCCATCATTGCGTTGACCGCCTCGGTGCTGGAAGAAGACCGCGAACGCTGCCGTGCGGCTGGAATGGTCGGCTTTTTGCCCAAGCCGCTTCGCATCGACGAATTGTCCGACTTGCTGATGCGCCATGCACGCCAGCCCGCGGCAGAAAACACCGCAGAAATCATGGTGCCGGACGATCTGCCTGCCGAGCAAGTCGCACTTTCTGGCACCCGGGCGCCACACGCCTTGATCGACTGGAGCCGGCTCGAGCAGTTCAGGGAATTCGACGACGAAGAACGCACGATGACGCGCGAAGTGGTCGCCCTGTTCGTTGTGGAAATGCCGCAGCGCACCGGCGACATCTGGCATGCCCTCGCGGCTTGCGACGGCGCCGGCCTGTCGAGAGCCGCCCATGCGCTCAAGGGCGCGGCCTCCAATGTCGGAGCGCAGGCGCTCAGCGAGGCCTGCAGCTGCCTGGAGTTGTCATGCCAGCAAGGCCGGTGGCCTGCCAATGCAGCGGTTCAGGTGGATGCGTTGAACGCATTGGCCTGCCAGACCTGCCAATTGTTCAAGGACTGGACCCCGGCGAAAGCTGCGGCCTGAAAGGGCCTGGTTCACGCGCCAGTCAATGCGCCAGGTCTGCGGCAAGCGACTGGTACAGCGGCCTGAAGTCGGGCTCGGTCAGCGAGCGCAGCGTGTCAAAACTGTCGATGACAAAGTATTGCTGCTGAAAGCTGTCGATCTTGTAGCTTGAACCCATGCAGCGCAGCAGGTCCGCCGTGCTGGCCAGCGGCAGGCGCTGCGGCATGGGCGACTGCACGCAGTGAGCCAGTTCGCCCGGGCTGCTCAGCAGGCCCGCGCCATAGGCCCTCAACTGGCCGCCGGCGCGCTCGTCGCGCATCAGGCCGAACTCGATCGTGTACCAGTACAGGCGCGAGAGCATTTCCACCGCGCCCGGCACCGGCTCGGACGCGTTTTCCAGCGCATGCGCTTTCAGCGCCCCTTCGCCATAGGCCTGGATGTGATCGGCATAGCGCTGCTCGAACAGCAGCGGCACATGGCCGAACAGGTCGTGAAAGACGTCGGGCTCGACGATGTAGTCGAACTCGGCGGGCGTGCGGATCCAGTCGGTCACCGGAAACTTGCGTGCCGCCAGCAGGCTGAAAAAGGGCACTTCGGGAATCAGCCCCGGCACGCCGACCAGCTGCCAGCCGGTGGCCTTGAACAGGCGCTCGTTGATGGCCTCAAAGCGCGGAATCGCATCGCTCGCGCCCAGTTGCGGCAGCGCGTCGATGAAGGCGCTGCAGGCCCGGCCCGGCAGCAGGGCTGACTGGCGAGCGCACAGGCGGCGGTAGATGTCATGGTGCTCTGCTGTATAGGCGTTGTGGTTTTGCGCGCAGGTGTAGTCGTTGCCGGCGCGGCTGTAGTCACCGCGCGGCGGCCAGTCCGATGCACCATAGGAATAAGCCCCCACGCTCCCCGCTGCGTGTGGTTCGCTGGCGCCCGGGTGGGCCGCTGCGCCTGCTGTCCGGCAAAGCCGGTCCTGCGGCCCTTGCCCGGGAAGAATTACTGCGCTCGCCACTGGGTTTGATTTGCTGCCGGCCATCAGGTTTTCTCCAGCACGCCCCGGCGCATCTGGTCCAGCTCGATGCTTTCAAACAACGCCTTGAAATTGCCTTCGCCAAAGCCCTGGTTGCCCTTGCGCTGGATGAACTCGAAAAAGATCGGACCGAGCTGGTTTTCGCTGAAGATTTGCAGCAGCAGGTCGCCCGGCTTGCCATCGACCAGAATGTTGTGCGCCCGCAGCGCCGCCACATCCTCGCCATGGCCGGGAATGCGCTTGTCGAGCAGTTCATAGTAGGTGTCGCCGGTGGCCAGCAGTTTCATGCCGGCGAACTGCAGCGAGTCCACCGTGGCCTGCAGGTCGTCCGAACCCAGGGCAATGTGCTGAATGCCTTCCCCGTGGTAAAGGTCCAGGTATTCCTGGATCTGGCCGGCCTTCTCGTTGCCTTCTTCATTGATCG
>JAQGMZ010000143.1 GCA_028292045.1 Polaromonas sp. | reverse complement strand
GCTCGGGCGCCTGTTACCCGTGACCCTGCCCCTGCCCGTATGTAAACGGGTGCGGCTGAGGCGCCAGTCCAGTCCCTGCAGCAGGCACCTGGCTATATCCGCGCCGGCTTGTCAGGCCAGTGCCGGTTCCATCTCTGCCACCGGCACGGGCGTGCGGATCAGGTAGTCAAAAGCGCCCAGGGCGGCCTTGGCGCCATCGCCGGCTGCAATGATGATCTGCTTGAAGGGAACCGTCGTTGCATCGCCGGCTGCGAACACCCCAGGCACGGAAGTCTGGCCTCGCGCATCGACGATGATCTCGCCGTGCTTTGACAGCTCAACCGCGCCCTTGAGCCAGTCGGTGTTGGGGATCAGGCCGATCTGAATGAACACGCCTTCCAGCTCGACCGTGTGGATGTCGCCGGTTGTACGGTTCTTGTAGACCAGGCCGTTGACCTTCTGGTTGTCGCCGGTGATTTCGGTGGTCTGGGCATGCGTGTGCACGGTCACGTTGTTCAGGCTGCGCAGCTTGCGCTGCAGCACGGCGTCGGCCCGCAGTTCGGTATCGAATTCAACCAGCGTGACGTGGCCCACGATGCCGGCCAGGTCGATGGCCGCCTCGACGCCCGAATTGCCGCCGCCGATGACCGCCACGCGCTTGCCCTTGAACAGCGGCCCGTCGCAATGCGGGCAGTAGGCAACGCCCTTGTTCTTGTATTCGAATTCGCCGGGCACGTTGATGTTGCGCCAGCGGGCGCCGGTGGAAAGAATGACCGATCTGGCCTTCAGCGACGCGCCGCTTTCAAGCTGGATTTCAATCAGGTTGCCGCTGGCATCGCTGCTGGTGACCAGCGCCTTGGCACGCTGCATGTTCATGATGTCCACATCGTAGTCACGCACATGCTGCTCCAGCGCGACCGCGAACTGGGGACCTTCGGTTTTCTTGACCGAGACAAAATTTTCGATGCCCAGGGTATCGAGCACCTGTCCCCCGAATCGCTCCGACGCAACGCCGGTGCGGATGCCCTTGCGCGCCGCATACACGGCCGCCGCCGCGCCGGCCGGGCCGCCGCCCACGATCAGCACGTCGAACGGAGCCTTGGCGGCGATTTTCCTGGCTTCGCGCTCGACGCCGCTGGTGTCGATCTTGGCCAGGATTTCTTCCAGGCTCATGCGGCCCTGGCTGAACTCGGTGCCATTGAGGAAAACGGTCGGTACGGCCATGATCCGGCGCTCGGTCACTTCTGCCTGAAACAGGGCGCCGTCGATCATCGTGTTCTTGATGCGCGGGTTCTGCACGGCCATCAGGTTCAAGGCCTGCACCACGTCCGGGCAGCTGTGGCAGGTCAGCGAGACATAAATCTCGAATTCAAAGTCGCCGTCCAGGGCGCGGATCTGCTCCAGGATGGCGTCGTCCACCTTCGGCGGGTAGCCGCCCACCTGCAGCAAGGCCAGGATCAGCGAGGTGAACTCATGGCCCATCGGCAAGCCGGCAAAGCGCGGGCCGTGGTTTTCACCCGGGCGGTTGATTGAAAAAGACGGCTTGCGGTGGCTGTCATCGCGGCTTTCGCCGACAGAAACCAAAGGTGACGAGTCGGCAATGTCCTTGAGCAGCGACTGCAACTCGCCCGAGGCTTTGCTGTCGTCGAGCGAGGCAACGATTTCAATCGGCTGCGTGGCGCGGTCGAGGTAGCTTTTCAGTTGGGCTTTGGTGCTGGCATCAAGCATGGCAAACTCGCTTTCAAAATACAGGAAGGAATAAAAAAGCCCGGGTGCATACGCGCCCGGGCCGTGCGCAAATGCGTATTTAGATCTTGCCGACCAGGTCGAACGACGGCTTCAGCGTTTCGCCGCCTTCGTTCCACTTGGCGGGGCAGACTTCACCGGGGTGCGCAGCGATGTACTGGGCTGCCTTGACGCGGCGCATCAGTTCTTTTGCATCGCGGCCGATGCCGTCCGGGTGCACTTCGATCGTCTGGATCCTGCCTTCAGGGTTCACGATGAAGGTGCCGCGCAGGCACAGGCCAGCTGCGTCGCCTTCTTCGATCAGGACGTCAAAGCCTTTGGCCAGTACTTGCGACGGGTCACCCACCAGGGCGTACTGCACCTTGCTCATTTCCGGGGAACTGTCGTGCCAGGCTTTGTGGGTGAAATGCGTGTCCGTCGAAACGCCGTAAATGTCAACGCCCATCTTCTGGAATTCGGCGTAGTTGTCGGCCAGGTCACCCAGTTCGGTGGGGCACACAAAGGTGAAGGCTGCCGGGAAAAACACAAAAACAGACCATTTGCCTTTCAAGCTGTCGTTGCTGACGGAAGTGAACTTGCCATTTTGGTAGGCATTGGCTTTGAACGGAACGACTTCGGTATTGATAAGTGACATGGTTCGGTATTTCTTGAAGGAGGTTAAAAGTTTGGCGAGTCGATAGTTTATATCGTCGATGATAAAGCTTGCATTAGATTTTAACTATTGATTAAATGGTGTTTTGCTATTTCACCCGAAAATCCGGAGGCCGCAACAATCAAGCGCAGGTCTCCCTTAAAATTGATTCATGATTCGAAACGGACGCACCCGCCTGAGCACTGTGCTGTTTGCACTCGCCAGCCTGCTGTTCATGCAGCTGGCCCTGGCGGGCTACGTGTGTCCTGCCACCAGCCAAAAGACAAGCGGCGCGGCCGCCCTGGCCAATGGAGCCATGCCCTGCGCCGAATCCATGTCTTTCAGCGTGGATGAACAGCAGCCCGGCCTGTGCCATGCGCATTGCCAGGCCCAGCCGTCCTCTGCCGACAAGCACGAGTTGTCGTCCCCCATGGCCGGCGATGCCATGCCGGCCAGCTTTGGCTTGCCGCTTGCAGAAACGAAATTTTCAATGGCGCCGCTGCAGCCACCCCATTGGCAGCGCACCACGGCGCCGCCCGTGGCGATTGTGAATTGTTGCTTCCGGCTCTGACCTTCTGACCCATTCAGCGTTTGCCTGATGCATGGCCCATGCATTGGCAAGTCCTTGTGCGTGTCCTGGAGGTTTTATGATTTTCGTTTTGCAGATTTTCCGCGCCGCCGTTGCCGTGTCGGTGCTTGCGGCCACGACGGCGACCTGGGCAGCCGAGCCGCTGTCATTGGGCGAAGCACAGCGGCTTGCCCTAGAGCGTTCGCGGCAACTGCTTGCCCAGGACGCGATGACCCGAGCAGCCCGCGAGCAGGCGGTGGCGGCGGGGCAGCTGCCCGACCCGGTGCTCAAGTTCGGCATCGACAATTTGCCGGCCGATGGCCCTGACCGCTTGAGCCTTGGCCGCGACTTCATGACCATGCGCCGCATCGGCATCATGCAAGAAATTCCGCGCACCGAAAAACGCCTGCTCAGGGCAGAAACGTTCGAGCGGGAGGCCGAGAGGGTTCAGGCACAAGGCCAGTCCATTCGGGCCGAGGTGCAGCGAAGCACGGCGCTGGCCTGGGTGGACCGTTACTACGCGCAGGCCCAGCGGGAATTGCTGGAGCAGCAAGCCGAAGCGACCCGGCTGCAGCTTGAAGCGGTTAACAGTGCCTATCGCACCGGAAAAGGCAAGCTTTCCGATGTGTTTGCGGGCCGTGCCGCCGTCATCGGGCTGCAGGACCGTCTCAGTCAGATTGACCAGCAACTGCGCAGCGCCGGCTTGAAGCTGGCCCGGTGGGCTGGGCCCGAAGTTGCTGACCGGCCCGTTGCCGGGCCGCCCCCCTGGCAAGGCACGCCATGGCCGGGCCTCGCGCCGGGTGAAAACCTCAAGCAGCATCCTGACCTGCTGGCAGCAAATGCAGAGGTTGAGGCAGCCGAAACCCAGGCGCGCCTGGCGCAGGCGGATAAAAAAGCCGACGTCACCGTGGAAGCCAGTTACGCCCAGCGCGGTCCGGCCTTTTCCAACATGCTGTCCATCGGGGTATCGATTCCCTGGCAATGGGACCAGGACAACCGGCAAAACCGCGAACTGGGCGCCAAGCTGGCCCGGGTCGATGATGCCAGGGCCCGGTATGAGGACCTGCTGCGCAAAAATGAAGCGGAAACAGGCAGCTTGTATGGCGAATGGCAGACGGGCAAGAGCCGCTGGGCCCGGTTTCGCGATGAACTGGTTCCTGTTGCGCGGCAGCGCACCGAGGCCACGCTGAGCGCCTACCGAACGGGCAAGGGCGACCTGGCGGAGGTGCTGATGGCGCGCCGCGACGAAATCGACGTGCGCCTACAGGCTTTGGCCCTGGAGTGGGAAACGGCGCGTGCATGGGCGCAGCTCCACTTCCTGGTTCCCGACTCCCCCATGCCCATGCCCGCCAAGGACGCGTCATGAAAAAAAATTACCTGCTGGCCGCCGTGCTGGCTGCGACCTTGGTGGGGGCCGCTGGCTATGGCCTGTATGCGCTGGGTGTGCAAAAAGGCGGAGCCCTGAACCCGGCCAAGGCGCCAGCCCAGGGTGCTGCGCCCATGGCAGCCCCGCAGAGCATGGCCCAGGGCGAAGATGCCACACGCCGCCATATCGCGGACGGACTGAAGGCAGGGGACACCGACCCCGCCACGGGCAGCAAAATTCTTTATTACCAGGACCCGATGGTGCCTGGCACAAAGTTCGACAAACCGGCCAAATCGCCCTTCATGGACATGATGCTGGTGCCCATTTATGCCAACAGCGGCGCTGACCAGGGCCAGGTCGTGGTCAGTCCTCGGGTGCAGCAAAGCCTGGGGGTGCGCACTGCAGCCGTCACGGAAGGCAGCTTGTCGCCGCAGGTGTCGGTAGTGGGTAGCATTGCCTTCAACGAGCGGGACCAGGCCACCGTCCAGGCCCGGGCCACCGGCTTCGTGGAACGGCTCCATGTGCGCGCCACTCTGGACAAGGTGAGCCAGGGGCAGCCCCTGGCTGAGCTGTACGTGCCCGACTGGGTGGCTGCCCAGGAAGAGTTTCTGGCCATCAGGCGCATGCAGGGCAGTGACCTGGCACCGCTGGTGGACGGTGCCCGCCAGCGCATGCGGCAGGCGGGCATGGGCGAATCGCACATACGTCAGGTGGAAGCCAGCGGTAAAGCGCAGGCGCGCTTCACGGTAACCGCGCCTCTGGGCGGCGTCGTGGTCGAACTGCTGGCCCGGGAAGGCATGACGGTCATGGCCGGCGCGACCCTGTTTCGCATCAATGGCCTGTCTACCGTCTGGGCCAACGCGGAAATTCCAGAAAGCCAGTCCGCGCTGCTTCACCCCGGCGCAAAGGTGCAGGCGCGCACTCCAGCCGTTCCGGGCACCGTGTTTGAAGGCAGGGTCCAGGCCCTGGTCCCGGAGGTCAATTCCGCCACGCGCACCCTCAAGGCCCGGCTTGAACTGGCCAATCCCGGCGCGCGGCTGGTGCCTGGCATGTTTGTGACCATGCAGTTCATGGACATGCAGGCTGAAAAATCCTTGCTGGTGCCTACCGAGGCCGTGATCCAGACCGGCAGGCGCACTGTCGTGTTGCTGGCCGAGGACAACGGCCGCTTCAGGCCGGTCGAGGTGCAGGCTGGCATTGAAAGCGGCGGCCAGACTGAAATCAGGCGCGGCCTGCAGCAGGGCCAGCGCGTGGTGGTGTCGTCCCAGTTCCTGATCGACTCGGAAGCCAGCCTAAAAGGCGTCGAGGCGCGGCTCAACGAGTTGCCCCCACCCGCTGCGGCCGCCGCTGCGGAGCCCCGGCACCAGGGCGAAGCCCGCATTGAGGCCATGGGCAGCGATGCCATCACCCTGTCCCATGGCCCGATTGCCTCGCTGCAATGGGGCCCCATGACCATGGACTTCAAGCCGCCGCCCCAGGCTGCGCGGCCGGGCAACCTGAAAGCCGGCGACCGGGTGGGCTTCGAGTTCTACATGGGCGCCGACGGACTGCCCCAGCTGACACGGGTATCCCCCCTGGCCGCCCCTCCGGTGCCCGCCACTGCAGCCCCGGGCGCCAGGCCATGATCGCCCGGCTTATCCGCTGGTCCATCGTCAACCGCTTTCTGGTGCTGCTGGCCAGCCTGGCGGTCAGCGGCTGGGGCGTGTACTCGTTGCTTCATACGCCACTGGACGCGCTGCCCGACTTGTCGGACGTGCAGGTCATCATCCGCACCTCGTATCCGGGGCAGGCGCCCCGCATCGTTGAAAACCAGGTCACCTACCCGCTGACCACCACCATGCTGTCGGTGCCGGGCGCCAAGACGGTGCGCGGCTATTCGTTTTTTGGCGATTCCTTCGTCTATGTCCTGTTCGAGGACGGCACCGACCTGTACTGGGCGCGTTCCCGGGTGCTGGAGTACCTGAACCAGGTCCAGTCGCGCCTGCCGGCGGCGGCCAAGGCATCGCTCGGTCCCGACGCCACCGGCGTGGGCTGGATTTACCAGTACGCGCTGGTGGACCGAAGCGGCGCGATGGATGCCGGGCAACTGCGCGCGCTGCAGGACTGGTTTCTCAAGTACGAACTCAAGACGGTGCCCAACGTCGCCGAGGTGGCGTCCATCGGCGGCATGGTGCGGCAGTACCAGATCGTGCTTGACCCGGACAAGCTGGCGGCCTACGCCATACCGCACACCAAGGTGGCCGAAGCCATCCAGAAGGCCAACCAGGAAGCCGGGGGATCGGTGCTTGAACTGGCCGAGGCCGAATACATGGTCCGGGCATCGGGCTACCTGCAGACGCTCGACGATTTCCGCGCGGTCCCGTTGGCGACCACGCCCGGCGGCGTGTCGGTGCGCCTGGGCGACGTGGCGCGTGTCCAGATCGGGCCGGAAATGCGCCGGGGCATCGGCGAACTGGACGGCGAGGGCGAAGCCACCGGCGGCGTGGTGATCATGCGTTCGGGCAAGAATGCGCTGGAGACCATCACCGCCGTCAAGGCCAAGATGGCGTCGCTGCAATCGAGCCTGCCGCAAGGCGTCGAGATGGTTCCGGTGTACGACCGCTCGCACCTGATCAACCGCGCCGTGGACAACCTTGCGCGCAAGCTGCTGGAGGAGTTTGCCGTCGTGGCCGTGGTGTGCTTTGCCTTCCTGTTCCACCTGCGCTCGGCGTTCGTCGCCATCATCTCGCTGCCCATCGGCATCCTGGTTGCCTTCATCGTGATGCGCTACCAGGGCGTGAACGCCAACATCATGTCGCTGGGCGGCATCGCCATCGCCATCGGCGCCATGGTCGATGCCGCCGTGGTCATGATTGAAAACGCGCACAAGCACCTGGAGCAGTGGGGCCACCGGCACCCCGGCGGAAAACTGGAGGGCGAGGCGCGCTGGCAGGTCATTGGCAACGCGGCGGCGGAAGTGGGGCCGGCGCTGTTTTTCTCGCTGCTGATCATCACCCTGTCGTTTGTCCCGGTGTTCACGCTGGAAGCGCAGGAGGGCAGGCTGTTTGCGCCGCTGGCCTTCACCAAGACCTACGCCATGGCCGCCGCCGCCGGGCTGTCGGTCACGCTGATCCCGGTGCTGATGGGCTACCTGGTCAGGGGCCGGATTCCCGATGAGAAAAGCAATCCGCTGAACCGCTTGCTGATCGCGCTGTACCGGCCGATGCTGGAGGTGGTCCTGCGCGCGCCCCGGCTGACGTTGCTGGCTTGCGCCGCGCTGCTGGCGATCAGCCTGTGGCCGCTGCAGCACATCGGCGGCGAGTTCATGCCTCGCCTGGACGAAGGCGACCTGCTCTACATGCCGTCTGCGCTGCCGGGCCTGTCTGCCGGCAAGGCCGGCGAACTGCTGCAGCAGACCGACCGCCTGATCAAGACCGTGCCCGAGGTGGCCAGTGTGTACGGCAAGGCCGGGCGCGCTGAAACCGCCACCGACCCGGCGCCGATGGAGATGTTCGAAACCACCATCCAGTTCAAGCCGCGCGAGCAGTGGCGGGCCGGCATGACGCCCGACAAGCTGGTGGAAGAACTGGACCGAACCGTCAACGTGCCGGGCCTGTCGAACATCTGGGTGCCGCCGATTCGCAACCGCATCGACATGCTGGCCACCGGCATCAAAAGCCCGGTCGGCGTGAAGGTGGCCGGCACCGACCTGGCCACCATCGACCGGCTGACCGGCGAGATCGAGCGTGCGCTGAAAGATGTTTCCGGGGTGTCGAGCGCCCTGGCCGAGCGCCTGAGCGGCGGGCGCTACGTGGACATCACCATCAAGCGCGATGCGGCCGCCAGTTTCGGCCTGAACATTGCCGACGTGCAGTCCGTCGTCAGCGCGGCGGTGGGCGGCGAGAACATCGGCGAGACCGTCGAGGGCCTGCAGCGTTTTCCGATCAACATGCGCTACCCGCGAGAGTTGCGCGACTCGCTGGAAAAGCTGCGCGCATTGCCTTTTGTCACCGAGCGAGGCCAGCGGCTGGTGCTGTCCGACGTGGCCGACCTGCGCATCACCGACGGCCCGCCCATGCTGCGCAGCGAAAACGCGCGGCTGTCGGGCTGGGTCTATGTCGACATCCGCGGGCGCGACCTGCGTTCTGCCGTGCAGGACATGCAGCGTGCGGTCACGGAAAAAGTCCAGTTGCCTCCGGGTTACTCCATCTCGTGGTCGGGGCAATTCGAGTTTTTGGAGCGGGCCACGGCCAAGCTCAAGGTTGTGGTTCCATTCACGCTGCTGATCATTTTTGTGCTGCTGTACCTGACCTTCAAGCGTTTCGACGAAGCCTTGCTGATCATGGCTGCCCTGCCTTTTGCCCTGGTGGGGGGCGTCTGGCTGCTTTACCTCCTGAATTACAACCTGTCGATTGCCGGGGCCGTTGGCTTTATTGCCCTGGCGGGGGTTTCGGCCGAGTTTGGCGTGATCATGCTGCTGTACCTGCGGCAGTCGTGGGATGAGCGGCTTCTGCAGGGTAAAACGGGTCG
The DNA here is from genome assembly GCA_028292045.1 of Polaromonas sp. GTDB lineage: Bacteria > Pseudomonadota > Gammaproteobacteria > Burkholderiales > Burkholderiaceae_C > Polaromonas. The sequence goes on along the minus strand of JAQGMZ010000143.1, from coordinate 7,582 downwards.
CGGGGACTTGCTGGAGGCCATCCGCGAAGGCGCCGTGCTGCGGGTTCGCCCGAAAGCCATGACGGTGGCCGTGATCCTGGCGGGCCTGCTTCCGATCATGTGGGGAACAGGAACCGGCTCCGAAGTGATGCAGCGCATCGCCGCGCCGATGATGGGCGGCATGGTCACCGCCCCGTTGCTGTCCATGTTCGTGATTCCAGCGGTATATTTGCTGATGCGCCAGGGCAAGGCCACAGGCCGTTGATTATTATGGGGCGGGCCCTGTGCCTATGGAACTATTTAAAATCTACTGCATCTGAAATTTTCATGCGCCACCTGTTCATCGTCCTCCTGATTGCCCTGCTGCCCTTGCGCGGCTGGGTCAGTGACGCCATGGCGGCCGACATGTTGGTTTCGCAAGTTCAGGCGCAGCAGCGGGCAGTAGGCGAAGCAATGGCTGAACATGCGCATGAAACGGGCATGAAAGCCCACCATGGGCTTGAAATTGCTGCGCAGCAACTGGCCGGCGCTTCTGCCAACTGCGCTGACCACCCGCCCGGCTCCGGCCCTGACTCCCACGACGGCGCAGCCCATTGCGATTCATGCAGCGCCTGCCAGGCCTGCCACACGGTGGCGCTGTCCCCCGCGCCAGTTGCCGTTGCCCGGGTTTTCAACCTGGGCGCAGTGCCGCGCACGGCGGTTGCCGCATTTTCCAGTGCCGAGCCGGCGCTGGGACAAAAACCACCCATTTCCTGACTTCCGGGCCCGTATTGGGCCTGTACTTGCTTCCGGCAGGCCCGATGGCGGCTTTTGCACCTTCACCGGTGCCCGGACTACCGCGACGCCATGTGTCGCACAGCTTGTAAGTCAGGAGAACTTTGTGAGCATTCACCGCTTTTTTAAAATGTCCGTGGCGCTGGCCCTGCTGGCCGGGCCGCTCGGTATGATTTCGACCGCTGCGCAGCCTGTTCCGCCAGTTAGCCAGGTTGCGCCGACTGCCGGGAACGTCATGCCGCCGCCTGCGTACCGCTCGGCCTTCGAGGGCTACCAGCCCTACAGCGACGAGAAAACCGTCGACTGGAAGCAAGCCAACGACACCGCCGGCCAGATTGGCGGCTGGCGTGCCTACGCCAGGGAATCAAGCCAGGACGCGTCGCCTGGCGATGCCGCCAGGGCAGCATCCAGCCCAGCGCCCGCCAAACCGTGACAGGACCATGCACATGAAAAGAATGTTTCGACTCACCGCCCTGGCCGCGGCCAGCTTGGCCTTGGCGGGCTGCGCATCGGTCAACTTCGACCAGGCGGTGCAGGGCGCCAATGACAGCACCGGCACCTTCACGCAAGGCAAGCTCGAGCTCAGTCGTACTGAGCAGCAAAGTCAAGCCAGGGCGAGATTGGCCAGCGAGTTGCTGGGCAAACCGCTGAGCATGGACGAGGCCGTGCAGCTGGCGCTGGCCAACAGCCCGGCGGTGCAGACCCTGCTGGCGCAAAGCTGGGCCAGCATGGCACAGGCCAGCCAGACAGGACGAATCGCCAACCCAGTGTTCAATTTCGAGCGCATCCGCTCCGGCGAGGAACTGGAGCTGGGCCGCCTGCTGTCCTTTGGCCTGCTTGATCTTTTGACGCTGCCCCGGCGCATGGAGATTTCCCAAGGCCAGATGGCGCTGGCCCGGGTCCAGCTCAGCGCCAATGTGGTCGAGCACGTCACCCAGGTGCGCCAAGCCTGGGTACGGGCCGTGGCCGCGCAGCAGACGCTGGAGTATGCAAGGCAGGTCAACCGCAGCGCGCAAGCCAGCGCCGAGCTGGCCAAGCGCATGCAGCAAGTGGGCAATTTCAACAAGCTGCAGCGCGCGCGCCAGCAAAGCTTTTATGCCGACAGCGCGGCGCAGCTGGCCTCCAGCCAGCATGCCGGCACTGCGGCCAGGGAAGAACTGAACCGGCTGCTGGGCTTGAGCGAGGCGCAAGCCGGGCAGATGAAACTGCCCGAGCGACTGCCCGACCTGCCCAAGGAGCCACGCCCAGCCGCCAGCGTCAACGCAAATTCCGCCGAGCAGCGGCTCGATGTGCAGATGGCGCGCCGGCAGCTCGACACTGCGGGCCGGTCCCAGGGCCTGAACCTGATCGAGAGCCTGGTCGATGTGGAGTTCGGCATTCGGCGCGACACGGTGTTCGACAACGCGGAAGGCACGAAATCAGCGCGCAAGGGGTATGAGCTCGATATTCGCCTGCCGATTTTCGACTGGGGCTCGGCCAAGCGCGACGCGATGAACGCGCAATCGCTTGCAGCGGCCAACCAGTATGAAGGGGCGGTCCGCGGCGCCTCGTCGCAGCTGCGTGAAAGCTATTCGGCCTACCGCACCGCCTACGACGTGGCGCGCCACTACCGCGATGAAATCGTGCCGCTGCGCAAGACGATCTCTGAAGAAAACCAGCTGCGCTACAACGGCATGCTGATCGGCGTGTTCGAGTTGCTGGCCGACAACCGCGACCAGATCGCCAGCGTCACCGGCGCCATCAACGCCTATCGGCAGTTCTGGCTGGCCGATGCCGCGCTGGCCGCCTCCATGATCGGCAAACCCACCGCCTTGGCACCGGCCGCGCCTGCGACCGGCGGCGCCGGCGAAGCCGCCGGCCACTGAGGCCGCGCACTACCTAATGACGGAATCGACATGACAAACCGAAGAAATTTTCTGACCGGCGCCGGCGCCATCACCACGGCCGTGGCTGCGGCTGCTGTGAGCCGGGTGGCCATGGCCGCCCTGCCTGAACCCGTTTTTCAAACCAAACCCGACACCATGGCGCCGCTGGTGCCTGAAACCGGCCGTCCCTACAACCCGGTGGTGACGCTCAACGGCTGGACGCTGCCCTGGCGCATGAACGCCGGCGTGAAGGAGTTTCACCTGGTGGCCGAACCCGTGGTGCGTGAAATGGCGCCCGGCTTCAAGGCCCACCTGTGGGGCTACAACGGCCAGTCGCCGGGGCCGACCATCGAGGTGGTCGAAGGCGACCGGGTGCGCATTTTCGTCACCAACAAGCTGCCCGAGCACACCAGCGTGCACTGGCATGGCCAGCGCCTGCCCAACGGCATGGACGGCGTGTCGGGCCTGACGCAAAAAGCCATTCCGGTCGGCAAGACCTTTGTCTACGAATTCGTCGCGAGACGCCCCGGCACCTTCATGTATCACCCGCATGCCGACGAGATGACCCAGATGGCGATGGGCATGATGGGTTTCTGGATCACCCACCCCAAGGCCAGGCACCCGCTGATCGACGAGGTCAACCGCGACTTCGTGTTCCTGCTGAACGCCTACGACATCGACCCGGGCGCCTACACGCCCAAGATCATGACCATGCTCGACTTCAACCTGTGGAGCTGGAACAGCCGGGTGTTTCCGGGCATCGACCCGCTGGTCGTTCGCAAAAACGACAAGGTGCGCATCCGCATCGGCAACCTGACCATGACTAACCACCCGATGCACTTGCACGGCCATGAATTCACCGTGACCGGCACCGACGGCGGCCCGACGCCCAAAGGCAGCCGCTGGCCCGAGGTGACCGCCGATGTGGCCGTCGGCCAGATGCGCCAGATCGAGTTCATGGCCGACGAGGAGGGCGACTGGGCCTTTCACTGCCACAAGAGCCACCACACCATGAACGCCATGGGCCACGATGTGCCGACCCTGATCGGCGTGGACCACCGCAAGGTCGTGAAGGAGATCACCGGCCTGATACCGGACTACATGGTGATGGGCGAGCGCGGCATGGCCGACATGGCCGAGATGGACATGCCGCTGCCCGACAACACGGCGCGGATGATGAGCGGCGAGGGGCCCTTTGGCTCGGTCGAGATGGGCGGCATGTTCAGCATGGTCAAGGTGCGCAAGGACCAGAAAGCGGGCGACTACAAGGACCCGGGCTGGTACAAGCATCCGGCTGGCGAGGTGGCCTACGAATGGACCGGCGCGCTGCCCAATCCGGCGCGCTTCGCCGCCGAGGGCGGCCAGACCATGAAGGCGCAGAACATGCCGGCCCAAGAGGTCGAGGTCCAGGTGCGCAAGCCTCTCAAGGGCGGAGCGGGCGCCATGGGCGGCATGAAGCACTGAGTTTATTGGTAACTGTTATTTTGAAAGGTATTTCATGAAATCACGCAAGCTCTTGATCGCCATTCCAGCTATTTTTCTCGTCACGTCGGCCATGGCTGCTGGCAACCACGCGGGCGGCCATGACAACCAGGCCATCGGCAAGCCCGGCATGGCCGCCAAGGTCACGCGCACGGTGAGCATCGACATGAAGGACGACATGCGCTTTCATGCGTCCGACATCACGGCAAAACAGGGCGAAACCATTCGATTCCTCGTCAAGAACTCCGGCCAGCTCAAGCATGAAATGGTGCTGGGCACGGCCAAAGAGCTCAAGGACCATTACGAGGTGATGAAGAAACACCCGGAGATGGAGCATGCCGACGCCAACATGGCCACGGTGGCGCCGGGTAAAACCGGCGAGATCATCTGGCATTTCACCCGTGCGGGCAAGGTTGACTTTGCCTGCCTGCAGCCCGGCCATTACGATGCCGGCATGAAAGGACTGGTCAATGTCGCCAAAAAATAATCCCTTCCCGGCGCCAGGCGCAACGACGCGTCGTCCGCTGCTGCAGCTTGCGCTGCTGGGCGCGGCAACCCTGGCCTGGCCGCATGCGGCGCGGGCGGCTGCCGGCCCGCAAGCCATCACGGTCTGGAAGACTCCAAGTTGCGGCTGTTGCAAGGAATGGGTGGCGCACCTGGGCAAAAACGGCTTCAAGCCGGTCGTCAACGATGTGGAAGACACCGCGCCCATGCGGCAGAAATTGGGGCTGCCTGAAAAATACGGCGCCTGCCACACGGCATCGGTGAACGGCTACGTGGTGGAAGGCCATGTGCCGGCGCAGGCCATACGCCGTTTGCTGCGTGAAAAGCCCAAAGCCGTCGGCCTGGCGGTGCTGGGCATGCCCGCCGGCTCGCCCGGCATGGAAATTGGCGACCGTCACGACGCTTACGACGTGCTGCTGGTGACGCCCGACGGCCGCGCCCGCGTCTACCAGTCCTATCCAGAAAAATCTACTGTCAAACCCTTGAAATCCTGAAAGAAAAACCATGAAAACTATCAAAAACCTGCTGATTGCCTCGACTTTCGTGGCGTGCGCCGCATCGGCTCATGCTTCTTCGCACAGCAATGCACCCATGATGAAAGAAGAGGCAGGCAAGTCGATGCCGATGCCCATGGCGGCAGCCGGCATGGCAGAGGGCGAGGTCCGCAAGATCGACATGGACTCTAAAAAAATCACCATCAAGCACGGGGAAATCAAGAACCTCGACATGCCCGGCATGACGATGGTGTTCCAGGTCAAGGATGCGGCGCTCCTGGAAAAGGCCAAGGCCGGCGACAAGATTCGCTTCCGGGCTGAAAAATCCGGAAGCGCCATCGTGGTGACCGATATTCAGCCGGTCAGGTAACGCCAGGCTGGCTTGTCGCCGGCGCCCCCATCCGGCCGTGCGAGCCGCGCACATGCGCCGGGGCCAGGCCGGCGCGGGCGGCCCGGGGTGCTTTGGCTGCCTTGTCCAGCTCGCCGAGGATGCCGCATGCCGGCCCCGCCTGGGCGGAGGTGCACTGCTCGCGCAGAAGCTTCAGTTCCTTTTCCAGCCCCCGCAGTTCGCGGATGCGGGCGGCCACATGGCCGATGTGCGCCTCCAGCAGCAGGTTGACCTCGCCACAGTTGTCGCCCGGGGCGTCCCTGAAGCGCAGCAGCGTGCGGATCTCCGCCAGCGTCATGTCCAGCGAGCGGCAGTGGCGGATGAACGCCAGCCGGCTGACGTGGCTGGCCTCGTAAACCCGGTAATTGGCATCGCTGCGCGTGGCTTCGGGCAGCAGGCCTTCGCGCTCGTAATAACGGATGGTTTCAGCCTGCGTCCGGGCCAGTTTGGCAATTTCACCGATTTTCATGAGGGGCCTGTGAGGGGTGATGCAACAGCCTGCGCAGCATGGTTTCAAGACGGCTTGACTTTAAGGTCGCTACAGGGTTTCAAATTAAGCCATGAATACGAAAACCCCACTTGCCCGACAGGCCTACACGCACGATTGCTGCAGCCCGGATTCCAAACATCCGCATGCAGTAATCGCGTCAGACTTGCAGCCGCTGCCCGGCAGCGGCCGGCTTTTTCGCATCGCCACCATGGATTGCGCTGTCGAGGAGTCTGAAATTCGACAGGCGCTGGAGCCGGTTCCCGGCATCCGCTCCCTGGGTTTCCAGCTCGGCGCGCGGACCCTGAAAATCGACGCCGCGCCAGACGCTTTCCCGCTGGCGCTGGAGGCGATCCGCAAGGCCGGTTTTGACCCCAGGCCGCTGGCCGTGAATGGCGCGGACCGGGCGGGCCAGGCGGGCGAAAACGATGAATTCGCGGATGGCCACGGCCGGAACCTTGGCACCGGCCTCTGGCGCCTGGCGGCTGCGCTGGCGATGGCCATCGGCGCCGAAACCATCTCCTTTGTGGCACCCGACACCACGCCCTGGAAAGGGGCCGGCATGGCTTTTGCCGCCGTCGCCATCTGGCTGGCGGGCATCGACACCTACAAAAAAGGCATGGGTGCGCTGCTGCGGGGCAAGCTCAACATCAACGCCTTGATGGCCGTGGCGGTCACCGGCGCCTTCCTCATCGGCCAGTGGCCCGAGGCCGCGATGGTGATGGCGCTGTACGCGATCGCCGAGCTGATCGAGGCCAGGGCGGTGGACCGCGCCCGCAATGCCATCAAGGGCCTGCTGGACATGACGCCGCCGGAAGCACTGGTGCTGGGCGCTGAAGCCGCCGCAGCGCTCACGCCCGTGGCCGCCGTGCCGCTCGGCGCCGTGGTGCGGATCAAGCCGGGCGAGCGGGTGCCGCTGGACGGCGTGGTGACACAAGGCATCAGCGCCGTCAACCAGGCGCCCATCACCGGCGAGAGCATTCCGGTGGACAAGGCGGTGGGCGATCCGGTATTTGCCGGCAGCATCAATGAAACCGGGGAGCTGGAATTCCGGGTCACGGCGCTGTCCACCAACACCACGCTGGCACGCATCATCGAGGCGGTCGAGCAGGCGCAGGGCAATCGGGCGCCGACCCAGCGCTTCGTGGACCGGTTCGCCGCCATTTACACCCCTGCGGTGTTCGTGGTCGCGGTGGCGGTGGCCGTGCTCACGCCGTTCCTGCTGGACCTTACCTGGCTGGAGGCCATTTACAAGGCGCTGGTGCTGCTGGTGATCGCCTGCCCGTGCGCGTTCGTCATCTCGACGCCGGTCACGGTGGTCAGCGGCCTCACGGCGGCGGCGCGACGCGGCATCCTCGTCAAGGGCGGCAGCTTTCTGGAGACGGCGCGTGGGCTCAAGGTGGTGGCGCTCGACAAGACCGGCACCCTGACCGCCGGCAGGCCGGCGCTGGTCGCCTGGCAGGCGTGGAACGGCACCGCTGAAGCGGAGGTCCGGCGCGCCGCGGCCGCCCTGGCCGAGCGTTCGGACCACCCCGTGTCCCTGGCCATCGCCACGGGACTGGCGGCCGGCGTCACCCCGGCCGCCGCTGCATCCGAACCCGCCGTTGCC
>JAQGMZ010000110.1 GCA_028292045.1 Polaromonas sp. | reverse complement strand
GGGTAGCCGCTGGGGTTCAGGGTTTGGCGGCTTCGGCCACGACGAGGGGCCTGGCCAGTTCGGCCTTGGACGACATTTCGACGGTTTGCGGCGCGACCAGCGCGCCGGGACGGATGCGCTGCAGGCCGTTGACCACGATGCGTTCATTCGCCCGCAAGCCGGTCTTCACGATGCGCAGGCCCTCGACGGACGCGCCCAGCGTGACTTCACGGTATTGCGCCTTGTTGTCGGCGCCCACCACCATGACGAATTTCTTGTTCTGGTCGGTGCCGACGGCGCGCTCGTTGACCAGCAAGGCCTTGGCGGCCGTCGCCTGGCCCATGCGGATGCGGGCGAACTGGCCGGGCATCAACTGGCCGTCCGGGTTGTCGAACACCGCTCGGGCGCGCACCGTGCCGCTTTTGGCATCGACCTGGTTGTCGACGAGTTGCAGCTTGCCCTCGAATGGCGTGTCGGCGCTGGCCGCCGTGCCCATCCGCACCGGAATCCGCTCCAGCCTGCGAGTGCCCACACCGTCGCCGGCATCCTTCAGGGCCTTGGCCACGGTCTGCTCGTCGGCATCGAAACTCGCATAGATCGGGCTGACCGACACCAGCGTGGTCAGCACCAAAGCGCCCGGTCCGGCGGCGACCAGGTTGCCGGTGGTCACTTCGAGCTTGCCAACCCGTCCGGACACCGGCGCGCGCACCTGCGTGTAGCCCAGGCTCAGGCGCGCGGTCTGCAGCGCCGCCCGCGCGCCTCGCAGGTTGGCATCGGCTTCGCTCTGGGTGTTGACGCGCTCGTCGAATTCGCGCCTTGAGATGGCCTGCTCGCTCCACAGGCGCTGCGAGCGCTCCTGCTCGCCTTTAGCCTGCGCCACCCGGGCCTGAGCGGCGGCGACCTGCGCATCGGCACGCTCGACTTCGGCGGCATAAGGCGCGGGGTCGATAGTCAACAGCAAGTCGCCTTTCTTCACCAGCGCGCCTTCGCGGAAATGCGTGGCCTGGAGGGTGCCGGCCACGCGCGAACGAATGTCCACCCGCTCGACCGCCTCCAGCCGGCCCGAAAACTCGTCCCATGCCGCCACGTCGCTTTGCACGACGGCAGCAACGGAAACCGGCGTGGCCGGGGCTTCAGCCGCCGCGCCGGCCGCCGCGTCAGCCTGGGCGCGCGACGCGGACACGCCAAACAGCGCCACCGACGCGCCGGTGACGACCAGAACGGCCAGCGCGACGGCGAGCAAGCGGTGTTTATTGAATTGCAATGGGTTGGATGGCATGGTGGATTTCTTCGAAAAATGAAAAGCTGACAGAAGGGGGTGGACCGGATTCATGAACTTGAGTCCGGCGATGCAGTGGAAAAAAGGGTATGCGCAGCGTCGCCGCTGGCGGCGCCGCCTGAAAGGTCGCTGAAAAAATTCTTGAACTGCTGCTGCACGGCCGGCGCCCAGGCAGCCTCATGGCTGGCCGGCTGCAGGTAGCTGCCGGGCCAGCCGGTCGGGCCGGGCAGCACCGCGCCATGCACCACGCGGCCGGCGCCGCGCAGGCGTACGGCGTAGGCCAGCGATTCATCACGGAACGGGTCGTCCTGCGCCGTCAGCAGCAAGGTCGGCGGCAGGCTCGCCAAGCGCGTGGCAGCGCCGGGCGCGGCATACGGATGGCCGGCGTTGTCCAGGCGCGACAGGTAATCGCGCCAGCCGTCAGCCCAGGTGCAGCCCACCGGCCCTGCCTGGGCACCGCGCAGCGACGCGGTGCCCAGGCAGGCGTCGAGCATGGGCGACAGCAAGACCTGGCCTGCCAGCATGGGCAGCTGCTGGTCGCGCGCCATCAGGGCTATCGCCGCGGCCAAGTTGCCGCCGGCTTCCTCACCAGCCACGAACACCGGCGCGCCCTTGCCGGCCAGCTTGCCCCGCGCTTTCCAGGCCCACATCAGCGCCGCATAGCCGGCTTGCAGGGCATGTGGAAACGGATGGCTGGGTGCCAGCGGATAGTCGAGCGACATCACTACCGCCCCAGCATCGGCCAGCAAGCGCGCGATGCAGGAGCCGGTTTCGAGCGAGCCAGCCACAAACGCGCCGGCATGGAAATGAACCACCAGTGGCAGCGCAGCGCCGGCGCGATCACTGTGGCGGCCGTAAAAACGCACGCCAAGCGGCGGGTGCGGCGCGACGTCGATCTGTTGGTGGGTCCACGGCAGCCCGGTCTGGACGGTGCTGAAACTGGGAGAGGAAATGCTGTTCATCTGCCTGGAGCCGGTGAAGGGCTTCAATTTGTTGCGATGCAGCAGAAGATAAGTGATTGAACTTGATTAATAAATAGCGGTTTTGCTTATACTTTGTTTCACTGCAGAAACAATCTCTTAACAAATAACGCTTTTTTTATAAAGAGCTTGCGATGATCGTCCACCATAAGGAGCTTTTATGGACAAGTTTTCCGCCATGCAGGCTTTTGTGCGCGTCGTGGAAGCGGGCACTTTCACCAAGGCGGCCGAGTCGATGGGGCTGCCCAAACCCAGCGTTACGCGCCTGATCCAGGAGCTTGAAAAAGAACTGGACACCAAACTGCTGAACCGCACCACGCGCAAAGTCACCGTCACGGTCGACGGAGCGGCGTACTACGAGCAGGCCAGCCGTCTGCTGGGCGAAGTGCATGATCTGGAGGCCAGCATGTCGCGCGCCAAGGCCAGTCCGCGCGGCAAGCTCAAGGTCGATATTCCGTCGTCGCTCGGGCTGGCAGTGATCATTCCGGCGCTGCCCGACTTTTACGCGCGCTACCCCGACATTCAGCTCGAACTAGGCGTCAGCGATCGGCCGGTCGACATCCTTGCAGAGAATGTCGATTGCGTGATACGCGGCGGTGAAATTCTTGACCAGTCGCTGGTCGCGCGCCGCATCGGCGAGGTTTACCTGCTTTCCTGCGCCTCGCCGGCGTATCTGAAGCGCCACGGAATGCTGGCGCATCCATCCGAGCTGGACGATGCGCATTATTCAATCCGCTACATGTCGGCGCGCAACGGCAAGCCCTACACGTTCAACATGTACAAGGATGGCGAGGTGGTCGAGCCCGGCGGGCGCCACCAGCTCTCGGTCAATGACTCGAATGCAGGCGTGACCGCCGCGCTGGCTGGCCTGGGCGTGTTGCACACTCTTAGCTTTTTGGTGCAAGACCACATCAGCAGCGGCGCGCTGGAGCCGCTGTTTGCAGACTGGTGCACCAAGCCCAAGCCGATTTACGTGGTGTACCCGCCCAATCGCCACCTGAGCAACAAGGTGCGGGTGTTCGTCGACTGGATTGCCGAGCTGTTTGCCAGGCACGACCTGATCCAGCGCAAATGCACGCTGTCCAACACCTTGTGCCGCGCCGAGTCGGCGGCTGCGCCAGCCTTGCTTGCGGCAACTGAAGCGCGGGATGCCGCCCCGCATCCAGAAAAAACGGCAGAATATGCTTTTAGCGCTTAGCACGAAGTTCCATGCAGCTATTATTTTCATAGCGATTCAGGGAACTGCACCCCTATGAAATTCAAGGCATCGTTCGGCTCCAGTGCTTATGTCGACAATCCGAAGCAGTAGCCTGGTTGACGCAAGGCAAAACAAGAATTTAAAAACACACTGCGCGTGCAAGGCAGCCCAATGGGCCAATTGCTGGTGCTCATCCGCTTTGTCAAAGACATTGCTCGACTCTGTTTATGAACCGGGAAGCCAGGGGAAGACGAGCAAGACCATATGTCGGTCTTGGTTGTCATTGATTCTGGATGACGCGTCAGGGGAGTGCTGCAAATTGGCAAGAACCTGCCCAGGTCGCACTGCAGCCCTGCAGCCCTGCAGTTAATTTCAGGTCCCGTGCCAACCCTGCAAACAGCTGAATTTCGACTGCGCCAGCAAGTTCGATTCGTGATGGGATCGACTGATGAGTGAAATTGCGTTTCGCTCATCGGCAGCACACTCGCATGACCCTCATGGCCTGCGATATCGCGGTGGCTGCCTCACGCCGTGTTGACCCTGACCCAGAAATCTGGGTCAGGGTCAGTCGCCAGATTTCATCAAGAAGCGGTCATTCATCATCTTGCTTAACCAAGTCCACGATTTATCCCTTTGCCATCGGCTTTGCCACTATGCGGCCAAAATTAAATTTTTGAAAAACCGCGTGTAAGCCACCACCCAAGGTCGCGCCGAATTAAGCGTCAGCAGGATTCTTTTTTGATATGAAAGTAGTGAGGCAAGTGATAATGTGTTTCATTTTTTACCACTTTAAACATTTTATTCAATTGATTTCGCGACTCATTTATATCGGCCGGGCCCTCTCGCCCATGCCCCTTGAAATCAAAAAAATTCCTTTGGCGGCCAGAAAAAATCCTGTTGCCCGTCCGCCTTGACATGCCTGTTCCCGGTATGCAAAAGCTCAATGAAAAACACGAGGAAACCTGGCTGCCGAGGAGGCTGAGCCTTAGTTGTCGTCTGGTGTTGCTGGTTCTGGCCGCCCTGGTTCCGGTGTTTGGCGTGTTTGCCTGGTCGACTGCAAAAAGCCAGCAGGCATCCATGTTGCAGGTGCATGCCAACTTGCAAACCCAGGTACTTCTTGCAGCATTGCACCAGCAGCGCCAGGTTGACCGCACGGCCCAGCTTTTAAATGACATCGCCAGTGGGCCTTCCATCAAGGACAGGCGTCATCCCATGTGCGAAAAATACCTCGAAAACCTGATTGCTCAAAACGGGGACTACGTTAATCTCGGGGCCGTCAACCTGGACGGGAAAATTTTTTGTCGCGGTGTGGATTCTGGCAGAGATGTCGACGCAAGCAACCGCCCCTACTTCAAGCGCGTGTTGGCAACACAGCAGTTTTCGGTGGGCCAATATGGCTTAGGCCAAAGCGGGCTACCTGGGATTGCTTTCAGCGTCCCCATCTACGACAGCCAAGTGGTTTTCAACGGCATTGCATTTGCCGTACTGAAACTTGCTGCATTGGACAAGGCATTGCGTGCCGGAACGCTGACAGACGGTGCGCAATTGCGGGTAATTGACAGGCGCGGCGTTGTGCTGGCGGCTTACCCTGCCCGCACGGGCCTGCCGGGCACTCTGGAGCAAGATACCGTTTTGCTGGAGGCCCTGAACGCCCAGCAAGCGGGCAGCCGCGAAGCCGTGGACGTCAATGGCCTTGAACGCATCTATGCATATGCTCCGGTAAGCGGTGCCGCCGATGGCGGAATTTTTGTAACCATCAGCGTGTCGCGGGACGTTGTCACGGCGGCTTCGCGCCGTTTGCTGCTGGCTGACCTTGCGGTCCTGCTGGGCATGACCGCTTTTGGCTTGGCGTGTGCATGGGTTCTGGGCAAGCGCCTGGTGGTCAACCCTGCCCATGCAATTTTGAAACAGGCAAAAGAAATCGCGCCTGGAGGTCTGCTTGAGCATGCCAACTCGCCTCCTCCACGCCAAGATGAGCTTGGCCGGCTGAAGCTGCTTTTTAAAAACATGGTGCAGTCTTTGCAAGCGCAGCACATCGAGCTGGACACAGCCCTGCACCAGGCTATCGCAGATCGCACCATGCGCGATTTAATCCTGAACAGCATGAGCGAAGGGGTCATTGCCGTGGGTACGAGCGGCCAGTTCATGCACTTCAATGCCGCTGCATGCAAGATGTTTCCAGCACCCGGGGAAGGTATGGTGTTTGACCGCTGGAAGCAGGACTTCAAGCTGATGACGCTCGATGGAAAAATGATTCCTCCTGGCGAACTGCTGGAGCAGACCTTGCGCGGTGGCAGCATCAACAATTTGGACCTGACGTTGTGCAGGCCTGACATCCCGGACCAAATCCTGAGATTAGACACCCGGCCTCTGCTTGGCCCGGACAGCCAGCCGATTGGCGGTTTGGCTGTCTTCATTGATGTCACCAAAATCAAGGCAGCGGAAAGATTTGCCCTGGCGCAAGAGAAAATATTAATCCTCATCGCAGGTGGCGCACCGCTTAACGAGGCGCTTGTAGCGATTGTGCGGCTGATAGAAAACAGCGAACCGCAAAGTGTGTGCTCCATTTTGCTGGCAAAGGGCGGGTACCTGGGCGATGGGATTGCGCCCAGTTTGCCGCAAGGCTTTGTTCAGGCGATCAACGGTCTGCTCATCGCCGAAGGATCGTGGGCTTGTGGAACGGCGGCGTACCGCAAGGAGGCCGTCATTGTCGAAAACCTCCAACAGGATCCGCTGGTTATCGGTTTCCGAGAAGTGCTGGCAGCGAACGGCCTGCGAGCCTGCTGGAGCACGCCAGTGACAGGCAATGATGGCGAGGTCCTGGCAATTTTTGCAATTTACCGCCGCCTGCCCGGCAAGCCGCAGCCCGGCGATCTGGCACTGATGGCTGCGGCCACGCGGCTGGCGCGGCTTGCCCTGGAACGCGCGCGCGCCGAGGCAGCGCTTTTCAACAGCGAATCGCGCTTTCGTGAACTCGCCGAAAACGTTGAAGACGTGTTCTACAGCATCGACGCCCGCGGTGGACGTGTACGCTACATCAGCCCGGGCTACGAGAAAGTATGGGGTCGCAGCTGCGAGAGCCTGTACGCCGCGCCTGGTTCTGCCGCCGATGCCGTGGTGCCCGAAGACCGGCACCTGCTGAAGCTGGCCAGCGATCTCAACGAGGTCGGGCAGACGGCCAATATCGAGTACCGCATCTTTTCACCCGATGATCAGACCCGCTGGATACGCGACCGCTCCTATCCCGTGTTCAACGCCGCCGGTGCGCTCGAGCGCGTGGTGGGCACGGCGCGCGACATCACCCAAAGCAAGCTGGCCGAACTGGCGCTGGCTGCTACCTTGCGGGCATTGCACATGCTGAGCCGGTCCAGCATTGCCATCAACTGCATCCACGACGAAGCCGGTTTGCTCGCCGAAGTGTGCCGCGTGGCGGTGAGCGTGGGCGGCTACCGCATGGCCTGGGTGGGTTATGCGAACGATGACGAGGTCAAAAACATTCAGCCGATGGCCCATGCGGGCGAGGAACTGGGCTACCTGGAGGCTATCGCGCTGTGCTGGCGCAACGACCCTGTCAAGGGGCACGGGTCTTCTGACCAAGCCATCTGCACTGGTCTGCCGCAGCAAATCCACGACATCCGCAAGGCGGATCGCAAGTTTCACTGGCGCAAGGCTGCGCTGCAGCGCGGCTACCTCAGCGCGCTGTTCCTGCCTTTGTGCAGCGAAAACAAGAGCTTTGGAGTGCTTTGCCTGTATACCGGCCAGGTTCAGGAATTTGCGCCAGAAGAGGTTCGCCTGTTGCAAGAGCTAGCCGACAACCTGGCGTTCAGCATCGTCAGTTTGCGTGCTCAGCTGGAACGCAGGCGCAGTGAACAGATCATGCGTCAAGCTGTGGCAAAGCTACGCGAGCAAGCTTCCTTGCTGGACCTAGTGCCTGACGCCATCGTGGTGCGCAACCTGGACCTGACCATTCGTTTCTGGAACAAAGGCGCAGAGCGTCTTTACGGCTGGTCAGCTGAAGCGGTGATGGGCAAAACCCTGCTGGCGGACATGTACCGAGACCCGCAGGTGCTGATGGATATCATCAAGAAAATTCGGGGCGCGGATGTGAACTGGACTGGCGAAAGGGAGCAAGTGGCTTGCAATGGATCGCCGGTGTATGTCGAGATGCGGGGAACCGTGGTGTACGATGAAAATGGCCAGGTTAACGGCGTGATGATTGTGAACACCGATATCCGGGAGCGTAGGCAGGCACGCCAGGACATCTTGCAGCTCAACGCAAGCCTTGAAGAGCGGGTGGATAAGCGCACTTTACAGCTGAAGCTTGCAAACCAGCAACTGGAGACGTTTTCCTATTCGGTATCGCATGATTTGCGTAGTCCGCTGAGCAGCATCAATGGCTTTGGCAACCTGCTTGAAAAGTCGCTAACCCGCGTGGATGCACCGCCCCTGAACGAGCGCAGCCGGCATTACCTGACGCGTATCCGCGCCGGGGCGGCGCAAATGGGCCAACTGATCGATGCCATGCTGTTGTTGGCTCAGGTTTCACGCGCCCCGCTAGGCTGGGAAGCAGTGGACCTCAGCGTCAGGGCCAAGGCGCTGCTGCTTGATTTACACGATCGTGATCCGGGCAGAAAGGCCCAGTTGCAGGTCCAATCGGGGCTGTTGGTCCAGGGTGACGGGCGTTTGCTCCAGCAGG
>JAQGMZ010000060.1 GCA_028292045.1 Polaromonas sp. | reverse complement strand
GCTGCTTCGAGACTGCCTTGTCCTGTGAACGGTCAGGTCATGACTGTACGGACGGAATCGTATTTGCACAGATTTGCAATCGTTTTTGCACAGTGCCGCGCAGCAATTGAGCGTTAATCGAACCTGGGGCGCTGGCCTCGATTAACGCAACAAACCTCAGAACAATCCGGCCGGCTCCGCCTCCCGATCCCAGCTGTAGATGATCAGCTCCTGACGCTCGACTTTGTTACCCCCGCCCCCGACCGTGTAGTCGATGCTTAGGGACTCCATACCGAAGCCCTCGAAGCACTTGCGGATGTCCGGGTGGTCGTTCAAGCTGATGATGGCCTTGCCCTTGATCTTGCGCAGCTTGGTGGCCATGAGCTCGTACTGGTCCCACGCAAACGGCACACCATACCCTTCTGTCTGCCAGTACGGCGGGTCCATATAAAACAGCGTATGTGGCCTGTCATAGCGGTCCATGCATGTCGCCCAGTCGAGCTGCTCGATGTAGGCGCTGGCCAGGCGCAGGTGCGCAGCACTCAGGTTCTCCTCGATCCTTAACAGGTTGATCGGGGGCGCGGTGGTCGCCGTGCCCCAGCTTTGACCCTGCACGCGTCCACCAAAGGCCTGCTGCTGCAGGTAGAAGAAGCGCGCAGCCCGCTGCACGTCGGTTAACACCTCAGGGGGCGTGGCCTGCGTCCACTTGAATATTTGCCGGCTCGACAGCGCGTACTTAAACTGCCTAACAAACTCCTCCAGGTGGTGCTTAACTACCCGGTAGAGGTTGACCAGGTCGCCATTGACGTCGTTGATCACTTCGACCTCGGCCGGATGGCGCAGGAAGTAGAGCGCCGCGCCACCGGCAAAGACCTCGACGTAGCAGCTATGTGGTGGGAACCGGCTGATCAAAGTGTCAGCCAGGCGGCGCTTGCCGCCGAGCCAGGGAATGATGGGAACTGTTCTCATGAGTCGCGCTTTCAAGGGAAAGGCGCTCAGGGCGCTCTGGTGTGGGGCTCGCGGCCCTCAAGGTATTCATGGCCCCGCAGCGGGGGCATTTGATGACCAGGTGCGTGAACACACCCGTGCCAAGTTTTCGGGCGCAAGCGCCGCATCGAATCTCATCCATTGCAAACCCTTTTCCTTGTGGGAAATTTTGGTAAGCTCAGCCGCACTCTGTACAGGGTGGCGGGCCTTGCCGGCTTGCAGGCTTGCTCTGCGGTCGGGGCTTGGTCCAGTGCTCTAACACCGGGCCAGGTCGTCCGTCTTTTTCTTCTTCTAGTACTCTATTAGTCCGTTGGCCCAGCTCGCGCAATTCATACGGTCATTGAAAAAATCTTGCGTTACTTCGCGCCCCAGGCTCAGACAGACAGCCGCGAACTGGTGCGGGCCGAAATTGGCCGATGCGCGCAAGAACGGCCTGCCCACCCATTCATTGCAGAACCAGCGGGCGTGGTCTTCGCTGCCCAGGAACGCGGTGGCAATCGCGCCGCGCAGGTCGTATTTCATCCGGTTGGTTTCGGCCAGAAAATCGACCGACCGCACTACGTCCCATTGCGGCACATTGACGACTTGCCAGTGCGCGGGGTTGAGTCGCACGCGCTTGCTTCTTACGCCGCCGTCGCGCAAGGAGGCGCTGGCAATCGTCACTGCGCCATCGGCATGCTCGGCATGGATCGCTTCGCAATGCGTCACGCCTGCATACGGCCCTTTTTGCACCTTGCGCGTGATCCACCAGCCGGCACGCACGGGCAAGCTGTCACCAGCGTGGTCGCCCACATACAGCGCGACCTTCACAGCGGCTTTTCCTCAGCCAGCACCGGCGCATCCAGAATTTGCAATGCCCGGCCGACGGCCAGAATGCCAGCGGCTTCAAGCATCTGCACGCCCTCGCGGGTGTCAAGCCGGGCCAGGTCGATGAAGGCAGCCCGGTCAATTTTTCGCTGATTGACCCGCATGGTGGCGGCCATCTGGCGCTGGGCCATAGACGCGGCCGGGTTGTCCAGCCCGTACATTTCGATGGTGACCAGCTCGGCGTCGGTGAAGCGGTTGTCAAACGCCAACTTGGTGATGCGCGTGCTGGGCACCCGCACGGCCATGCCGTCGACCACTCGATACTCCGCCAGGAGGCTGCTGTCAAAGTCGGCCGGTGCCTGCATGTGGTCTTCCGGCCCGGCATAGTCATCCGTCGCGGTTGCGATGACGCGGTCATTCCTGATCAATAGGTGCATGGCGATCCTTTAGGGTGTGCGCAGGACGGCAACGATCCATGTGCCGGGCGTCAGCACGGCGGCGGTGGCGTCGTTGTTTTTGATGATCACGCGCACGACGCCGGCGCTGACCCAGTAGGCACTGTGGTCGATGCGGGCGCGGTGCGCGGTGTTCGTGGACCACTCGGCGGGCGTCACGACGATGGTGTCGGTCGCCAGCGCGCCCGGCACAGTTACGTCGAACGCGGTGGCCGTGAGCGCAGCCAGGGCGGTCAAGTTCATGGCAAAGGTGGCGGTGCTCATGATGATGCCGGCCGAGCCCGCATTGAGCTGGGCAATCAAGGCATTGAGCTGCGCCACCAGCGTGACCTGCGCGATCAGGTGCGCATCGACTTGCGCTTCGAAGTCGGCGGGCGTGGCAAAGCGCGATGGCGCGACCGGCATGACAGAAAGGGCGGTGTAGGCCATCAGGTGAGTCCTTCAATTTCGAGGTTGCAGTCGGAGTACGTCAGGTAGCGCAGCACCTGATCGAACGATTTGTAGTAGCCGTAGACGATCGACTCGGGAAAACCGGGATGCCCGACATAAACGCAGGCTTTCGCGCGCACAGCCGCCAGCGCCTCCTTGATGCGCTGGTTGTCGCCGGTGGCCACCATCAGCTGGTAATTGGCCCGGTCGGCATAAGCGCGCTCGACAATGTCGCGCTCGCCATACGTGCCGGCGGTCTTGGCCGAGT
>JAQGMZ010000039.1 GCA_028292045.1 Polaromonas sp. | reverse complement strand
GATCCGCACCAGCCACTGCCCGCCATGCGCCCGGGCATCGAGCCAGCTGGCCAGGGCCGCCACCAGCGAACCCGCATGCAGCGGACCGGTGGGCGAGGGTGCGAAACGGCCAAGGTATCTCGAGGCCCCCACGCTCCCCGCTGCGTGTGGTTCACTGCCCGCCGAGGGGGCCGCTGCGCCTGCGGTCTGGCAAAGCCAGTCCCGCGGCCCTGGCTGGTGGGGAGGGGGCGCCCCGACGCTTCCCACTTCGCCTGCCGCCTGACCAAATCGGTTCCACGGCCTCTGCTGGTGGGGAGGGGGTGCTCCCGTCGTTGTCATTTCAACGGGTTAAATAATGGCCAGCGCCATTTCAAGTCCGGACACGAATCCGTCTTCGACCCGGTGGCCCAGGCACCAGTCGCCGCAGGCGCCGATGCGCGATCCGGCATCCCAGGCGTGGGTCTTGCCCAGCGGCCGGGTGGTCTGGGCATGGCGCCAGCGATGCACAGAGGCGTAAGGCGGCTCGGAGCGGATGCCGGTCACCTCGGTAAAGGCCTTCAGCAGCTTGCCCTTGACGCGCTCGGCGCCGTCTTCCAGGTGGCGCTGCGACCAGGCCGGGCTGGCCTGGACGGTCCAGCGTTCGATCGGACCGCGCCCCGGCTTGGACGATTCGCGGGCCAGCCAGGCGATGCGGTGGTGCGTGCTGCGCGCCACATTCCATTGCGGCCCCAGGCTCGACAGCGTGGGCTGCTGCGCCTGCGGAAAAGCCACCATCAGCGTCCAGCAAGGCGCCACATTCACTTCTCCGACGGCGGCCAGCAAGGACGCGGCAACTTCGGAGTCGCGGAGCAAGGCATGGGCTTGCGGCGCAGGCATGGCGAGCACGACCGCATCAAACCCCGAGTGCACGCCGGCGCCCGGGCCGTCGGTCTGCAATTGCCAGCGCTTCGGGTCGAGCTTGTCTTCCTCGATGTACACCACGCGCGTGTCCAGCACCAGCTGGCCCGCATCAATCAGGGGCTGGGCCCACTGGCGGACCAGGGCGTTCATGCCTGGCTTGGCCACCCAGTGCGCTTCATTGGCCGGCAATGAGGCGGCCACCACCTGGCCCAGGTCATCCAGAATGCGCACGGTGTTGGCGCTCCAGGGCCGCACCAGGCCGGAGGCCGTGGCCAGTGCTTTTTCAAAGCGCTCGTCGCGCACGGTGAAATACTGGGCGCCATGGTCAAAACCGCCGAATTCGGTGCTCCGGGTGGCCATGCGGCCGCCAGCGCCCTGGCTTTTCTCAAAGACGGTGACCCGGTGCCCGGCCTGAACCAGCGTGCGCGCGCATGTGACGCCCGCGATGCCGGCCCCCACGACGGCTATGTGGCGTGGGGTTGGAGATTCAAAAAAAGAAGCGGTGAAGGGTTTGTTTGTCATGACTTTTTTACTTTTTCTGAGTGAAGGAAGATGAACGGAAAAAGGGACGAAAAAAAGCGAAGCGGAAAATGGCTGTGGAAACGTGCAGCGCATGCACCGTCAAAAGCCGGGCATTTGCAAACGCCATGCATGCACTCTACACCGCAGCCGGGCCGCGCTGGCGCCAAGCGCTGATTTACGAGGCATGGGGCCGCTCCAGCAATGCCTTGCGGGTGGTCGCATTGGCCAGTTGCTGCAGCCACCACTGCAGGGCGCGGCCTTCGCTGCCGGCCGCCGCGCAGCGCCAGGCGTAGCGCATGGGCACCACCCGTGTGGCGCGCTGCATCTGCTTTTCCACCAGCCGGCCGGCGGCAATGTGCGGACGCGCCAGGTATTCCGGCAGGAAGCCGCCGCCCAGCCCGCGCAGCTGGGCATCGAGCTTTTCCTGCATGCCGGGCACGGTAAAAATGTCCTGCCCGCCCAGCAGCCCGCTGGTCACGCCGTTGCCGCGCTGAATCGAATCGGCCACGGCCACCGCCCGGTGCCCCATGAGCTGCGCGTCGGTCACCGGCTCGTCGGCTTGCGCGAGCGGATGGTGCGGCGCCACGGCGTAAATGAACTGGAGCGTGCCCAGCGGCCTGCTTTGCACCGACAGGTTGGGCACCGGCTCCAGCGCCACGCCAATGGCCAGGTCGGCCTGGCCGGTCAGGATGGCTTCGAGCGTGCCTGACAGCGCTTCCTCCCGGATCTTCAGGCGGGTCGGCGGGTTCATGGCGAAGAACGCCTCGCACAGCTCCAGCACCGTGGTGCGCGAAATCACGCTGTCCACGGCCAGCGTGAGCTGCGGCTCCCAGCCGGTGGCCACGCGCTTGACGCGGTTGGCAATGGCGTCGAGTTCAAGCAGCAGGCGATTGCCTTCGCGCAGCAACTCATGGCCCGCCACGGTGAGCCGGGCCTGGCGCGAGGAACGGTCGAACAGCAGCACATCCAGCGCATCTTCCACCTGCCGGATGCGGTAGGTCAGGGCGCTGGGCACCACCCCCAGTTCCCGCGCCGCCGCCGCCATGCTGCCGCTGCGGTGAATGGCGTCAATCAGCCTGATGACGTCCGGCGTCAGCGCGTCACGAACCGGGTTGTTGATTTTCGCCATGCTTGACCGTTCAAATAATTTGAATGATGCCAGCAAACAGGCGCAACGATGAAGGCCAGGCCCGTCCGTACAGTAAAGGCATTGCAATCAACCTTGAAAGGAACCCATCATGATGACATTACGGCCATCGGACGAACGCGGCTACGCCGACCACGGCTGGCTCAAATCCTTCCACTCGTTTTCTTTTGCCGGCTACCACGACCCGGACCACATGGGCTTCGGCAACCTGCGGGTGATCAACGAAGACCGCATTGCCGCCGGCCGCGGTTTTGGAACGCATGCCCACCAGAACATGGAAATCATCAGCTATGTGCTGAGCGGCGAACTGGCGCACAAGGACAGCCTGGGCAACGTCAAGGGCATTCCGCCCGGCGATGTGCAGCGCATGAGCGCCGGCACCGGCGTGCAGCACAGCGAGTTCAACCATGCCGAGGGGCAAACCACGCATTTCCTGCAAATCTGGCTGCTGCCCAATGCCACCGGCATTGCGCCCAGCTACGAGCAAAAGGCATTTCCGGACCACGAAAAGCGCGGCGCCCTGCGGCTGGTCGCGGCGCCCGACGGCGCGCAGGAATCGGTCCTGATTCATGCCGACGCCAGGCTGTACGCGGGCCTTTTCGACGGCGGGGAAGCGGCAGCCATGGCGCTCGACCCGCTGCGCAAGACCTATGTGCACCTTGTCCGGGGGCGGCTCGATGTCAATGGGCAAACGCTCGATGCTGGCGATGGGATAGCGCTACAGTCTGAAAGCCGCTTGCAACTGGCCAATGGCCTGGCCGCTGAAGTCCTGGTGTTTGACCTGGCGCCCTGACCGTCCGTGCGGCCGGGCAGGCGCATGTGCTTGTCCGGCCGCTGTTTTTGATTCATCATGCTTCCCATTATTTTTTCTACAAGGATTTTCATGTTCACTGCTTTGCAAAACCCGCTTTCCCTCATTGGCCGCGTCCTGCTGGCGCTGCTGTTTATACCGGCAGGCTTCAGCAAGATTGGCGGCTTTGCCGGAACGGCGGGCTATATCGCTTCCAAGGGCGTGCCGTTTCCGGAACTGGCGGCATCGGCCGCGATCGGCATCGAACTGGGCCTGGGGCTGCTGCTGCTGATTGGCTGGCAGACACGCTGGGCCGCCCTGGGCATTGCCTTGTTCACCGTGGTCATCACCTTCATCTTTCACAACTTCTGGGCGGTTCCGGCCGAGCAGGTCATGCAGCAGCAACAGGCTTTTTTCAAGAACATTGCCGTGGTCGGCGGCTTGCTGACCGTTGCCGCCTGGGGCGCAGGCGCCTGGAGCGTTGACGGCAATGGACGGGGCGCCTGATGCCTGGCGCACTGACTTCCCGGGAGCCGGCGGTGGCCGTGGTCTACCATTCGGGCTATGGCCACACCCAGCGCATGGCGCAAGCCGTGGCAGCGGGTGCCGGCGCCGAACTGATCGCCATTGATGCCGAAGGCAACCTGCCCGCAGGAGGCTGGGAACTGCTGGCTGCGGCCGACGCCATCATCATGGGCTCGCCCACCTACATGGGCAGCGTCAGCTGGCAGTTCAAAAAATTTGCCGACGCGTCGTCCAAGCCCTGGTACACCGAGTCCTGGAAGGACAAGCTGTTTGCCGGTTTCACCAACAGCGCCGCGACCAATGGCGACAAGTCGTCCACGCTCAACTACCTGTTCACCCTGGCCATGCAGCACGGCGGCATCTGGGTGAGCCAGGGAATTTTGCCCAGCAGCAGCAAGGCGGCGCAGCGCAACGATCCCAATTTCCTGGGGTCCTACAGCGGTGCGATGGCGCAATCTCCTTCAGACGCGGGTGCTGGCGAAATGGCGCCGGGCGATCTGGAAACGGCGCGCAGCTTTGGTGAGCGGGTAAGCGGCGTGGCAGAGCGCTTTCGGCGCTGACCCACTGCCGCGCCCGCTGCTGCGGCGCTAGGTGCCTGCCCTTTTTTTTCGAGAATTCAACAGGACGTTTTATGGCCACGGAAATCAAGTTCGACCACGCCGCCCGGCCGGAGTGGCGGTCATGAGCATCGACGTCAAATTGACCGGGCATGGCAAGGACCTGGGCGGCGGCTTCCTGGTGAGCCGGCTGTTACCCGCTGCCGCGCGCCAGGCGGTCGGGCCTTTTGTGTTTTTCGACCATTTCGGCCCGCTCGATGTAGAGGCCGGCGCCAACCACGATGTGCGGCCGCATCCGCATATCGGGCTGGCCACCGTGACCTACCTGTTTGACGGCGCCATCCTGCACCGGGACAGCCTGGGGTCGGTCCAGCGGATCGAACCGGGCGCCATCAACTGGATGACGGCTGGCCGCGGGATTGTGCATTCGGAACGGGCGCCCGATGACCTGAAGGGCCAGGCTTATCTGCAGCATGGCCTGCAGCTCTGGGCCGCCTTGCCCAAGGCGCATGAGGAAGCTGAGCCTGGTTTTGCGCACACGCCCGCCAGCGAGCTTCCGCTCGTACAGATTGGCGCGTCCACGGTGCGCGTGCTGATCGGCGAGGCATTCGGAAGGGCGTCGCCTGTCAGGACCTTTTCCAAAACGCTCTACCTCGACATCAGCCTGGCAGCCGGTTCCACGCTCGACCTTGCGCCGCTGGCCGAGGAACTGGCCCTCTACGGCATCCAAGGCGACTTGGAAGTCGATGGCGAAACCGTCCCCCCGCGCACCCTGGCCATTTTGGCGCCGGGCGCCGCCGTGCGTGTCGGTGCGCCGGCGGCGGCGCGTTTCATGGTGCTGGGCGGCGACAGGCTCGACGGGCACCGGCATGTCTGGTGGAATTTTGTCTCCAGCCGCAAAGAGCGCATCGCGCAGGCCGGCCAGGACTGGGCGGCGCAAAAAATGGGGCGGGTCGAGGGCGACGATGAATATATCCCCTTGCCGGAGCGCAAGCCGCAACCGGCGCCAGAACCCGGCGCGCCCAAGGCGCCTTACCTTTGAATGTCGCGCGCCAGCCGCACGCCGCTGAACTGCCACTGCGCATCCGGCGGAAAAAAATTGCGGTAGCTGGCGCGCATATGGCTTTGGGCCGTGGCGCAGGAGCCGCCGCGCAGCACAAACTGGTTGCACATGAACTTGCCGTTGTACTCGCCGACCAGCCCCTCCCACGGCCGGTAGCCGGGGTAGGGGTTGTAGTTGGACTGCGTCCATTCCCAGACGTCGCCCAGCATTTGCGCCGGGGCCTCGCGGCTGGCCTGTTGCTGCGGCAAGGGGTGAAACGCGGCCATTTCCACAAAATTGCCGGTTTTGAGGCTTGATGCCGCAAGCCGGCGCGCGGCCAGTTCCCATTCGAATTCAGTCGGCAGCCGGGCACCGGCCCAGCGCGCCAGGGCATCGGCTTCAAAATAACTGAGGTGGCAGGCCGGCGTGTTCGGATCCACCTCAAGCAGGCCCTGCAGCGTGAAATGGCGATAAGCGCCGCCATCGGCCTGCCAGTAGAGCGGCAGGGCATGCGGCCCCGCCTGCACCCAGTCCCAGCCCAGGGACAGCCACAGTTCCGGCCGCTGGTAACCCTTGTCTGCAATGAACCCGATGAGTTCGCCATTGGTGACCAGGCGGCTTCCCAGCTCGAACGGGGCCACGTAAGCCGGATGGCGCGGCGTTTCATTGTCGAAGGCAAAGTCGCCGTCCAGCAAGGCATCGAACCCGTGCTGGACCAAGCCGCCTTCGTAGGCATGCCAGCGGTGCAGCTGCGGCGCGGTGCTTGCCAGCGGCCACCCTCTGGCATACGCGGGGCCGTGCGGGTTGAAGGACCAGGCATGCTGGATGTCGGTCAGCAGCAGTTCCTGGTGCTGCTGCTCGTGGTGAAGGCCCAGGTCGATGAGCTGGGCCAGTTCAGCGCGGTCGGCTTCACCGGCGCGGCTGATGACGTCCAGCACGCGCGCATCGACCTGCGCGCGGTAGCGCAGCACGCTCTCCAGCGACGGGCGGCTGATCAGCCCGCGCTGGGCGCGTGGAGACTTGTCGCCTACCGCATGGTAGTAGCTGTTGAACAAGACGCGAAAGCTGGCGTCGAAAGGCGTGAACTGCGGCTCGAAGCGCTCGAGCACAAAGGTTTCAAAAAACCAGGTCAGGTGGGCCAGGTGCCATTTGGCCGGGCTGGCGTCCGGCATCGACTGCAACTGGCAGTCTTCTGCGGTCAACGGCTCGATCAGCCTTTCGGACTGGCGTCGAACCTGCTGAAACCGCCCGGCCAGCAGCGGTGCCGGCATGGCGGTGGGCAAAGCTGTCTGGGAAGTGGGCATGAAAAAGTCCGTGGGTTTCAACCCGCCCAGCTTGGCATGGCCGGCGCGTCAGCCGTGTCGGACGATGCGCCAACCCCGAGGCGGGGCCGGAGCGCCGAATCCACCGCGCGCCTGTCGTCAAACACAAAGCAATCGCCGTCAAAATGCGCCTGGCCGCAGACCTCGAAATATTTCAGGATGCCGCCGTCCAGCTGGTAGACATGGGCCATGCCAGATTGCTGCAGGTAGAGGGCTGCTTTTTCGCAGCGTATGCCGCCGGTGCAAAAGCTCACCACCGTCTTGCCCGCCAGTTCCTGATGGCGCTCTTTCACGGCCTGCGCAAATTCCGTGAATTTTTCCAGGCGCCAGTCCACCGCCTGCCGAAACGTGCCTGCATCGACTTCATAGGTGTTGCGCGTGTCCAGCATGACCACGGGCCGGCCGTCATCGTCCGTGCCCTTGTCAAGCCAGCGCTTGAGCGTGTCCGCGCCGACCGCCGGCGCCCGGCCCGCCGAGGGCCGCAGGGCTGGCTGGTTCATGCGGATGATTTCCGGCTTGACCCTGACCAGCAGCTTGCCAAAGGGCTGCGTGGCCGACCAGCTTTCCTTGATGTCAAGGTCCTCGAAGCGGGCATCCCGCCGTAGCCATGCCAAAAAATCATGAATGGCCGCGCTGCCGGCCGCCAGGAACAGGTTGATTCCTTCATCGGCCAGCAGCACAGATCCCTTGATGTGGCGCGCTGCCAGCGCCTGGGCCACGCCCGCCTTCAGCTCGGGCAGGGCGTCCAGCGCCACGAACTTGTAGGCCGCTATATTCAGAATTTGCATGATGGCGCAATTGTAGGCAGGCGGCCCTGCGCAGAGGCGGGCAGCCCGCGGATAAGCGGCGGCGCTGCCCCCAAGGGCGCAACCTAAAATGAAGCGCATGTTTGTCCATTTAAGAATCCACACCGAATTTTCAGTCGTTGACGGCACCAACCGCATTGATGAAATCGTTAGCGCCGCGGCCGCCGACCGGCAACCCGCGCTGGCGATCACCGACCTGAGCAACCTGTACGGCACGGTCAAGTTTTACAAGCAGGGCCGCAAGGCCGGCGTCAAGCCGCTGATCGGGGCCGACATCTGGCTTGAAGCGCCGGGCAAGGAGGCCGGCGCGCCGGCTTCTCGCCTGCTGCTGCTGGCGCAAAACAAGCAGGGCTACCTCAACCTGTGCGAGCTGATCACGCGCGCCTGGACCCAGAACGTGGTGCGCGACCAGGCCGTGGTCAAGCTGCAATGGCTGCAGGCGCTGAACGAAGGCCTGATTGCCCTGTCGGGCGCGCAGCGCGGCGCCGTGGGCCAGGCGCTGGTGCAAGGCGACAGCGCCCGGGCGACGGAGTGCGCCGGGCACCTCTCGGCCATGTTTGCGCAGCGGTTTTACCTCGAGCTGCAGCGTTCCGGGCATCCCGACGACGAGCGCCACGTCCGGGCGGCGGTGCAGCTGGCAGCGCAGCTCAGGCTGCCGGTCGTGGCCACGCACCCGGTCCAGTTTCTGACCTACGACGACTACGAGGCGCACGAAGCGCGGGTGTGCATTGCGGAAGGTGAAATTTTGGGCAATGCCCGCCGGGTGCGCAAGTTCACGCGCGAGCAGTATTTCAAGTCAACGGCCCAGATGCAGGCGCTGTTTGAAGATGTGCCGTCGGCCCTGGCCAACACGGTGGAGATTGCCAGGCGCTGCAACCTGACGCTGGAGCTGGGCAAGCCGATGCTGCCGGAGTTTCCGACGCCCGAGGTCAACGGCGTGCGCATGCCGGCCGAAGACTACTTTCGCCACACCTCGTTCGAAGGGCTGGAGGAGCGGCTGCTGCACTTGTACCCGTCCCCGTCAATCCGCGATGCCAAGCGGCCGGAATATGCCGCGCGGCTGGAGTTCGAGATCAACACCATCCTGAAGATGGGTTTTCCCGGCTACTTCCTGATCGTCGGCGACTTCATCCAGTGGGCCAAGGCCAACGGCTGCCCGGTCGGGCCGGGGCGCGGTTCGGGCGCCGGCTCGCTGGTGGCGTATGCGCTGAAGATCACCGACCTCGACCCGCTGCGCTACAACCTGCTGTTCGAGCGTTTCCTGAACCCCGAACGGGTGTCGATGCCCGACTTCGACATCGACTTTTGCCAGAGCAACCGCGACCGCGTGATCGACTATGTGAAGGACAAGTACGGCCATGCCGCCGTCAGCCAGATCGTGACCTTCGGCACCATGGCGGCGCGCGCCGCGATTCGCGACGTGGGCCGGGTGCTGGACTTTCCCTACGGCTTTTGCGACAGCATTTCCAAGCTCATTCCCAACAAGCCCGGCCAGGCCGTCACGCTGCAGCTGGTGCCTGCTGACCGCAAGAAAAACGACAAGCTGGTCTATGCGCTGGAGGCCGAGCCGCTGCTGGCCGAGCGCGAAAGCAAGGAAGAAGACGTCCGCACGCTGCTGGAACTGGCGCGCAAGCTCGAGGGTCTGACGCGCAACGTCGGCATGCATGCCGGCGGCGTGCTGATCGCCCCGGGCAAGCTGACCGATTTTTGCCCGCTGTACCTGCAGCCCGGCAGCAGTTCGGCCGTGAGCCAGTTCGACAAGAACGACGTGGAGGCGATCGGCCTGGTCAAGTTCGACTTTCTGGGCCTGGCGACGCTGACCATCCTGGAAATTGCCAGAGAGTTCATCGTGGCCCGGTACCCGGCGCAAAAGGACTTCAAGTTCGAGGTCCTGCAGCTCGAAGTTGAGCGGGTCTTACGGCTGTTTGACGTCGGCTTGTCCGAGGCCGTGTTCCTGTTTGTAAGCATCGGGATGCAGCGCATGCTGTTAGTCTCCCGGCCAGACAGGCTGGAAGA
>JAQGMZ010000035.1 GCA_028292045.1 Polaromonas sp. | reverse complement strand
TCGGCACCCACAGCGGCAGTTCCTCGTCGAGCACATGGTCTTCGCGCACATAGCCGTGGGCCAGCACATAGTCGCCCAGCTGCTGGCTGTTGCGCAGGCCGGCGCAGTGGCCCAGCATGATCCAGGCGTGCGGGCGCAGCACGGCGACATGGTCGGTGATGTTCTTGGCGTTCGCCGGGCCGACGCCGATGTTGACCATGGTGGTGCCGGTGCGGTCGGCCCGCACCAGATGGTAGGCCGGCATCTGCGGCAGGCGCGGTGGCGGCGCCCCCAGCGCGTCGCCGCTTTCGGCGCCAAGGCCCGTGCGCCGCGTGACCACGTTGCCCGGCTCGATGAAGGCGATGTACTCGCTGTGCGGGTCGGCCATTTCCTGGTGGCCGAGCCGCACGAACTCGTCGATGTAGAACTGGTAGTTGGTGAACAGCACGAAGTTCTGGAACCATTCCGGCGAGGTGCCGGTGTAGTGGCGCAGGCGCTGCAGCGAATAGTCGACCCGCGCCGCCGTGAACAGCGACAGTGGCTGCGGTTCGCCGGGCCGGGCTTCAAACGTGCCGTTGGCAATGCCGTCGTCCATGGCGGCCAGGTCGGGCAGGTCGAACACGTCGCGCATCAGCATGCGTCGCGGCGCGCTCATGGTGCCTTCGATGTGGTCGTTTTCAGCAAACGAAAAATGGATCGGGATGGGCTGCGTGCTGGTGCCCACTTCCAGGGCGACGTCATGGTTTTGCATCAGCAGCCGGAATTGTTCCAGGTAGTAGGCGCCGTACAGGTCGGGCCGGGTCAGCGTGGTTTCAAAGCGTCCCGGCCCGGCGACGAAGCCATAGCTGAGCTGCAGGATGTCGGGCGTTTCCAGGGTGGCGCGGGCCACCGTGTCGGTGTGGATGCGCACAAACGGGTAGCAGGCGCGCACATGGCCGGGCAACATGTCGCCGGCCACGTAGCGCTGCATGGCGTCGCGCAAATGCGCAATCTGCAAGGAATAGATGGACTGCACCTGGGCCAGCGCGGCTGCCGGGTCGGTGTAGCGGGTCGGAGCGATGAACGGGGGAAGGTGGGGCATGGACAGATTATTTCCGTGAGGGTGCGGTGGGTGCGGTGGCCGAGAGCTGATCGGCCGGCGTGACAACGGCCTTGCGCGTCTTGCGGTTGTACAGGCACAGTTCGCGGCCGCTTTGGTTTTTCATGTGGGCCTGCGGATAGCGCCCGGCCACCAGCAGCGCGGTGATGGCGCTGCGGTCATCGAACGCCATGGGCCGAGCCCCTGCGCGCGCATGCTTCAGGCTGCTGGCTTTGAGGCAGGTTTGAATGACCTGCTGCTCATGCGCCGACCAGGCGGCCGCCGTCGAGGCCGACGCCAGGCCGGGACAGGCCAAGGCCGCTAGAAAAACCGCAATGCCCGGGCTGCCGGGCAACAGGCGGGCAAATGAACGCTTCTGGCGGGTCATGAACATCCTTCAAGAAGCAAGAAGCAAGAAGCAAGAAGCAAGAAGCAGGGGTTGTGTGGCAGGCAAGCCGCCAACGGGGCGGGTCCTGGCGCTTGCCATTGCCCGTTCATCATAGGGGCGCAGGATGACGCGGCCGTGAAAGGCGCTCAGGCCTTGACCGGTTCGCGCATCGTCACGAACTCCTCGGCCATCGTCGGGTGGATGCCGAGGGTAGCGTCGAAAACAGCTTTGGTCGCGCCGGCCTTCATCGCCACGGCAAAGCCCTGCACGATTTCTCCGGCGTCCGAACCCACCATGTGCAGGCCTACCACGCGGTCGGTCGCGTCCTCGACGATCAGCTTCATCAGGGTGCGCTCGGTGCTGCCGCTCAGCGTGTGCTTGAGCGCCTTGAAGTCGCTGCGGTAGACGCTGACCTTGCCGAATTTTTCAATCGCTTCCGCCTGCGAATAGCCGACCGTGCCGATGTTGGGGTGGGTGAACACCGCCGTCGGAATGAACTCGTAGCTCATGGAGCGCGGCTTCTTGCCGTCGGCCGGGCCGAACAGCTGGTCCACCACCACCATGGCCTCGCCCAGCGCGACCGGCGTGAGCTGCACCCGCGCGGTCACGTCGCCGATGGCGTAGATGGACGGCACCGAGGTCTGGTACTGGTCGTTCACCTCGATCGCGCCGGACTTGTTTTGCCCGATGCCTGCCGCTTCCAGGCCCAGGCCATCGACCAGGGGCACCCGGCCGGTCGCATACAGCACGGTGTCGACGGTGATGTGGCTGCCATCCAGCAAGCGCACCTGCAGTTGCGCACCGGTGCGTTCGATGGCGGCGACATCGGTGTTCAGGTGCAGCGTCACACCGCTCTTGACCATTTCACCGGCGATGAAGGCGCGCACCTCCTCGTCAAAGCCGCGCAGCACCTGCGTGCCCCGGTACAGCTGCGTGACGTCCGAGCCCAGCCCGTTGAAGATCGACGCGAACTCGCAGGCGATGTAGCCGCCGCCGACCACCAGCAGGCGCTGCGGGAAGGGCGACAGGTCGAACATCTCGTTTGAGCTGATGACGTGCCCGCTGCCCGGAAACTCGGGAATGCTGGGCTTGCCGCCGGTGGCGATCAGGATGTTTTTGGCGCTGTGGCGCTGGCCGCCGACTTCCACCGTGTGCGCATCGACCAGTGTGGCCCAGCCGTTGATGACCTCGACACCGGCGCTTTTGAGCAGCTGGCCGTAGATGCCGTTGAGGCGTGAAATCTCGCGGGCGCGGTTGGTTTTCAGGGTGTCCCAGTTCAGCACGGGCGCTTCGCCCACCCAGCCAAAGCCGTGCGACTGCTCGAAACTTTCGGCGAAATGCGCCGCGTAGCTGTAGAGTTGTTTAGGAATGCAGCCCAGGTTGACGCAGGTGCCGCCCATTTCGGCCACTTCGGCCAGTGCGACGCGGGCGCCGCGCTGCGCCGCCATGCGGCCGGCGCGCACGCCGCCGCTGCCGCCGCCAATCACAAACAGGTCAAAGTCAAAATCGGGCATGGGTTTCCTTGTTGAATCTTGCGGTGATTGTGCTGTTTTGGAATGTCCCCTGGGCGGCGACGGCGTTGGCGGCGCGGCCCTACGCTTTACGCTGACGGTAACGCGCCAGTTCCAGCGCGCCG